>JAOAHM010000051.1 GCA_026415235.1 Ignavibacteria bacterium | reverse complement strand
AAAAAAACATAACTGAATTTTTTTTGACGCATTTTTGTAAATCTGAAAAATGGACAGGGCAAGCCCTGTCCCTACAATCAATTGAAAATTCCAAAAAAATATTTTCATTCAAAAATCACTTCGAAATATTTTGGAATGATTATTAAAGAGCATGTGAATTAAACAATACAAGCCCTATATCAACAAAAAACTTTCGAGATTTAATTTTACCGCTACTAAGAAAATTTTGATAACAAGTTAAGGAATGGATTAATTTAACAAAGAGTTAATCATCAAGACATGATGATATGCGTCTGATTAAAATTCACTACACATCATAAAATCTATCTGGAAAAATATTTCCACGATTTAAAATCAAATTTGGATCGAAGTATTTTTTTATCTTAAACATATCATTCAAAACATTTTCAGTATACATCAATTCAAAATAAGCACGCTTTAATTTTCCAATTCCATGTTCAGCTGAGATTGTCCCGCCCATCTCAATTGCTTTAATACAAAAATCACGATAAAGTTTTTGTGCTAACTCGTTTTGCATTTTGTCCGATGGAAGCATATTAAAATGCAAATGGTCATTTCCAATGTGTCCGTAACCAACATAATTGATTAATTTCTCTTCGCACTTAGCACAGCAATATCTATAAAACTCTTTGAAATAATTCGAAGGAACAGCTATATCAGTTCCAACTTTTTTCAAATCATTTTTAGATATGTACTCATTCACCAATGCAGAAATGGAGTGACGAAAATCCTTAATCTCATTTACATCTTTCTCATTAAAAGCGAACCATATCTCGTCGACATTCCCATTACATTTGGAAATCAATTCAAAAAGCTGTTCAATTATTTTATCTTTCAAATCATTAAAAGATGAATTATAAATTTCTTGCTCAAACCAAAGAGCAAATTTTTTGTTTGCAACTTTATTAAACTTGGAAGCAAGAAACTCCAATGCTTTGTTATCGAAAAATTCTAAAGCTCTCGGATTAATTAATGAATATTCTTTCCCTTTGTTCTTATCTCTTGAAATTGAAACAAAATCATAAAGATTATCAAAATTCTCAAAGAAAATTACTAACGATAACAAATCCTTAGGTTGTTCAATGACTTTTAATTCTGCTTCCAAAATTATTCCAAGTGTTCCTTCAGAACCAATAAATAAATCTATCAAATCCATATCAGGATGAATAAAATATCCTGCTGCGTTTTTTACCTTTGGCATCTGAAAATCTGGAAGCTTGAACGAATAAATCTTTCCAGAGTTTGTTTGAAAATTAAAACTCAATCCTTCTGCAAATATTTCATCTCTCTTAAGTTCAAACATTTCTCCATTAGGTAAAAGAATTTTGAGTGAATTAATCCACTTTCGAGTAGAACCATATTTTAATGTCCTTGCACCAGAAGCATTTGTTGCAATTGTTCCACCAATAGAACAATTTTTTTCAGTCGGGTCAGGCGGATAGAAAAGATTGTATTCTCTTAAAAAATTTTGAATTTCATTTAATGTAACAAAGCATTGAACACGCAAAGTTTTTTGTTCTTGATTTAATTCTAAAATCTTGTTGAACTTTTCGAGAGATACAATCACACCTTCAAGTGGAACTCTTCCACCAACCAAACCTGTTCCAGCACCTGAGATAGTTAATGGAATTTTATTTTGATTTGCCCACTCAACAAGTTCAATCAATTCATCATAAGTTTCGGGAATGTAAAGAGCATCACAATTTGTGCTTTTATAATTGGATGCATCACTCAAGTAATTCTGAATTAATTCGAAATCTTTTTTTACTATCATCTTGAATTCATAAATTATTTTGTCAAACTTAAGTTAAAAATAATTAATAAGTTATGAAGAAATTTCTATCAATCATTTTTGTTTTGATTATACATCAGCTTCACTCACAACCATTTTTTATTTATACTGATACACTTGCAAAACGAAATTGGCATGCAAATCATTCATGGAATACAGAATTCAATCTTAAAAACACTAATCAAAAATATTCAGGTTCAAATTCTATCTCGATTAAATTCAAATCTGGATATGCTGGTTTTGTTCTTTTCTTGGCAAACTTAAATGTTTCTGGTTACGATACACTCGTATTTTGGATTAATGGTGGAAGTGGAAGTGGACAATCATTTTGGATTAAAGTTTCTTATGACGGAAAAAATTTTTCTGACGGAAAATCTTCATCTGATTTTATTCAAGTCGAAGCAAATAAATGGAAAGAAGTCAAAATTCCTCTCTCTCAATTAATGAATGGAAATTTTTATATCGTTTCACTTCTCTTTCAAGAAAACAAAGGTAGCAGTCAAAACGAATTTTTCATTGACCATATTTATCTTACTTCAATTTCAGGTAATCCAAAAATTTTAGAAACAAATCTTTCGAGTTATAATTTTTATCCCAATGATAAAATCAAAATTCAAGCAAAAGTCTTTGATAGTGAAGGGATTAACGACATAAAAGATGTTTATGCTGACTTAAACGAAATTGTAAAGGGATTAAAAATCAAATTGATTCAAATCAATCAATCGAATAATTCAAACTCATTTGAAGGAATTTTTTCGAGTGAAATACAATTTCCATCAAACTCATCTATTGGTGAAAAAAGAATTTTAATTTCTGTTGAAGATAAATCGGGAAGAAAAGCATTTCAGGAAATTTGGGTAGGAGTAATGAAATTTGATTCCATCCAAATCCCAATTGGCTTACCAAAATATCTTTCCATTGGAACTGCAACCACGACTTCAAATCTTTCTTGGCAAACAAACAACGGAAACGAATGTTGGGATATGGGCTATCAATACATAACATGGGGATGGTGGAATTGGTATTACGAGTTTATCAAAAGATTTTGCGATGATGCTTATCGTCGTGGATACATTCCAGTAATTCCTCTTTATTTATTTCAAACAACTCCAAATGAACTTGGTTGTAGTGGAAGTGAATATGATAAAATTCTCTGTGCAATTAATAATCCAAATATTATGACAGAATTTTGGAAGAGATTTATTCAAATGTGCGATGAAGCGAAAAGAAGTTTTGCACAGAAAGTTATTTTTCACATTGAACCTGATATGCTTGGTTATCTTCAACAAAGATGCATTAACGAAAACAAAACTCCTTCTCAAATTCCAGCTTTTGTTGGTGATGCGAAGTATCAGAACAATTTAATTGGTATGCATCAAAGAATGATTGATTTGGTTAGAGAACATTGCGGTAGTAAAGGATTAATTGCATTTCACGCATCACTTTGGGGAAATATTGTAAGCCTCAAAGATAATGAAGAAAAAATTCTTGATATCGAAACTCTTGCAAGAAATACAGCAAACTTTCTTCTACAACTAAGCAACGATTTTGATTTGATATTCATGGATTGGTCTGATCGTGATGCAGGTTTTGATGAAGTTTGGTGGGATAAGAAAAATACTTCTGTTCCTAACTTTGCTCGAGTTTTAATGTTCACAAATTATCTTTCGAATTTTACGAAAAAGAAAATCGTTCTATGGCAAATTCCAATTGGAAATGAATTGCTTCCAAATATTCCAAATCAATATGCAGATAATCGTCTCGATTACATTTTCGATTATCCAGTTGATATAGCAAAATCTGGAATAATTGCATTGCTCTTTGGTGCAGGAATTCCACAAATGACAACACAATTTTCTGATGGTGGGCACTTGAAATCGAGAGCATTGGAATATTGCAGAAATGGAAAAATTAATTTGATTAACCTAAAAGATCGAGATACAACACAAACAATTTCAAGCAGCGAAGTAAAATTTTATCAAAATTATCCCAATCCATTTTCAAGCTACACATATCTCAAATTTGATTTACCTGAATATTTTGATGAAGCTACAAATCAAATAATCACTTTCAATAAATTATCAATTAAAATTTACAACATACTTGGTCAAGAAATTGGTGAAGTTGTAAATGAAACAAAAACATCAGGTAGTTACGAAATAAAATTCCATTCAAACAAATTAAATCTTTCAAGTGGAGTTTACTTCTTTGAATTAACTTATGGTAAGTTCAAGAAAATCATAAAAGTGATAATTGCGCAATAGTCAGATTAAATCCTAAATTCAATTTCAACCAATCAAGCAAATAAATTTTTGATATTCCCCTTCAGAATCTTCTGACAAAAAAGGAAAAAAGTCCTAAAACTTTTTCAGCTCCAGTCTGATTTACAATTAAATTTTTTCTAAAGATATTTTAGTTGAAATGGAAGGAAAAATCGTTTTAATCGTAGATGACTCAAAACAAATTAGGGAACAAATCAAAAACATGATTTCTGCTCGTTTCAAATCATTAAAATTTTACGATGCAGAAAATCTTAGTGAAGCAGTTAAGATTATTAACACTCAACCACCAGACATATTGATACTTGATTTAGCTCTGCCCGATGGAAATGGACTTGAATTAATTGAACAAACAAAAAATAAACTCACAAACACAACAAAAATCATCTTAACCAATTATCCTTACAAACAATTTCGTCAACGAGCTTTCGAGTTGGATGTGGAGCACTTCTTTGATAAAAGTATTGAGATGCAAAAGATTTTGGACTTACTTGAAAACGATTTTTCAACTAAAAACTCAGGGAAACAATTTATGGAAGAGAAGACCAAAAATATTTTAGTTGTTGATGACTCCCCTACTCTTAGAAAAATGGTAATTGCTTCGTTGAAAGCTTTTCCAAATTCGATTTTCTATGAAGCGCAAAATGGACTTGAAGCAATTGAAAAATTAGCTCTTACAGAAATTGATGCTGTAATTCTTGACCTGAATATGCCCGATGTTCAAGGCATGGAAGTATTGAAATTCATTAAATCGCACGAACTCTACAAAAATGTTAAAGTTATCATTCTTACAACTCGAACTGATGACGAAAGTCGAAACGAAGCACTTCAATTAGGAGCAGATTTGTACATGACAAAACCTTTTCAACCAAATGATTTGCTCTCAAATCTTAGAAAAGTTTTTGAAAGGACATAGCAATGGATAATCAAGAACGAAAATATTTCAATGAATTTGCCGAAGACGCCTTTCTGGAAATTGATGAGAATCTTCAGAAGATTAAAAGTGAAATAATCAAGCTCGAGAAATTTGTCAACAAAACGAATATAGACAAAAAAATTCTCAACAACCTTTTAATACCATTCCACACAATTAAAGGAATAAGTGGAATGGTCGGTATGCCTCAAATTCAAAATATCTCTCACTCAGTTGAACATTACATCAAATGCTTGATTGAAAAAGGTTTGTTGCTCAAATCTGAAGGAATTGATTTTATCTATAAGTCAATTAAAATTTTAGAAACACTTTTAGTTCTCTACAAAGAAAATAAACTCGAACAAATTGAAAATCTTCAAAAAGAGATTGATAACTTAATAAATGAACTAATGAAATTGTGCGATGAAAGTCCAATCTCAGAAAAAAAAGATGAAAAAACTTTTATACAAATTTCAAGTGAGTTATCAGAATTAATTAAGAATTATCTCAACACAAACAAATTTATCTATTCATTAAAATTTTTCCCCTCTCCTGAATTATTTGCTAAGGGAATTAACATCAACAAAGTTCGTGAAATTCTCTCGCAGGAATGTGAAATAATAAAATCTTCTCCACTAAAAGATGAAAAAGGAGCGGTTTACTTTGAATTAATCGTTGCATCCGAAAAAGAATTGGAAGAAAATGAATTTTTAAATGAGGCAAAAATAAATTTCACTCGATACTACTCTCCTGAACCTAAATCCATCAAACAAGAAACCACTCCTTCATCCAGTATTTCAGATTACCAAAAATTTTCTGTTTCCAATGTTGTAAAAATTGAACTAAACAAAATAGACGAACTGATTAACATGCTTGGTGACCTTGTGATTATGCGCTCTAAACTTTCCTTATCATTAAGAAATTTTGTAAATAAACTTGATAAAGATGTCTACCGAACACTTTCCGAAATCAACTCAAACCTCGAGAGAAAAATTAGAGATTTAAGGGATGGAATAATGCGAACTCGCTTAGTTCCAATTGGCGAGTTATTTGAACGAATGAGATTTGTTATACATGATTTAGTGAGACAGAGTCAGAAATCAATTGAACTTGAATTAAGTGGAGGTGATACTGAAATTGACAAATTCGTCGTAGAGAAAATGTTTGACCCACTCTTACATCTTGTTCGAAATAGTGTTAGTCATGGAATTGAAAGCTCCGAAGAAAGAAAAAAAATTGGAAAATCACCAACAGGTAAAATTTCAATCTCTGCAAAGGCTGCAGGCAATTCTGTTGTAATTGAAATTTCTGACGATGGTCGAGGTATAGATAAAAAGAAAGTTGTTGAAAAAGCATTTCAATTGGGATTAGTAAAATCAAACAAAGAAATTTCAGAGACAGAATTGTTAAATATCATCTGTTCTCCAGGATTTTCTACAAAAAACGAAGCTGACCTTGCAAGTGGAAGAGGTGTGGGAATGACTTCAGTGAAACAAGTAGTTGATGAGTTAGGTGGAAGAATTGAACTTCTAACTGAAACTGGAAAAGGTACAAAGTTTATTATTTCTCTACCACTAACTTTAGCAATTGTAGATGCAATTATAATTGAAGTTGGAGGTCAACTTTTTGCAATTCCTCAACCAAGTATTTCTGAAGTTGTTGATGTAGAAAAATCAAAAATTAAAATCTCCGAAGGATTCCACTTTATCGAATATCGAGATGAGATTCTACCAATAATTTTTCTAAGAGAATACTTTAACATTAACTCTTTTGGAAAAAATTCAAATCGTTTTGTGGTGATAGTGATTGAGACAAATTTCGGAAAAGTGGGATTAGCAGCAGATAGAATAAGAACAAAGCAAGAAATAGTAGTGCGAGCATTGAACGATCCATTGATTAAAGTAGATGCAATATTTGGTGCAACTGAACTTGGTGATGGAAAAGCTGTTTTGATTATTGATGGATTTGGGCTCGTTAATTCCTTCTTAGCAAAAACAAAAAAATTTCATGAGGTGAGTAAATGAAACAACTCGGTGACCTTTCAAATAGTTATATACTCTTTGAGTTACACGGAACAGTTTACGCAATCAAAAGCAGTTATGTCAAACAAATGGAAATGGTTGAATCAATAACACCAGTTCCAAATGCACCTGAATTTGTCGAAGGTGTTGTTTTCATCAGAGGTAAAGTTATTCCAGTAATTAATCTGAGAAAAAGATTTGGATTTCCAGCAAAAGATTATGATTTGAAAACTCGCCTTATCGTATTAAAAGCAGAAGAAAGAGAAATTGGTTTGATTGTCGATTCAGCAAGAGAATTCGTTGTCTTTGAAGATAACTCCATTCAACCAGTTCCAGATATCTTGAAGACTTTGAGCGATAAGTTTTTGAGTGGTTATGTTTCATTACAAAATAAATCAATTTTGATTTTGAATATCGAAGCACTGTTAAACCTTTCAGAACAAACACAACAAGTTTTAGAAAATAAGGAGATTAAAAAATGAACGACGAAAAACAAATCAACAATGCTCAACCCGAAGCAGTGAAGTCCAAAAGAGGTCGACCTGCAAAAATAAAAGAAAGTAAAAATTTAATTGACTCAAGTTACATTAAGATTGTAGAAAATCTTAAAGATGGAGTCTCACTGCAAAATTCTGCCTTAAAAGAATTAACAGATAAAAACAACGAGCTGGTAATTTCTTTGAAGAATACTGCTGAACAGGCAGAATCAATTTCCAATTCATCCATTGAAATTGTTTCAAGTTCTAACGAAGTAACCGCCTCAATAGAAGAGTTAACAGAGAACACAGAAAAGCTGAAAGTTTCTATTGAAGAAATTTCCACTTCTACAAAAGAAACAGCATCTTCTATTGATTCAGTCACTGGTTTAACGCAAGAAATGGCGTCTTCATCTGAAGAAGTGGCAAATGCAACTATCGAACTCACAAGCTCCTTCAAAAAAGTAGGTGAAGATACTGATGAACTTGTAACTTCCATTAGTGAGACAGCATCGGCAATCGAAGAAGTCTCACGCTCAATCACTTCAATTAGCAACAATGCAGATGATTTACTTTCTGCAGCAGAACAAACCGCAGCTTCTATAAACCAAATGGGCACATCAATTGAAGAAGTTACAGCAACTACAGAAAATCTGAATTCAATTATTGAGCAAGTTGCTTCATCAATTATCGAAATGATTCATTCCATCGAAGGTGTTGCAGGTAACATCGAATCAATTAATCAATCCAGTATGTCAATTGCTACATCATCTCAACAACTTGATAAAACTGCTACTTCAGTCTTGAACCTTACTAAACATGCTGATGAAATTTCTGTGAAAATGTTAAAAGATACAGAAGAAAACATCTCGCTAATACAACGAAGTGTGAATGGACTATTAAAGTTAAAAGACTCAATGGAAAAAATTTCGAATGTTATCAAAGAAATGAGTCAAAAGAGTAAAGAGATTGGAAAGATAGTAGACACAATCAACTTAATCTCTGAAAGGACAAATCTCCTTTCATTAAATGCCTCAATTGAAGCAGCAAGAGCTGGTGAAGCAGGAAGAGGTTTTGCGGTTGTAGCCGAAGAAATTCGCAACTTAGCTGATCGAGCTGCCGTTTCAGCAGGTGATATTGCTAACATAGTAGAAAGCCTTCAGATAGTTGCAGAGGAAGCTGTGAACACAACCAACGAAGGAGTAAAAATTGCCGAAGAAGGTTCACAACTCGCCGAAGTAAGTCTCGTCGGATTAAACAAAATCTCTACACGAGTTAATGAAAGTAGTCAAATATTCAATCAAGTAGCCAAAGCAACTGAAGAGCAAGTCGCTGCTACCAGAGAGATTATTAATCAGATTAACAACATTGTTCCACAAATTAAACAAGTTTCTACTGCAACATCAGAACAAGTTAAGACTTCGAAAGAAATTGAGAAGAATGTTAACCAGATGAAGAAAATATCTTCACAAGTTGAAATTGCCATGAATGAACAATCAAAAGCAGCACGAGAAATAATCAAAGCATCTCAAAATACAAAACAGCTCTCTGCTCAAATTAGAAATTCTACTCATGAGCAAAAGACTGCTACTCTTCAAATAACTCAAGCACTTGAAATCATGAGAAAAAGTTCTAATCAAACTTCCAAAGCAGTTAAGGAACAAATAACTGCTGCAGAACAAGTTGCAAATGAAATCAAAAGACTTTCGACTATGATAAATTCTATTTCCAGAGCAATGGTAGAACAATCGAAAGCAGTTAACACCATAGCCCAATCAGTTGATGATATAAACAAACGAGCAATGCAAACTTCTCAAGGATTAAACGAACAAAGCAAAGCAATGAAAGATATTAATACTGCTATCTCATCAATCTCCACACAAATCAACAAAATTGCTGTGGCAAATAGAGAACATTTACTCATAAGCGAAAGCATTACTAATATCATCAAACGACTTCAAAATATATCTGACAACAATTTGAAAACAGCAATGGATTTAGACTCTTTGATTGGAAAATAAACTGAAAATATTTTAAATAGTCTCAAAATCATCGGGGAAATGAATGAATGAAAACAATAGCTTAAATGCTTTAATTGGAATTTTCACAACCGATACAGAATTCAATATTCTTTCTTGGAATTCGGTCATGGAAGTTTTCTCTGGTATTCCAGAAGAAAAGATAAAAGGCAAAAATCTTTTCGAAATTTTCCCCGAAATCGTCAATAACAAATTAGATAAAAAGTATAGAAATGTGATTGAAACTGGTCAGGTTGAATTCATTTCAAGTGTATTTCATAATTACTTGTTAAAGTTCAAACCATTGAATATGAATTCTCAATTTGAATGGATGCTTCAATCTGCCTCAATTTCACCTTTGTTTGACGGAACAAGGATTGTTGGTACAATCACAACGATTAAAGATGTAACTCACATTCGTGAAAAAGATGATGCATTAACTTCCCCAAAAAAAGTCAACAAATTAGAAGCACACGAAAAAAATCAATTAATCGAAAATCTCCAAAACGAAGATTGGCGAGTAAGAAAAGAAGCAGTTGAAATTTTAAAGCATTCATCTTCTGAAATTCTTGAAGAAATTTTAATCAAGATTAAAAACAGTCACAAAAATCTTAACATATTAAATTCAGCTTTGCAGGTACTGCTCGGTCATACTGAAAAAGTTACAGATACTTTGCACGATTTAATTAAATCTCACGATAAAGATTTGAGAATTTATGCTGCACAAACCTTAGGTGAAGTTAAAGATAAAAAAGCAATACCAATACTAATAGAAGCACTTAACGATCCTAATCAAAATGTGGTCTATCACGCAATTGAGTCGCTTGGAAAATTAAAAGCTTATGATGCAGTTGATAAATTAATTGATATTGCTCTAAAGGAAGATTTTTTTCTTTCCTTCGCAGCCATTGATGCACTTAAAAATATGGGCGAGAAAATAATTCTTATTCATACTCATAAGTTAATTAATCGAGATGTTTTTCATCCCCTCTTAATAGAAATTTTACGTGATATTGGTGACGACTCAGCAGTTCCGCAATTAATTGAACTTTTAAAAAACTCTCCACCAAATATTTTTGATATTGCTGAAGCACTCATTTGTATCTACAACAGATATGAAAAACAATTTGGTGAAGGAAAATATATTTTATCTACAATTAATCATTACTTAGATCAATCATCAATCAAAAATCTTTTAGATGCACTTCATAATCAAAAACATCCCAAATTCATTTACTTAATTCAACTTCTAACTTTAATCGGAAATGAAGAAATCCTAAAATCCATTTTTAATTACCTAAAAGATTCTACTTTAAGGAAAATAATTGTTAAAGCACTTCTCATACGAGAAGATAATGCTGCAAAATTATTATTCGAAAAAATTGATCAATTAGACTTCGATTCAAAAATTGAAATGTTGAAAGTTGCTGGTAATTTTTCTTCACCAGAGATTGTAAGTGTTTTGAAAAATTATTTAGACGATGAAGATGAAGAAATTTTAGTAACTACATTAAACTCTCTTGCACGAATTGGTTCCGCTGATGCTTATCACAAAATTTTAGAATTGTTAAAACATCCTTCTCCTGTAGTGAGACGCTCAGCAATTGCTGCACTTAACTCGATTGGTCATCCAAATATGAGCAAAGACATTCACAAATTGCTGTACAGTGAAAATTATAACGAACTTGACTCAGCAATAAGAATTGCTGGTTACTTTGGTTTCACTAATTGTACTGACCGAATGATTGAACTTTGTTCGCATGAAAATGAAAATATTAGAGCTACTGCTCTTGAAAATATTGGAATTTTTGAAGCCAAAGGAATAATTGACATTTTAGAAAATGCACTACAAAAAGACTCGCCTAAATGTCGAATTGCTGCAGTAAAATCGCTCACTTTTGTACCAGACAACAAAATTTATGAATTGATAATCGAAGCATTAAGTGATGAAAATTTTTGGGTAAGAGTAAACGCAATCAGAGCTATTCAATTCCTACGATATACTCCTGCTTCAAATTATCTTATCAATCTTCTGGAGAACGAAAAAACTATTCCTGTTATTATTTCAGCACTAATTGCTCTTGGCGAATTAGGAAGTGAAAATGCAATATCAACAATTACTAATTTCATCAATCATGAAAATCCTGATGTTTCACTTGCTGCTATAGAAGCCTTAGGCAATATAAAATCACCAAATTCTGTTCAACCATTAATTGAATTATTAAGCTCTGCATCTTCAAAAATGAGATTGAAATCTCTCGAGTCAATTAAAAAACTCAAATTTGATTCTACAATTGAAATCATTAAATACTTCACATTGAAAGAAACAGATGAAGAGATTAAAAAACAAGCAATAGTAGCCTTAGGTGAATTTCAATCCGAGCAATCGGTTAGAGCATTAATTGATTTAACAAAAAATTTCGAAATCAGAGAATTGTGTATTGAACAACTTGCGAAACAGAATCCCAAACTACTTTACATTTTCGAAAAATCACTAAACGAAGAAGCAATACCAGTCCGTTTAGCTTTAATCGAAGCGTTAACTTTAATGAGAAACGAAGAAGCTACAAATCTAATCATCCAATCCTTAGATGATGAAAATGCGATTGTGAGAGTTTATGCAATTAATTCTTTGAAAAGATTAGGCTCTCGAGAAGCTATAAAGAAGATTAATTACTTATCAAAAAATGATAGTAATGAACAAGTAAGAATTACAGCTCAAAACTTTTTAGAAAAATTGAGCTAATTCCATGTCAACAATTTCAGAATCCTTAGGTTTTACAACAAGTTCCTTTGAACTATTAAGGGACTTAATACAATTAAAGACAGGAATTTATTTTGACAATGGAAAAGCTGAATACCTTGCCGATAAAATCGCACCACGCTTGATTGAAAACAATCTTACAAGTTTTCTTGATTACTACTACAAACTTAAATACGAAGACGATTCAAATGAATGGAAAGAATTAATCAACGCAATAACAATCAACGAAACTTATTTTTACAGAGAATATCCTCATCTCAAAGTTTTAGTCGAAAGAATAATCCCCGATTACTTTCAAAAATTTCCCCAAATTCCTTTAAGAATTTGGAGTGGTGCTTGCAGCACTGGCGAAGAACCTCTTTCAATTGCAATCGCTATCAACGAAGCTGGATACTTCGAAAAATATCCGATAAAAATTTTTGCAACTGATTTAAACCCATACTCAATTGAAAAAGCTAAACAAGGACTTTTCCGAGAACGCTCCTTTCGTGCTTTCCCTCTCGAACTAAGAGAAAAATACTTTACAAAAGAAGGCAACCTTTATAAAATAAAAAATGATATCCTTGAAAAAGTTGACTTTTCAGTAAAAAATATTTTAGACTTCAATGAACTTCCGTTTCTTTATTTATCAAATATTATATTCGTAAAGAATGTTATGATTTATTTTTCTGACGCAGTAATAAAGAATTTTATAGATAATCTCTATTCACGAATGACCAATCAATCTTATCTTTTTATAGGTATTTCAGAGTCGTTGATAAAATATCATACCAAATTCGAACTAACCGAAATAGATGGGGTTTTTCTTTATCAAAAAAAATAGGAGCTGAAATATGCCTCAAGAAAAAATCATTCGAGTTCTTGTTGTTGATGACTCAGCTTACATTCGCAAAGTTTTAACTCAAATTCTTCAAAGAAGTCCTTTCATCGAAGTAGTTGGTACAGCGTCAAATGGTCGTGAAGCTCTCGAAAAAGTTGAAGAATTAAATCCTGATGTAATTACACTTGATTTGATTATGCCTGAAATGGATGGTATAACTTTTATTGAAGAACAAATGAAGAAAAAACCAATACCTATTGTTGTATGTAGTATTGCTTCTGAAACTGGTGAACTTGCAATGAAAGCATTAGACTCTGGAGCAGTTGATTTTATTCAAAAACCCACAGCTTTAGCCACTGAAAAAATTTTTGAAATTACTGAAGAAATCACTCAAAAAGTTAAAGCAGCTTCTTTAATTGATCTATCAAAACTTTTAAATCAAATCACTAAGCCCGAAAAGAAGATTGAAGTAGAAAAAATAACAACAACCAAGGAAGCAGTAGTTATTGGTGTATCAACTGGTGGACCTCAAGCTTTGAGAAGTATTATTCCACTCCTACCAAGTGATTTTCCAATACCAGTTTTGATTGTTCTTCACATGCCCGAAGGTTACACAAAACTTTTTGCAGAAAAACTTAATGAACTTTCGAATTTAAATGTAATTGAAGCTCAAGGTGATGAGTTAGTTAAACCAGGCACTGTTTACTTAGCCAAAGCTGGCAAACATCTTTTAGTTGAAAGAAGAAGTGACGGAAATGTTTACACAAAAACTGATTCCAAACCATTAGACCTTCCTCATCGTCCTTCTATTGATGTTCTGTTCTCCTCAGCTGCTGAAGTTTACAAAGAAAAATTAATTGGAATTGTATTGACAGGAATGGGTGACGATGGATTGAAAGGATGCACAGAGATAAAGAAAAACGGTGGTTTTGTACTTACTGAAGCAGAATCAACTGCCATTGTATATGGTATGCCGAAGGCTGTATACGATGCAGGTTTAAGTGATATGCAAGTCCCACTCTATGAACTTGTTCAAAAACTAATTGAGGTTGTTAAAAATGAAAATTCTAATAGTAGATGACTCATCACTTTCAAGAAGAATTTTAACCAAAATAATATCTGGTGAAAATAGACAAATAATAGAAGCAAAGGACGGACTTTCTGCCATAGAAATTTTTTCAATTGAAAAACCAGATTTAGTTTTTCTCGACTTAAACATGCCTGACATTCCTGGATTGGAAGTGCTTAAAAGTATTAAAGAATTAGACCCAAATTCAAAAGTGATAATTGCAACAGCAGATTTGCAGGAGATTACAAAAAAATTAGCCCTGGAAAGTGGTGCTTCTTATTTCATCAACAAACCTTTTAATGAAAACGAAATTCAAAACTTAATCACATCAATTGAAAAAGGGGGCTAAATGTTATTAACCGAAAGACAAAAAGACGCCATTGCTGAAATTATAAATATAAGTTTTTCTCGTGCTGCAAAGTCATTGAACGAATTGACTGGAAGTAGAGTAATTATCTCCGTTCCTAAGATTGAACTAATAGAAGTTGATGAACTCGAAAATACCTTGAAAAATTATATCGTTGGTGAGGTTACAACAATTCATCAAGTTTTTAATGGACAAGTTGATGGTGATGCTCTTTTAATTTTTGATAAGGAAGGTTCTAAAAACATCGTTAAAATTCTTTTAAAGGAAGAATCATCTTTTGATGAATTGAACGAAGCCATGCGAGAAGTAATCACAGAAGTTGGAAATATTGTTCTAAGTGCATGCCTTAGTATGTTTGGTAATTTGCTTAATGTAAAATTAAAATTTTCTGTTCCTAAAATTTCTCTCGACTCGCTTAGTCAAATGCTAAAGACTTTCGAATTTGATAGAACAGAAATAAGATATGCTCTTGTGATTTTCATGGAATTCTCGCTGGAAGGAACAGATATTAAAGGTTTTCTTGTGCTGATTATGGGCGTAACTTCATTAGAAAAATTTATCGCTGAGATTGATAAACTCGGCTAACTTTTTATGAAAACTCAACTTAATCTTCAAAATTTATTAATCAAGTGGTTTTTTGAACAAAATGATTTCGGAGTAATTTTACTCGATACTAACTTAACAATAATTGATGTAAATGATTGGGTTCTTCAAAAGAGAAAACTTAAAAAGCACGAACTTCTAAATAAAAATATTTTTGAAGTCTTTCCTGAAATAAAAGCAAGAAAATTAGACCTATTCCTATTCGATGCCTTGGAAGGTTTACCCTATGTCTTATCAAATAAAATTCACAAGTACTTTATTCAAATTCCAATTTCAAGTTCTTATGGAATTCAATATGAACAACATAAAACCGAAATAATCCCACTTGTTGAAGAAGGCAAAACACATTCTCTTCTTATCAAAATCGAAAATGTAACTGAACGAGTTGAAAACGAACTTAAATTATTGAAAACAATTCAAGACTTAGAATTAGCAAATAAAGAAGCTTTATTAAATCTCGAGAAATTTCAATCATTAGCAGAAAATCTCCCCGAAATTATTTTAAGGCTTGATGTTCAACTCAATTTAATTTATACAAATAAAAATATCGCCCCTCAATCATTTCCAATAAATGAATTCATAGAATTTCTCAAACAAAATTTATTTAATGATTTTAGTGAAATAACAAAATTAAAAACTAAAAAAGAACTAAAATTAATTTATCACAACAAAAAGGATTTTCATTTTTCTATCACATTAATCCCTGAAGTGAATTTGGATGATCAGCTGGTTTCATTTTTGGTTGTTTGTAGAGATATTACATCAGAAGAAGAATCAAAAATGCATCTTCAGAAATTAAATGAAGAGTTAAATAAACTAAATGCAAACAAAGACAAATTGTTCTCTGTAATTGCTCACGACTTAAGAAGTCCTTTTAATTATTTACTTAATGTTGTGGATTTATTAGACGAAAGTTTTGATGAACTTTCATCAGAAGACATTAAAAAATTTATTCATGAATTTAAACTGACTACAAAAAATATTTATAACCTCCTTGAAAATCTCCTCACATGGGCAAACATTCAAAGAAGAAAATTTGAGTTAAAGAAAACAACATTTTACTTGAAAGAAGCATTAGATACTTTACTGCTTATTTTCGAAAAAATTGCATCTCAAAAAGAAATTAAAATTGTCAACTTAGTTGATAAAAATTTAACCATTAACGCTGACCCAGATTTTTTCAATATTGTTCTTAGAAATCTCATATCCAATTCATTAAAGTTTACTAACAAAGGTGGGCAAATAACAATTGATGCAAAGGCTAACGATGAAAACATTGAAATTATTTTTAAGGATACTGGAATAGGCATGACCGAAGAACAAATCAAAAATTTATTTTTCATAGAAAAAACTAAATCTGAAAAAGGTACAATGGGCGAAAAAGGGTCGGGGCTTGGATTAATCTTAGTTAAAGATGTAGTTGATTTACATCGTGGAAAGATAGTTGTCGAAAGCGAAATTGGTAAAGGTTCCACTTTCAAAATTTATCTTCCAAATAAATAGACTACTTTCAGGGAAAATAAACTACTTTCATTAATAAATTCTAAAAAATTTGAGATAAATTTTCCTCCACCGAAATTCATAAAATAAATTCCACATAACAAGTAAAAGGAATTGAAATGACCACTCAAATTAACTAATAATTTCACAAATAATTTTTTTGCTCTTTCATATTCTCAACTACATAATTTGTCTCTCGGAACTATAAGCAAATTATCTAATTTAGATTTCTACGAAACTCAGTAATGTTCAGAGAAGATTTTTTACTTCAAGTTAGTTATATTGAATTAGTATTAATAGTAACAAAATGATTAAAGATAATCTCTACCCCAATTTGATAGTTTTAAATTTACCTGAATTTGACCTCCAACCAATCATCAAAGAACTAAACTTTCCAATAGAAATTGTAAACTGCTATGCTTCAAATTTTTATAATTGTCTTCTCACTCACCCAAACTCTATTGTAATAGCTTCTGGTGAAGACCTAATCGAATTTATCAATAATATTTCAGATCCAAATAAGCTCTCAAAAGAACAATTAAAACAAGTCCTATTAATTTGTAAAGAAATTGAAACTTACCAAAGCATTTTAGATGCATTACCTGATACAGAAATTTTTGTTGTACCTTTTTTAAAAGATTTAACTAAAGTAAATAGAACAATAAAAAATTTACTTGAAAAAATTTATAGTTCTTTAACTGAAGATAAACTAAAAAAAGAAATTTCTGAGCTCAGAATTCAAATACAAAAATTAAATGAAGAAAATAGAACCATTTTAACTGAAATTGAGAAATACATTTCAGACCTCGAAATAAGAAGTTTAGAATTAGAGGTTCTCAACAAAAAATTAAAAGAAGAAATTGGACTTAGAGAAGCTTATCAAAATGAACTGAGTAAAGTAAACAACATATTGCAAGAATATGCCAATAGATTAAATGAAGTAATTAATGAACTTAAAACTTTCAATCACACAGTTTCACATGATTTAAAAGCACCCTTAAGAGGAATCATGGGTTATGTTAAAGAATTAGTAAACGAACATTTTAAAGACATGAAACTATCTGAGAGAGCAAGCTTTTGTCTTAATCAAATTAATAAAGCTGCACAAAACATGACATTAATGATTGACGATCTCTTAAAGTATTCAAAGCTTGAATTTGAGACTCCTACCTTAATTGAAAGTGATTTAGAAGAAATTATCAATTCTGTCCTTAACGAATATGAAATCACCATTAGAGAAAAAAATGCAACAATTCAATTAAACCTTGAAGTAAAAAAAATTATTTCTTGGCAAAGAGGTTTGCAACAAATATTTACAAATCTTATTGGAAATGCATTAAAATATTCTAAACAAAATGAATGTCCTAAGATTACAATTTCATCTAAGCAATTAGATAAAAATCTACTTATTATTGTAGAGGACAATGGAATTGGATTTGACATGATTTATACTGAAAAGATATTTCAGCTTTTCAAAAGAGCTACAACAGATGAAAAATATGGAGGCACAGGTGTTGGTCTTGCAATAGTCAAGAAATTAACAGAAAAATTAAAGGGCAAAATCTGGGCTCAATCAGAACCTGGAGTAGGCTCAAAATTCTTTCTTGAAATTCCTTTAATGAGGGAGGTAAATAATGGAGGCTCATCTTAAGTATCCAATCAAAATAATCTACGCTGAAGACAACCCGCTTGATATCGATTTAACCAAACAAATCTTTGCAAACTTAAAACACAAATTCGATTTAAACTTTGTGCTTACAGGTAAAGAACTACTTGAAGAAATAAAACAGAGAAACTACGATTTAATTCTTTTAGATAATCACTTACCAGATGTTGAAGGGGTTGATTTAATCCCAAAAATTAAAAGCTTAAATATTGACACACCAATTGTAATACTTACTGGACTTGGCGACGAAGACTTAGTCCTCAAAGCAATAAAATTTGGTGCATCTGATTATATCGCAAAGAGTGGTGATTACCTTGAAAAACTTCCTGACTATCTCGAAAGAGTATACATACTTAATTCAAAAACGAAAACTGCTCGATACCATGTTCGCATTGAACACTTAGAAATACTATACATAGAACATGACTTAAATGATATCAATCTTCTTGATAGATATCTCAAAAAAGAAACTCCCTATATCAAATTAACCTATGTCACTAATTCAATTGATGCTTTAAATTTAATTAACGAACGGGATTTTGATTTAATATTGATTGACTTAAGAATGCCAGATATTGATGGAATTGAATTAGTTCGTAGAATTAAACACAAGAAAGTTGATGTACCAATTATAATTGTCACTGGCAAAGGCGACGAGAAATCGGCAATTGAAGCAATGAAATTGGGAGTATATGATTATGTTATCAAAGATATTGATTACATCGAGAGACTTCCAAGAATAATTGAGATTAGTTATTTACGATATAAATATGATAAATCTTTACTAAACCATGAAAGAAAATTTTTTGAGCTCCAAATTACCCTTGAACAACAATATCAAGAAAAAACGATAAGTTTAATTAAAGAAATTGAAAGACGAAAAGAATCAGAAGAAAAGTATTTCGAACTTTATAAAACTTTCGAAAATTTTCTCAACACTTTAACAGATTTAGTGATTGTAAAAGATAAAGACTTAAAAGTTAGATTTGTCAATACTGCCTTTGAAAATTTTTTCGAATTAAAATCGGAGCAAATATACAATAACCAATTCAACAAAAATTTCAGAGAATTTGAAAGAGAAAATGCTCAACTCGATTTCGAAGTAAGAAACCTTCAAAGTAAAATTGTAAAACTCATAAAAATTCAAGATAAAACTGGTGAAGAAAAATATTTTGAAGTAATCAAATCACCAATCTTTAATGAAAGCAATGAATTCAATGGTATAGTGAGCATATACCGTGAATTAACAACAAGAATAAAATTAGAAAATCAACTCAGATATAGTGAGGAAAGGTACAAAACATTCATTGAAAATAGTTCTGAGTTAATTGCAAGCTTTGAATTAAAAGAACCAGTTAACATCAACCAACCAACTGAAAAAATAATAAATGAAATTTATCGAATTGCAAAATTATCGGAGTGTAATGACGCATTTGTACAAGGACACGGTTTTAGTTCTATTCAGGAATTGAACGGTTACCCAATTGGTTATTTCATTCCTCTTGTTTCAGAACAAAATCGTCAATTAATGAAAGAATTCATCTCAAATAATTTCAAGATTAAAAATCATGAATCAAAAGAACTTACTAAGGATGGTTCAATAATTTATTTTGCCATGAGTATGAACGGAATTATTGAGAACGAAAAATTGGTTCGAATTTGGATTGTTAAGCGTGATATAACGGAGTTAAAAAAATTCACATTGGAACTTGAAGACAGAGTTAAAGAAAGAACAAGAGAGCTGGAACTTCTTAACAAAGAATTAGAGAGTTTCAATTCGGCAGTATCTCACGACCTTAAAGCTCCTTTAAGGGCAATAGTAGGTTTTGGTGAAATGATTTTAAGAGATTATGGTAATCAAGTCAATGATGAAGTAAAAGATTTACTTAACGATATCATTACTAATGGTAAAAAATTACAAGTAATGCTTGAAGATTTGCTAAGATTATCGAAGATTTCTTTGGTTGGATTGAAGTTACAGATGTTCTCAATGAATGATTTAATTGAAGAGATTATTGATGAATTTAGAAGCAGAAATGAACTAGGTCATGTTAAAGTTATAATTGAAGAACTACCCGAAATCTATGCAGATAAAGGTTTAATTAAAATTTCATTCACAAATTTGATTTCAAACGCAATTAAATTTTCATTAAAAAAAGAGAATCCACTAATTGAAATCACAAATATAAGCGACGAAAAAAATCTAATAATTGTTGTAAAAGATAATGGTGCTGGATTCGACATGAAATATCTATCAAAACTATTCCAACCTTTTCAAAGATTGCATACTGAATTTGAATTTCCTGGAGCAGGAATTGGATTAGCAATTGTAAAACGAATAATTGATAAACATAACGGTACAATTTGGGCTGAAAGTATAATTAACGAAGGCTCAAAATTTTATGTATCAATTCCAAAAACTATACATTCATAAAAATGAGATAAGCGATGAAAAACATTTACGATATTATATTAATTGAAGACAATCCATCGGATTTAAAACTAACTTTGAAAGCATTTGAAAAGATTAATCTTGCCAATCGTGTTTTCACAATAAACGATGGAGAGACTGCATTGAAAATTCTAATAAATAAAGATTATCCTAAAGAAAAATTTATTCTAAAACCAAAAGTAATTCTTTTAGACTTAATGCTACCAAAGATTCATGGTTTAGAAATTCTCAAGGAGCTAAAATCTAATCCTGATACTAAAATCATTCCTGTAATTGTATTAACTTCTTCGAGAGATGAAATAGATATTATTGAAAGTTACAAACTTGGAGCTAATAGTTACATAGTAAAACCTGTGGAATACGAGAAATTCGTTCAATCGGTAGATGAGATTGGTATTTATTGGTACTTCTTCAATGTTACACCTGAAATAAAGTTATGAATTAAGAAAGTTGTCTAACTAAAAAAGGATTAATTATGAGAATACTTTTAGTTGAAGACAACGATTATGATGTAAAACTTTTCACTGAGTTACTAAAAAATTCCTTTCCTCATTCTGAAATAAAAAGAGTAATGATTGAAAATGATTTTGTTGATACCCTTAACAACTACAATCCTGATGTAATAATTACTGACTACATCCTCCCAAATTTTGATGGGATGAAAGTATTGAAACTCACACAGGAATTAAATCCATTCATACCAGTGATAATATTGACTGGTTCAATCAACGAAGAAATTGCTGTTGAATGTATGAAAGCTGGAGCAACTGATTATGTATTAAAAGAATATCATCAAAAATTACCATACTCGATAAGAGAAGCACTTGAAAAAGCAAAGGCTATTAGAGAAAAAATTATTGCCGAAGAAAAACTGATTGAAAACGAATTACTCTTTAGAACGATTACCGAAGCATCAATGGTTGGCGTTTTCTTAATTAAAGAAAACAAATTCACCTATGTGAACGAAGGATTTACAAACATTTTTGGATACTCACGAGAAGAACTAATTAATAAATTAAGTCTTATTGACCTTATTCCTCTGGAATTAAAATCTACAACTGAACAAAAGTTGAATTCATTAATAAATGGAAGCATAAATACATTAAGTTTTGTCACAAAAGCTATTAATAAATTCAATCAGGAAATTTATGTAGAAATTTTTACTAAACGAGTTGCTCTGAAAAATGAAAATTACATCATGGGCGCAGTGATCAATGTAACCGATACAATACTCTACCAAATGGAAGTTCAAAAATCAGAATTACTTTTTCGTACAATTTGGGAAAATTCAATTGATGCAATGAGATTAATTGACGAGAATGGGTTAGTAATTAGAGTAAACAAAGCTTATTGTGATTTATTTGAAAAAAGTGAAAATGAACTTTTGGGCAAACCATTCTTCATTGTGTATGATGAATCTTCTTACGAACATAATATTGACAGATTTAAAGAACGATTACAAAAAGGACTTATAAAAGATAAAATAGAAACCCAAATGACACTATGGAACAAGAGAAAAATTTATCTTGAAGCAAGAAACAAAATTTTAAAAATTGATAATAAAACATACATTCTCACAATCTTTAGAGATGTTACTCAAAGAATTCAATATGAATTGGAATTGATAAAAGCAAAAGAAGAAGCTCTTGAAATGAGCCGACTTAAATCAAATTTTTTGGCAAATATGAGTCATGAAATAAGAACACCTTTAAATGGAATGATTGGTTTTTCTGAATTATTAAAGGAGCACTTAACTGGTGAACATAAAGAATGGGCAGAGATTATTTATAATGGAAGTATCCGTCTACTTGATACACTTAATACTATACTGGATTTCACGCAAATCGAAGCTGACAAAGTTGTTCCATATTTTCAGGAATTTGATGCACGAGAAGTTACTTGTGATATTGTAAAACTTTATGAAAAAATTGCTGAACGAAAAAAAATAAAACTTCAATTTGAATGTGAAGATGATAAAATTCCCTTCGTTTGTGATGAAAAATTATATAGAAGAATTGTTTCAAATCTTGTGAACAATGCTGTGAAATTTACATTAAAAGGCTCTGTTTGCGTAAAACTTTTATATGAAAATGGTTTTCTTAGATTAGATGTTAAAGATACAGGAATTGGAATTCCCGCTGATAAATTAGATTATATATTCGAAGAATTTAGACAAGTTAGCGAAGGCCTCGGAAGACAATTTGAAGGGACAGGGCTCGGATTGACAATTGTTAAAAAATATGTTGAAAAACTAAATGGAAAGATAAGTGTCAGTAGCGAAGTCGGAGTAGGTTCAACTTTCAGTGTTACCTTGCCAATTAATCCTTTTTCGAGTAAATCTTAGGGTCTCTACTCAAAAATCTTATGAATGTTTATTTACAAACTTTTTTTAACCAAATAAAAAATATTTTTAACGAACCACTATTTTTATTAGACGATGAATTCCGAATTTGTGATTTAAATAATTCTGCAAAAGAACTAACACTGAATTTTTCTGATATTAATGGTAAGAACTTTTTCTCTCTACCATTACAGTTAGCCAACGAAGACTATGATTTGTTTCTTGAAAAGCTTCACATCTTCAAACAATACACAGGAGAACTATTGCTCAAATCTGATTTCAATCAACCTTTATCCTCGTATAGATTTACAATTAAACTAATAAAAAGTGAAGGTGAACCAAGATTCTATTATTTGTTAAAAATTTTTTCTGATAAGAATAGTTTTAAAAATGGAACTTCTGAAATTGATGAAAATGAACTTAGATTATTTGCAATTCATCTACAAAATGTTCGTGAAGAAGAACGAGCTAAGATTGCAAGAGAACTTCATGATGAAATCGGTCAGTTACTAACAATCTTGAAATTAGACTTACAATCAATCTTAACGAATCCACTTCCAAAAGAGATAAATGACAGGTTAAAAAATTCCCTCACCATTTTAGACGAAACAATCAATATAACAAGAAAAATAATTTCGGAATTAAGACTTGCAATTCTCGACCATCTTGGACTTGTTTCAGCAATAGAACATTTAATTGAAGAATTTAAGGAGAAAACAAAAATTGTTGTTCACGCAGAGTTAGACCATAATATTAAGTTAAATCAAACTGATGCAGTGCATTTATTTCGTATATGCCAAGAACTTCTAACTAATGTACGCAAACATTCAAATGCAAATTTGGTTAAGTTAGAACTAAAAAAAGAAAATGAAAAATTGAAAATAAAAATTTCTGATAATGGTAGAGGCTTTGACCCAAGCTGTTTGAAAACAAATACGGGCTTTGGTTTATTGGGGATCAGAGAAAGAGTCTATATTTTGAATGGAGAGTTTAATTTAGAAACATCAGAAGGAAAAGGAACATCAATTACAATTTTAATTCCAATCAAAGATGAAAATACTAATAGTTGATGACCATCTTCTTTTCAGAGATGGACTTAAAAGAATTCTTCAAGAAAAATTTCCTAATGTTATAATTGGTGAAGCGAGTAATTACTCAGAAGTAATAAATCACATAAACAAATCTAAATGGGATATTGTTATTTTAGATTTAAATATTCCTGGCAAACCTGGTTTCGAAACTTTAATACAATTAAAAATGCTCAATCCCGATTTGAAAGTCTTAATTTTAAGTATGTATCCTGAAAGTCAATTTGCGTCACGAGCAATTAAAGCTGGTGCAAAAGGTTATCTTACTAAAGGTTCATCTATTGATGAATTAATAGAAGCGATAAATTCTATTTCAAGAGGTGAAGTTTACTTTACTAAAGAAGTTGCTAATATAATTGCTGATGAATTACAATCTAAAAAATCGAATAAGATTGAAATTCTTTCCAATCGAGAGTATCAAATTTTTTTAATGTTTGCCCAAGGTGAAAGGTCAGTTGATATAGCTGAAAAACTTTCTTTGAGTGTAAAAACTATTTCGACTTTTCGTCAAAGAATTTTTAAGAAAATGGGATTTAAAAATTATGCTGATTTAGTAAAGTATGCACTAATCAATAATCTGATTGATAACCCGAAGAAAAAGATAAACAGAAGGAGATAACACTTAAAGACTTGCTATAAAAAAATTTTTCATCCCAATCTTAACTTATCTATTTCCTACTTAAAATTATTTCACAGCATTTCATCAAAGATTTTAATGAAAACAACAGAATCTTTACTTCGAGTTTTTGAAATCAAATACAATTTCAAAACAAATTTTTATTAAGACAATATCTAAAGATAAAATCAATATTCTGCTGTTATATCTCTTCCAGTTACAGGGTCAAAAAATCTGAATTCATCTGCTTTCAACGAGACATCCAATTCTACTTTCAACAAAATTCTGAACTTTATTCTCCATCTGATATATCTTGGAATAAAACCTTTTAAGATATCATTTTCAAGGAATGGATTAATTTTCAAAGTAACTTTTGGAAGTAGCTTCCCAGCTTTAAATCGTCTTAACCAATGTTCTATATCTTTTAGTAAAGCTTCTTTCGAAATTAAAATACCTGTTCCACCACAAGTTGGACAAACATCCCTCGACCTCTGGAAAATACTTTTACGAACTCTCTGCCTTGTTATTTGAACAAGTCCAAATTCTGTCATAGGAAGAATAGAGACTTTTGCTCTATCTTTTCTGAATTCCTTTTTCAATTCATCAAAAACTTTTTTCTTGTTTTTTTCTTCTTCAAGGTCAATAAAATCAATGATTATTATTCCACCAATATCTCTTAAACGAACTTGACGACAAATCTCACGAGCCGCTTCCAAATCAATTTTAAGTGAATTCAATTCTTGATTCATTGATGCTGCATACTTACCAGTGTTTACATCAATAACTGTCATGGCTTCAGTTTGATCAATTACAATATGACCACCACTTGGAAGTGGGACTTTTCTCGAATTTGCAATTCTCAATTGAGGTTCAATTCCAAAAACATCAAATATCGGTTCTTTGCCTCGATATAATTCAATTCTATCTTCCAACTCAGGATGAACTTGATTTAAATAATCTTTTAACTGCTTATAAATTTTCTTGGAATCAACAACAATCTTCGAAACTTCATAATTGAAGAGGTCACGAATAACACTTGAGGTTGTACTTGCATCTTTGTAAACGAGTGCAGGAGCTTTTTCGGTTTTTATTGCTTGTTCAATTTCTTTCCATGTATTCAATAATCTGTTTAATTCTTCTTTAATAGTTTCTTCGTCCTCATTCGCAGCAATTGTTCTAATAATTGCTCCAAATCCTTCTGGAATTATTGACCTTACAATTCTTCTTAATCTTCTTCGCTTTCTTTGATCAACGATTTTTTTCGAAACACCAATTTTGTTATCGAAAGGAAGTAGAACGAGAAATCTACCTGGAATTGTTAATCTTGTTGTAACTCTAAAACCTTTGTTACCAACAGGTTCTTTTGTTACTTGAACAAGAATTTCTTTGCCTTTTTCAATTTTTGGTAGAGTTGGAGCTTGAATTGTTCTCTGATATTGCTGCTTTTGTTGATGACTTTTATTTACAACTTCCTCTTCTTCATCTTCATCAAGGTCTACATCAGAATCTTCATCACCTAAGAGTGCATCGAGTTCTTCAATTTTGGGGTCAATATCAGAGAAATGAAGGAACGCATCTTGTTTGTGTCCAACATCAATAAACGCAGCTTTAATTCCAGGGATAACTTTAGCTACACGACCAAGATAAATATCCCCAACAGATCTTTGTGAATCTGCATGTTCGACAAAATACTCTGTCAAAAGTCCATCTTCGGTGATGGCTATTCGAGTTTCGTCGCCAATTGAGTTGATAATTATTTCTTTGTTCATAAAAATATAAAAACCTCTTTTTGATTATAATTAAAAAACCCTTCCTAATTATTTTAAGTTGAAGAAAAATGAAAGAAAAACTCTTGATAAACTTTTTGATTAATAAACTCTTGAAAATTGGATTTGAACTTTTACTGATTTGACTTATTTCTGAATGATGAAAAAACTTAATAATATCTAAAAAAGCAGGAGCCAAGAAATTAACTTCTCGGGAACCTGCTTTATTAAATTTGATGGAAGAATTGTCTATGTAAAAAATTTTTCTAAAAAGTATAGAACCTAAAATGAAAAATATATTTTTCAAAAATTTGAATTGAATAACTTTAACAAATTCCGAAGCAATAACATCTAATCTTAAACGAATAAAATCACAACAAGACATACGATTTTAATTTACATAGCTTTTACTTCTTTGGTGGTTCTGACTTTTTAATTTCAGCTGGAGGTGGAATTAAAATTTTACGACTAAAGACTAACCTTCCATTGTCTTCAATTTTAATTAACTTAACATCCACCTTTTCACCAACTTTGAAATAATCCTCTATTTTGGTCACTTTTTTATGATCAATTTGAGAGATGTGAAGTAAACCTTCTACACCAGGAGCAATTTCAACAAAAGCACCAAAATCAACAATCTTCTTCACGGTTGCTTTGTAAATTTTTCCAATCTGTGGTGGTTCTGTTAACAATCTAATTCTTGCAATTGCTTCTTCAATATCCTCTTCATTTGATGAAGCAATGTTTACAGTTCCATCTTGGTCAATTACAATTTCGGTCTTTGTATCTCTTTGAATTGCTTGAATAATTTTACCACTTGGACCAATTACTGCACCAATTTTTTCAATTGGAATTTTAATTTGTACAAGATGAGGCGCATACTTAGAAATTTGTGACCTTGGAGCAGAAAGAGTTTCATTCATCTTGGAGAGAATAAACATTCTTCCTTCTTTAGCTTGAGCCAATGCTTCAGCCATAATTTCGTAGGATATACCTTTAACTTTAATATCCATTTGGAAACCAGTAATTCCATCTTCAGTTCCAGCAACTTTGAAATCCATATCTCCAAGGTGATCTTCATCACCGAGAATATCACTTAAAATTTTATACTTATCATTTTCTAAAATCAGACCCATTGCAATTCCAGCAACAGGTTTTTTTAGCGGAACACCACCATCCATTAACGCAAGCGAACCTGCGCAAACTGTTGCCATGGAAGATGAACCATTTGATTCTAAGATATCAGATACAACTCGAATTGTATATGGGAATTCTTCATCTTTAGGAAGTAAATTTTTTAATGATCTTTCTGCTAAGTTACCGTGACCAATTTCTCTTCTGCCTGGTTCACGATATCTTCCAATTTCACCTACACTGAAAGCAGGAAAGTTGTAGTGAAGCATAAATCGTTTTGTTGTCTCTTCAGGTAAAAGACCTTCAACAAGTTGTTCGTCTAATTTTGTACCTAAGGTTAGTGTAGTTAAACTTTGAGTTTCGCCTCGAGTGAACAGAGCTGAGCCGTGAGTTCTTGGTAATAATCCAACTTCGCAATAGATTGGTCGAATATCTTTTGGACCACGACCATCTAATCTGATGCTTTCATCTAAAATCATCTTGCGCATTAATTCTCTTTCCAAATCATGTATTGCGGCTTTTATCAAGAATTCACGCTCTGGAAATTTTTCTTTTAATGCTTCAATTGTTTCAAGATTAATTTGCTTTAGATTGTTTCTTCTAACTTCTTTTGATGATGGAGTGTGAATCACTTGATTGATTTTATCGTAACAAAGCTCACGGACAGCTTTAATAATTTCTTCTTCTTCAGGATAGGTTACGAATGTTTTTTTCTGTTTCCCTATTTCTTCGACCAATTCCTTTTGAAGTGCAACTAATTGTTTGATGTACTCGTGACCAAACTTGATAGCCTCGAGCATCGTCTCTTCAGATACTTCCCTTGCTTCACCTTCAACCATCAAAATCGAATCTTCAGTACCAGCTACAACAATTTCAAGACGGGACTCTTCTACTTCTTTGTATGTCGGATTAACAATAAATTGATCACCAAGCAAACAAACACGAACTTCACCAATTGGTCCTTCGAAGGGAATATCTGAAATTGCTAATGCTGCTGAAGCACCAACTGCACCAATTACATCTGGGTCATGTTCTTGATCTGATGAATAAACTTGAACAACAACTTGAGTTTCGTTCATGTATCCTTTGGGAAACAAAGGGCGAATTGGTCGATCAATCAATCGAGCGGAAAGAATTTCTTTCTCAGTTGGTTTACCTTCTCTTTTGATGAAACCACCAGGAATTTTTCCAACTGCTGAGTACTTTTCTCTGTATTCAACAGATAAAGGTAAGAAATCTTGACCAACGACAGCTTCGTCTGCTGCAACAGCAACAGCCAGGACTTTTGTATCGCCAAAACTGACCATTACTGCGCCATTTGCTTGCCGTGCAAATCTCCCAGCTTCAAGTGAGAAAGTCTTTCCGTTTAATTCCATTTCTTTTAATACTATCATATTCGCAACCATTTTACTTTCTTAAGTTTAATTCCTCGACTATCTTACGATATCTTTCAATATCTTTGTTTTGTAAATATCTAAGTAGTCTTCTTCTTTTACCAACCATTTTAATCAAACCCATTCGGGAATGGTTGTCTTTTTTGTGTTCTTCAAAATGTTTTGTGAGTTCATTAATTCGTGCAGTTAGAATTGCAATTTGCACTTCTGGTGCACCAGTATTTTTCTCACTTCCGCCATATTTCAAAATAAGTTCTCGTTTTTGTTCTTTTGATAACATAGCTATTACTCCTTTCTTTTAATGTAATACCAGATTTAACCAGTATTAATTGTTAAACATACATTTAATTACTTAAATACAGTTAATGAATTAATCTTCTTAAAACACTCTTGTTTATCAAGCATGAGTTGATTTTTTAACTCATCAACAGAACTAAATTTTTTCTCATCTCTCAATCTATCAACAAATCTTATGGTAATTGGATAATCATAAATATCTCCATTGAAAAAGAAGATATGAACTTCCATCATAATCTCAGTTGTATTATTGAATGTTGGTCTAAAACCGATGTTCATCATTCCATAAAAATTTTTTTCAGCTACATCAACCTCGACGAAATAAACACCACGAGCTGGAATTAACTGATCTTTGTTATTCAATTCAATGTTTGCTGTTGGAAATCCGATTTGAGTACCTCTTTGATTTCCTCTTACAACTTTACCTCTTAATTCGTATTTCTTTCCAAGCATTTCATTGGCAAATTTAACATTACCCTCAGCAAGTGCTTTTCTAATTCGAGTACTGCTAATCTTATGACCATGAAAGATTAGTGGTTCGACTTGAATTACATTGAAACCAAAATTTTTACCAAGTTCGGTTAACACTTCTGGATTTCCTTCTCGATTTTTTCCAAAATGATGGTCAGAACCAACAACAACAGTATGAACTCCAATCTTATTCACCAAATATTCTTCAACAAAAGTTTTGAAATCAATTTGTGAAAAATCTTTGGTAAATTTTATTACAAGTACATTTTGAACTGAAAGATATTTTAAATACTCAAGTTTTTGTTCAAGAGTTGTTAAAATTTTTATTCTATCATTTTTTGAGAGAACAATTTGTGGATGTGGATCAAAAGTTAAAATTAAATTACGACAATTATTTTCGACTGATTGATAAATCATCTCGTTAATAATTTTTCTATGACCGAGATGTACACCATCAAAAGTTCCGACGGTTAAAATTGTATTCTTATCTTTTGTTATTTCATCTATGCTATAATAAACATTCATCAGTTAACACTTCTTTGGACTAAGTTTTTAAGTTCATCAATTTCAATAGCGTCTTCTATAGAAAAATTACCAATTCTTGTTCTTTCAAGTTGATATAGAAAAGCACCACATCCAAGAAATTTACCTAAATCAGCTGCTAAAGACCTTACATAAGTTCCTTTAGAACAAACAACAACAAAATCGGCGAGTGGTGGATTGTAGTCCAAGATTTCAAATTTTTGGACGAAAACTTTTTTAGTTTTCAGGTCAACTGGTTTCCCTTTACGAGCAAGTTCGTAAGCTCTTTTTCCATTAACCCAAACTGCTGAATATGCTGGTGGAACTTGTTCAATTTCACCAACAAAATTTTTTGCTCCATCTCGAATTAAATCAAGCGTTAAATAAGATATATCTAATTCATCAGTTGCATATTCAATTGTTTCCAAATCCATTGAAGGCGTTGTTTTGCCAAAATAAATTTTTCCTCTGTATTCTTTTAACTGATTTTGAAATTCACTAAGTGATTTGGTTAGTTTCCCTGTGCAAAGAATTAATAAACCAGTTGCCTGTGGGTCAAGAGTACCAGCATGACCAACTTTCTTTACTTTCAGTATTCTTCGAACTCTATCAACAACTCTAAAAGATGTCCATTTAATTGGTTTGTTAATCAAAATCACCGCACCTTCGTTAAAGTCAATATCATTTAAATCAACTGTTTTCTTCGTTATTATCTTCATGAATCTTTTTTATCAAACGATTGATATTATCAACATAATCCAGAGTATCGTCATAATAAAATGATAATTCAGGCACTCGTCTAATTTTTATTCTACCAGCAAGTTTTGATCTGAAATGACCTTTTGCATGATTTAATCGTTCGAGAGTGATTTTACGTTTATCCTGATCGAAAATTGAAATGTAAACTTTTGCGTTCTGCAAGTCACCCGAAACTTTAACTGAAGTAATAGTTACAAATCCAAGTGCTGGGTCATTAGTCTCTCTAAGTAAAATCATACTTAGTTCTTTTTTTATCAGCTCAGCAACTTTCTCAGTTCTTACTGACATTTTCTAACACTCTCTGTTTTTCGACCACCTTAAAGGCTTCGATAATATCACCAACTTTAATATCGTTAAAGTTGACAATTTTAATTCCACATTCTTTATTTGCTTCAACTTCTCGAACATCGTCTTTGAAGCGTTTTAAGCTTTCAATCTCACCAGTGTAAATCACAATTCCATTTCTAATAATTCTAACCTTGTTATTTCTTTGTATTTTACCATCCTTAACATAACATCCAGCAATCGTTCCAACTTTTGAAATCTTGAAGACTTCACGAACTTCAACAGTTGCAGTAATTTCTTCAGATACTTCTGGTTCGAGCATTCCTTGAATAGCTTTCTTAATATCGTTTATTGCATCATAAATAATTTCATACAATCGAATTTCAATTTTTTCTTTCTCAGCTAATTTTCTTGCATCTAAATTTGGTCTAACATGGAAACCAATGATAATTGCATCTGATGCGAGAGCAAGGTTGACATCTGTTTCGGTAATTTCACCAACACCTTTGTGAATTACTTGAACCTTCACTTCTTCATTTGATAATCTTAAGAGAGCATCGGATAATGCCTCAACAGAACCATCAACATCACCTTTAACAATTAATTTCAATTCTTTTACTTCACCTAACTTTGCACCTTTCGAAATATCTTCTAGGGTAATTCTTCTTGTAGCTCGTAATTCTTGTTCTCGTTTAATTTGTTGTCGTTTAATTGCGATTTCTTTAGCTAACTTTTCAGATTCAACACAAACGAATTCATCACCAGCTTGAGGCATTTCATCAAAACCTAAAATCTGAACTGGTGTGGATGGAGTTGCTACATCTACTTTATTCATTCTTTCATCAAACATTGCTCTTACTCTTCCATAAGCAACACCAGCAACGAATGGGTCATTTACTTTAAGAGTTCCCTTAAGTATCAAAACATTTGCAACAATTCCACGACCTTTTTCGAGTCTAACTTCGAGAACAAATCCACGAGCTTTTCGATTTGGATTTGCTTTCAAATCAAGGAGTTCAGCTTCAATTAAGATTTTTTCAAGTAATACATCTACACCTTGACCTGTCTTTGCCGAAATTTCAACTGATTGATATCTTCCACCATATTCTTCAACAAGAACATTTTTTTCAGCGAGTTGTTGACGAATTCTTTCAGGATTTGCAGTGGGTTTATCAATTTTATTGATTGCAACAATAATTGGTACACCTGCAGCTTGAGCGTGATTAATTGCTTCAACTGTTTGAGGCATAACCGAATCATCTGCTGCAACAACCAAAACAACTATGTCTGTAACTTTTGCACCACGAGCACGCATTGCAGTGAAAGCTTCGTGACCTGGTGTATCTATGAAAGTAATTTGTTTACCATTTGGTAATTCAACTTTATAAGCACCGATGTGCTGAGTAATTCCACCAGCTTCTCCAGCAACAACTTGTGTCTTTCTGATATAATCGAGCAAAGAAGTTTTTCCATGGTCAACATGACCCATAACAGTAACAATTGGTGGTCTTGGTTGTAATGATTCTGGTGGATCTGCTTCATCTTCAATTACAGTAGTAATCATTTCGTCTTGAAATTCGACAGTGTAACCAAAGTCATCAGCAATAAGTTGAATTGCATCTTTATCAAGACGTTGATTTATTGTTGCAACAATTCCATAAGTGAAGAGCTTCTTAATAATTTCAGATGAAGGTATATTGATAAGATTGGCTAATTCACCGACGGTTACGAATTCTGAAACTCGCAGGATAGTTTTTTCTTTTTCCAATAACTCTTCCTGCTTTTTCATTTCCTCGAGGCGTTCTTTTTTCTTTTTCTTTCGAAGAGCAGCTCTTACCGATAGCCCTGAATCATCCATTGCCTCGAGTGTTTTTCGAATGCTTGTTTCTATTTCACGCTCATCAATGTTTTTAATTTTACTTTTTTTGACTTTCTTGGTTTTTGCTGGTTCTTCTTCAATAGTTTGTTTTTTCTTAAGAACTTCTCTGAGTTGTTTCTTTTTTGGTTTTTTCTTTTTCTTCTTTAATGCTTTTCCATCACTTTCTTCATCAACAGTTGCTTCTGATTGTGAAACAACAGTAGGTTCATCTTTCTTTTCTTTTCCAATATCAATTTTACCAACAACCTTTGGACCTCTCATTTCGCTTTTAATCTTATCAAGAGAGGTAATAGCTTTTTCGTTCTTTTCTTCTTTTACTGGTTCTTTTAATTTTTCTTTTTCTTCAATTTTCTGCTCTGTTGGCTTGATGACTTCTTCAATTTTGGATTGAACTTGAGCTGGCTCTTCAAACTTTTCGATTGGTTCAGGTGCTTTTTCTAAAACTTCTTCAACTTTTGTTTCTTCAATTTGAGCTTGAGGAGTGACGATTTCTTCTGTCTTTTTGTCTTTCTCAGATATTATTTCTTGAACTTTCTCTTGTGTCTCTACTGGAACTGTTTTTATTTCTAATTCCTGAGTTTTCGGTTCTTCTGTGATTACTTCGGTTTCAGTGGTAGTTACAACAGTTTTTTCTTTTTTCTTCTCAGTTCTAATAGTAAAAGTATCAGACTTTTTGTCCTTTGCCTTTTCGGCTTTGCCTTCTTTTTCGCCACGAAGTTCTTTAAGCTTTTTTTCTTTAGTTTGAGCGAGTTGCCATTCTTTGTTGAATCTTTCTAAGACCTTTTGATATGCGCTCTCATCAATCTTTGATGCATGTGATTTTACATCAAGTTTCAGTTCTTTCTGAAGATATTCGATTACTTTCTCAGCCGAGATGTTTAGCTCTTTTGCGACCTTAAAAATCTGATATGTTTTTTTTGTTTCTTGTTCGGGCATATAGTTCCTGATAACTTTTATTCTTCAAATCCTTCTTTCAAGATAGTGAAAATTTCAGCGACTTTTTCGTCATCAAATCCTTCTATCTCTTTAATTTTTTCTTTTCCAGCTTTCAATACATCAATTGCTGTATCATAACCAGCTTCAATTAATTTCTGGTAAACTTCCTCGCCAAGCTCTTGTTTGAAATCGATTAATTCAATATCAATTTCATATTCTTCAATTGGTTTTTCTTCACGAATCACATCAATATCAAAACCAATTAATTTTCCAATCAACCGAATATTTTGTCCACCTCTTCCAACAATCAAAGATACTTGATCTGCATCAGCCCAGATAATGGCTTTTTTGTTTGCTTCGTCAATTTCAACTTTTTTAATTTTAGCTGGATAGAATGCTCGTTTTAAAAATTGTTCTTTATCATCATACCAAGGAATGACATCAATGTTTTCGTTGTTCAATTCTTTAACGATAGAATGAATTCTTACTCCTTTCATTCCAACACAAGCACCAACAGGATCAATTCTTTCATCATTTGAGACTACTGCAACTTTAGCTCTTTCACCAGGTTCGCGAGCTATTGCTTTAATTTCCACTACACCATCATAAATCTCAGGAATTTCCATTTCAAATAATCGAGCAAGGAACATGTTATCTGCACGAGATATAATAATTTTTGGTCCTTTCTTTTCTTTGATAACCTCTTTAATAACTGCTCGAATTACATCACCTTTTCGATATTTTTCTTTCGGAATTTGCTCTTCTCGTGGTAAAATCAATTCGTTCTTGTTATGATTAACTAAAATCTCATCCTTTCGAATTTGATAAATATCACCAACAACAATTTCACCAATTTTCTGTGAATACTCTTTGTAGACAATTTCCTTTTCCAGATCTCTCAACTTTTGATTGAAAAGTTGTTTTGCTTGATTAATCAACCTTCTATCAAAAAATTTACCGAACTCTTTTACATCAATTTCTTCGGGATAGATATCACCAATCTCAAATTCTTCATCGGTTCTTTTGCGAACTTCTTCAAGTGAAATTTGAGTTTTTGGATCTTTAACCTTCTCAACAATTTCTTTTTCTAAGAAAATTTGAATTTCGCCTCTCTCCAAGTTCACTATTATTTCGAACTGTGCTTTATTACCAAACTTTTTAACCATTAAATTCGAAAACACTTCCTCAAAAATTCCTACGAGGATGTCTTTATCAAATCCTTTTCCTTTTACAAGCTGGCTAAAGGCTTCAACAATTTCTTGACTCATTTTTACTACCTCTCACTTAAATTTTATTAGCGTTTTAGCTTTTATAATATCATTGAAGTTTATTTCGAGAATATTTCCTCTATCATCAAAATACAAAGTTTCATCCACTACATCCTTCAATATCATTTCCTTAGTTATCATTTTATCATTGCTTTTAAATGTAACTGAAAAATGTTTTTCTTTATGCTTAGGGAATTGTCTCAAATATTTCAACGGTCTATCAACCCCAGGCGAAGATACTTCAATTTGGTCACTTGGTGAAATAAGATTTTCATCAACTAAAATCTTTTCAAGCTCACGACTTATCGTGGAACAATCATCAACTGTCACATAAGTATCTTTATCAATATAAAAAGTATAACGATATACATTCTTGACTTTTGTAGAAGTCAAGTCTATTAAATAAGCATCTAACCGTTCCAGAACAGGTTCAACGCGAATTCTTATTTTGTCTAATATTTCATTCATAGATAAAAAAAATTGCCCGTTAAGGGCAAAAATCTGATGCAATAATACGGAAAATTTTAAGGTTATTCAAGGAGAGTATTTTTTATTAATTCAAAATATACTTAGTTATAAATACAAAATCAGTAAAAGAAAAAGAAATTGAATTTTCATTTATGAATTTAGAGCTATAAAGAACTATCAAATTGTTAAGTTAATATTTAATCCAGCTTCGTTTGTTGTGGTTGGTGGAATTTTAGAAGCACCTTCAGGTTCAACTTTTACTCTTCGATAATAAATTGCAATCGTAAGTCGAGAGCTTATAACGTATCTAATTCTTGGTTCAAGAGTTGTTCTTATAGTTCCATCTTGCGGAGTTCCACCTTCTTTGAAGTTTAACATATCATAAACTACCGTTGAGTTTCGCATTTGAGTATAAGATATGGAAATATTTAAATCATTTTTGAGTGAAATGCCAAGGAATGGTAAATCAAAACCACTTTTGCTGTAATTTAATGAGAAGGAAATATCTCTCGAAAATGTTTCGCTAATGTTTCTTGATTGAACACCCATATCGTAGCTGACCGTCGAACCAATTTTAAATTGTCCACCGAGACTACCACCCGCCCAAGGTTTGAATGTGATGTTCATTCCAATTAAGGGTTGGAAACCGTAAGTAATTTTTTGTGATTGAGTTTCTTCAATTCCATCTGGATTTAATCTCCATGCACGAGCAAAAGATGATTGATAATTGTGTTGTAGAGAAACTCTACTTGCAAATGAATTGAAAATGGAATATTTCTCCAACCCATCCCAAGTAATGCTCCAATTTGGTCTTGGAATGTATTTCCCAAATTTTTTGATTAATGGAAGTTTACCAATTATTGGTAATGTTTCAAATCCGTTAACAAATGCATCGGCAAGATTTTCTTTTGGATTTGGTACTGCAGGATTATAGAGCTCATAAACTTTTTTAATATCATTCTTGAAGAAGCTGAAAATTAAGAATGGTGGAAGAGTGATAAATGAACGGTCAATTGTTCCAGCTGCTCCAATATTGGTAACTTTAACATTTCCAAGTGAATCAGTTTGAATTGTTGTTGTTCGATTGTAACTCCAATTTAACTTCCACGAAAGGTCAAGTCTTGCTCCTTCCCAAAGTGGTCTTGATGTTCTTAAATCAATCGAGTTAGCTTGAGTAATTTGGTCACTCAAGTTTCCATTTCTTGCTCTTTTACCTGGATTTGTACTTAAACCAAGTTGATAAAGCCTTGAGGGACCGTTTTCATCTTTATTTGGAATGAAGAAATTCCAAAAGTTTGTTATACCTGAATTCATTCCTGCTAAACCATTATTCATAGAAGAATTTCTCTGAGAGAAATTGATTGAAATATTATCATAATCAACTAACAACCACCTTACTCCACTCTTTAATGCTGCAAATAATAAGAGAAAAGATGAAGGTTTTTTCACTTCAACTGTATCTGAAGTTTGAGTTTTCTGATTTTGAATCATACCAGGATATTCAAATTGCTTATCTTCGTCAGGGATATCTCTGATTTGTCTTCTATTTCTCGGATCGACTTGTGGTGTTCGTGGACCAGTTGGTTGTGATGTTTCTTCAAAAAGCGGTGACCAAATTTGTCTCCATCTGATTGAAATTCCTGTAGTGATGTTGTTAGCAAAACTTGCAGAGCGACCAAGTTCAATTTGTTGAAAATTATTTTGCCATCTGTAATCAACTGAATAACCAAGTTGAAGTGAAATGTAATTATTCAGATTAAACAATGAAGGAAATCTTGGTTGTGTTCTTATCTCAAAGCGTTGACCAAATGAATAATCTCTTCCAAAAAGATTTGACTTAAAGATATCTCTAAAAATTTCTCGTTCAGTTCTTTGAACTTCAAAGATACTATCCCTACCTGATGAAGTTTTGACAGTATCAAAATAAGTTTCAAGATGAGCGTAACTGCTACCAAAATCTATTGAATATGCAATGGCAGGATTGAGGAAACCACCATCTGTCAATTTCCAACCAAATTGGAATCCTCTCTGAGCTCTAAAATCTCTTTGAACACTTGGCCTATTCGGATCTGTTCGATAAACTGAAGTTGCACGATTTCGACTAACATTAAAATTCATACCAATATTTGAAGGTGTGTAATAGAACCTCCAGTTATTTATATCTTTTATCAATTCGAAGAAATCACCAAGCAGTGGAATTTCCCTTCCTTCAATGTAATTGTTTGGTGCGAACATGTATGAATATTGAGCAGCAAAATTCCATTGCCAATCTTTTTGGGATTCAAGTTGTGGATTTCTTGCAAATCGCCTACTGAAATTGAAACCAAATCCAAGATTATTCCAAATATCTTTTACTAAAAAGAAATCAGATGGAATTATCAACTTTATTGATGACAAAGACCAGCTTTCACTTTGGGAGTAAGATTGTGATGCTGTCTTCAATCCATTTGAAATTCGTCTTGCTGATTGTTCATCGTAACCTTTTTCAATTAATCTTGCATATGATTGATCAACTGCTTCGTCTACAACAATATCTGTATTTGGTAAATAGAGAGGTTTATCCATTTGCTCAGTTCGAGAGTAATTAAGAGTTAAAGCACTTCCTTTCATTTCTGAAGGAAGTAATTTAGTAAAGTCAATACTTCCTGAGAATCCCCAACTTGTTCTAAGGACTCTACTTCCAAATCTTTCTTCAAGTCTATGGAAAAATGGATTTGTCTTTGAATAGTTTAAATTGATTCTGATGAAATCACCAAAGTTGAGAGCAAAACTTGCATTGTATGCCCAACCTTCACGATCGTCGGCGCCAACTAATCTTAACTCGTTTACCCATAATTCACCGTTCAAAAGTTCAAGTGTATCTGATGGATTTGCTGCTCTTTCGTGAACAACACCAATTAAAAACATTCCAACTTGAGTTAAACTTGGATTACCTCGAATGGAATAGAAAGAACCAGGAGGTCCACCTTCAACTGGTACTTTTATAATTTGAGTGATAGAATCTCGTTTCTGTTTTACTGCTGTTATTTCAGAAAATTTAATTCCAATATTCTGCCAGCCTTCTCTGATTGGTTCTCGATATTCATAAAAGTTATTTGAGTCAATTCCAAATCGAATAACAATATCACCATTTTTAAGTTCTCGATTGCCATGATAATAAAGTTTCATTTCACTGTAATTGAAAACATCCATTGGACGATACAATACTTTAACTGCAAAAACTGACTCTTTGTATTTCAAATTGTGAATACCCATTGCAAGGGATTGTTCATTTTTGTAAATCTTTTCTGTACCAGTAGTTTGTTGAGTTCGATCAAGTTCTCGACCAACATCAGGTGGACTGTAATAGTAAGGTGAATTATCTTCAATATTTACAACTGAAAGACTTATCCTTGGGTCATCTTTAATTGCTTTTCTCCATTGATTTCCTACAAGATTAAATTCAGCAATTCGAATGTGCATTGAGTCCGAAAATCCAGAGAACCAAACTCTAATCATATCAATATTTGTGAAACTTGGTTCACCAATCTTTTTCTTAAACTCGTTTAACGGTATTCTAAATTGATACCATCTTGTCTCAACTCCACCTCCAACAATGTAAGGATTTGTAGCTGTGTTTGTATCGAGAGGAATTTCGTATTGGAAATAAGAGTTAACAATATCAAGGACACCGTTTCGATTTAAATCTTCTGTATCAGGAAATCTTCCTGCTTCGGTTAATGATGCGTTTCCTTCCGTTCCATTAATTCCTGTATAGTTTTGAGTTCCGAGGTTAAAGAAGAAATTATCACCACTTGGGTCAGAACCTAAGTTTGGATAAAGTTGTCGCTCTACATCATCAGGAATTCCATCGAGACCAACATCTTCACCTTGATCAATTAATTCGTTAAAATTTTTATCTTCCGTATCAAGCTTTTTGTTAGGGATTACATCTTCAGAAATTTTTCCGATGTCAATATAGAGTTTAGCATTTTGAGGAAGTTTTTGTGGTAGAATCCAGAATTCAATGAATTCAATATTTTGTTCTAAGAAATTACTTGCAGTAGATGAAAGTAATTTCATCATACCACCCCAATTCAAATTAGGGAAAGCTAAATCGGGGTAGTAATTGTATTCACCACGCATAAATGGTGAGTAAATAACATCAAGAACTGTTACCTGTTCATTCCCACGAGCTACAGTTTTCTTGGGCCAGATTTGTTGAACTAACACATCACTTGGTAATCTATTAAACCAAAATGTTTTTGCTTTTCTTCTCATTATAACAGTATCAATATCAGAATGAGGATATCCTTTTGGTGGCGATGCTGACTTCCAACTCGTGTAGTTTACACCAATTGACATTATCTGTTTAGCACCTTCGAAATCATCTATGTAAGCAACGCTTTGCCCACGGTCACTTGCAATGGTAGATTTTTTTGTATTTGGGTCAGGATTGATATATGCAGCTTCACCACGAAGAGAAAGAACAGACATCTCTCGTGTTGAAATAAAATTGTTCAAAAAGTTTGTTATGAAAGGTAAGTCAACAGAAGTTTGTGCATCAATCCCATAAATAGAATTTAAGATGGGCTCTTCACCAACTCGCACTTTGTCAGAAAGAGTTTGTTGATTTAATGTGAGCATAGAAAAGCCGAGTTTCGTTCTTTGACTTAAATCCAATTCACCTCTCAAACCGAAGAGTGATTTTGCTGCGAGTTGGAAAAGTGTATTCTCTTCGTAAGAAATTCTTAAATCAGCATTTGGAAGTAATGCTTGTTCGTTCCGAATAATTAATTGACCTGTGTTGTAATCGACAATGTAATCAACATTTGGAACGAGCTCTCTACCTGCGAGTCGAACTCTAACACTTCCTTCAACTATGTTAAATCCAAGATTGAAAGTTGAAGCAGATGTTCCTGATGATTTGCCTACAATTACAAACTTATCTCTTGCACTATTTAGTCTTGCAATGCTTTGAAGTGTATCGTAAACATCTGTGTATTTCAAAGTATCAGGTAAGTTACTTGGGAAATTTCTTCCAAATGGTTGAAGGACAGGAAAGATTATTTCACCAGTTTCAGTGTTAATTGTAATACCAGGTCGAAAATCAAATTTTGTGTCTGGAGTAGGATTATCTGATGCATCGAACTTATCAAGTCCAAATGCATTTAAGAATCTAACACCATTCCAATCGTTTCTCGGTTCTTGTCCAGGCACTTCGTATAAAATATCTAATTCGAAACCTTCCTTCTTAACATTTCTTACACCAAGTGGATAGATATTTCTGAGCTGAAGTTTCCAAGCAGTTTTATATTGTGGTTGAAGGTTCGCTGGTTTGATTAATTTTAGAACTAAGGTAACTGTATCGGCTACATCTGCAACAAAATCACCATAGAAGATATCATTATCATTTCCAGGGTCACCTTCCATTCGATAAGCAACTGCTATTGCATCCGTTTCATTTATTTGAGTCTTAAAAGTAATATATCCTGTTTGGTAATGCACAATATATTCTGAAGGGTCAAGTTTGATAAATCTACCTACTTCAACCTGTCCTGGAACAGCATCAATGGTTCTTCTCAAACTATCGGGATAAGTTTGATTTCTTTGCCTTGGATTTAGATATATAAACGCATTTGCTCTTCTTTCTTTTGGATTAGGAAGTCCAGTAATTGTTTTCCAAACTTCAATATCTTTGATATGATAATACTCAACGGGAATTGGAGTTGGGTTGCCATAAAACTTGTTGAAAATATTCAGGTTAGCAGAAGTATCAGCATAAACCGTATCAACGAAATAATGATTTGTTGAATATTCATAAATTCTTTTTTTGAATTGTGATGCTTCAGCACCACCTGAGAGAACTTTTTCCTTAACTTCACCTTTTTTCTGTGATGCAATTGCAGTAAGCCATAGTGGACCAAGTTGAAGTTTAGCTTTTACACCAAAAAGAGCTTCTCCGCCACCAACCAGTGGTGAAGTTTGAAGTGAAACATTTCCAGCTTCAACACTTTGAACAATTTCATCGGGATAACCAGTGTACTTAATCTTCAACTGATTTTCATACTCAAATGTATTTTGAGTATTCCAATCAGCCATGATTGTTAGTTTATCACCAATTGTTCCACTAATATTAATTTGAACATCTTGCTTGAAGTTTGGTTCATTTCTAACATTTCCGAGCAGAGATGCAGTTACACCTTCTGTTCTCTCATTTCTCCAACTACCATCAATTGTAACTGCTCCATTTATGCGAAGATTAATTTTTGGAGGACCAAAGATACTAAGAACTGGATTTGATGGAATTGGAATATCAATATTGGTGATTTGTGCAAAGATATCTCCTAGCTCTTTCCTGCCAAGTTTAACATCATATTTATAAGCCAACTCTTCCCAATTTTTTCTATTTATATAAGCTAATCTCAATTGAATGTATTGTTCGAGTGGAATTGTAACTCTAACTTTCCATTCTTTTCCATCAATTGTTTCCTTGATAACAACAAATCGTCCTGTAGAATCAAGTGCGACGGAACGACTTACAAGAGCATCTGGTACTTTCAAGAAGAAAGGATTTTTTCTTTTTTCGAATAAATTAACATAAGGGTAATCTTTTCGCTTGTATTGAAAATGCTTCAATCTCGCAGTTGAGTCAATTGCAAGGGAGTCAACTACTAAAAGTGAATCAGCAATAATCAAGGAATCATTTTTTTGTGAAAGAATTTTATCTTGTTCCTCTAAGCGCTTAATCTCCTGCTCTAATTTTAATTTCTCTTCTAAATCATTAGTATCTTTTAATGAAGGGGAAACTGTTTGAAAATCTTTGAAATTTAAGTGAAGCTCATTTTGATTTGAATTATTGAAATTATTATGAAGGTCTGACGAATTTGTGATTAAATTTTCAAGATTACTTTCTACGCTTGATGAATTAGATAAAAATCGATTTGAAAAGTATAAGTTGGTTCTAAATGAACTATTTTGGTTCAATTCATCTTTACTTAGATAAGTAAATCCAAATAAAATTAAGGATACAACGAATACCGATTTTAATATTATGATGTTTGTTTTCATTTAGAGTATCTTATCACAAATTGTTTCAAATATAATAATTCAAATCTGTACAATTAATTCGATAAGATACTCCTCCAATTGCTGGTAGGATATGTTGAATGGAAATTGTGAATAAAACTTTTACAATTCATATTAATATTGAATGATATCTTCATTATAAACAGGAACCTGAATTTTATCAATAACTTCGTTGTCATCTACTATAACCGCAGTTAGTTTGTTTCCGTAAGCACAACCAGTATCAATATAATAAACATTGGAATTCTTATCATGCATAGTTTCAAATTTTCTGGTATGACCTATTATCTGCAATTTTCCAATATTAATTAGTCCTTCTCTAACCCAAATTATTGAATTGTCGCTATCAAGATCTTGGGAAACAACTTTTTCAATAAACTTATCGTGAGAACCATCCAAGTTGTATTCTTTGAAATATTTTTTATAAACCTTTGAAATTCCAGCATGACAGATGAATGCATCTTTAGTATTGTAGAACAATCTCAAGTTTTCTACATATTCAAGATGTGGTTCAAGACTTTTTGGATTATTTTTATATGAGTTTAAAGTTGGCATGTGACCATTGTAAACCCAAGCTCTTGCCATTGGTGAAAAAGGTTCTCGAAAATATTGGAGAAACATGTAATCGTGATTTCCTAAACAAACTTTGATATCATTTGAAATACAGAAGTGAATCACTTCACAAGAAAAATTACCTCGATCAACTAAATCCCCCACTGCATATACTTCAATTTGGGGATATTTTGATTTTATCTGACCATACAATTCTTTAAGTGTATTGTAACAACCGTGAATATCTCCAATTACCGATATCATATGTAATTATTCTTCTTTGCGTAAAACTTCAACTCATCTCTAAAATTCGGATGAGCGATATTAATTAATTGATGAACTCTCTCTCGAATACTTTTTCCGTGCAGATAAGCAACACCATATTCAGTTACAACATAATGAACATCAGCTCTATTTGTAACAACACCAGCACCAGGTTTTAAAGTAGAAACAATTCGAGAGATTTTAAAATCTTTTGTGGTTGATGGAAGTGCAATAATTGGTTTTCCACCTTCTGACCTCGCTGCACCACGAATAAAATCAACTTGACCACCAAAACCTGAATATAATCTTGAACCAATAGAATCAGAACATACCTGCCCAGTTATATCAACTTCAAGAGCAGAGTTTATTGCAACCATTTTATAATTCTGAGCAATTACAAATGGATCGTTTACATATTCTTGTGGATGAAATTCTATTGACGGATTATTGTCAATGTAATCATAGAGTCTTCGACTGCCAAGAACAAAGCCTGCAATAGTTTTTCCCACATGAAGTTTTTTTCTTCGGTTAGTAATGATGCCTTTATTGACCAAATCAATGATTCCATCAGAAAACATTTCTGAATGAATGCCCAAATCTTTTTTATTGTCTAAAAATTTTGAAACCGAATCTGGAATAACTCCAATTCCCATTTGAATAGTTGAACCATCTTCAATCAAATCAGCAATATTCTGACCAATCTTAGTATATACTTCCATCATTTCAGGAGTAATATCTTCTTTAACCTGTGGCAACTCTGCAATAGGTTCATCAACTTCTACAATGTAAGTGAGTTTATTGATATGGATAAAACTATCACCTAAAGCTCTTGGCATTTGAGGATTAATTTGAGCAATTACAATATCAGCGTTTTCGGCAGCAGTCTTAATTAAACCTACTTCAACACCATAACTGCAGAAACCATGCTCATCAGGTGGAGAAAGATGTACAAAAGCAATATTTGGTTTGATAAGTCCCTTTGCAAAGAGAAGCGGATATTCGTACAAAAAGATTGGTACAAAATCAGCTCGACCTTCGTTAACAGCTTTTCGAGCAGCTGCACCCATAAAAAATGAAGTATGACGGAAAGCTTTCTCCATTCCAGGCTGAAGATAAGGCAACTCACCAACTGTCAAAGCGTGAAGTATCTCAACATTTTCAAGCTCATCCTTGCGAGCGACTAATGCGTTTATCAAAGTCATTGGAAATGCACAATTTCCATGCATTACAATTTTATCACCAGACTTCACAATGCTAACTGCTTCTTCTGGTGTGCGTAATTTTGATTTATAATTCTGTAACCAAAACGATGATTTTATATTTTTATTGATTATCTCCTGCATCTCAATTCCACCCTAATTATGTGAAAAGAAAAATAACTTTTTGAATTCAATATCGAATAATTCGGCTAAAGTTTCGTTTGTGCAACTTCCTCCAAAAGTGCATACACCTTTGGTCAGACCATCGTTTGATTTTAATGCTTCTTCGATTCCCATTTCTGCAATTTGTAAAACATAATCAACAATTGCGTTATTTAAACCATAACTTGCTGTTCTCGGAACAAGAGCTGGTATGTTTGGAACACAGTAATGAATTACATTGTGTTGAATATAGACTGGATTCGAAATTGTTGTTGGTCTACTTGTTTCTACGCATCCACCTTGGTCAATAGAAACATCAATCAGAACTGAACCAGGTTTCATAGTTTTGACCATATCTTCAGTGACAATATGAGGAGTTTTCTCACCTTTAATTAATACAGCACCAATTAAGACATCTGCAAATTTAACAGCTCTTTCAATAGTGTATGGATTCATTACAACAGTAGTAATTGATTTGCCAATAGTATCTTCAATCTTTCGAAGTTTTTTCAAATCTTTATCAAGAACAATCACTTGAGCACCAAATCCAAGAGCAGTTCGTGCAGCATTTGTTCCTACAGTTCCAGCACCTAAAATTACAACAGCAGCTGGAGCAACGCCTGGAATACCTCCAAGCAACATTCCACGACTTACATCGAAATTTTTCTCAAGATATCTTGCAGCAATTTGAATTGATAATTGACCAGCTATCTCACTCATAATACTTAAAATCGGAAGGTTACCATCACCATCTTCAACAAGCTCAAAACCAATTGATGTAACTTTTTTTTGTAAAAAAATCTCAAGAATTTTTCTTCTCATAAACAAATGAAGGAAAGAAAAAACAATTTGTTCAGAATTTAACTTTTGCGCTTCTTCTTCAGTAAACGGCGCAACTTTTACCACGAGCTCTGACCTATTTATCACCTCATCAGGTGAATAAACTATTGTTGCACCAACTTTCTCATATTCATCGTTTGTGAAACGACTTTGAAGTCCAGCATCTTTCTCCACGAATACTTGATGCCCATGGTCTACAAGTAATTTTACTCCCGCTGGGGTTAAAGCTACTCTTTTTTCTTCGAAGTGTGTTTCTTTTAATATCCCAATTCTCATTTACAACTCATTCTTGTTTATATCAATTTCAATTTAAATAAAATTTGTTTTCCATAGAACTTAATGAGGTGTGATTAGTTGAATTTAAATCTTAATATGTGAAGAAAATTTTGATTACATCTTTTCCAACTTCAAATTCAAAACAATGTCTTTGAAAATCAAATCTTATTAAAACTCATACTGAGCGAAGAAATTCAATATTGATTCATTTTTGATTGGTTTTTGATTAAATAAATATCGAACATTCAAATTCAAAGAGAAATTGTTTCTCAAAAAATATTGACTACTAAAGTCAAGAATTGTTCGTTTCAAATCACCTAAATACGGATTTATTGAAAAAGTAGTTTTTAATTTCTCATTTAAGAGACTTGTTCGTGTACCAAGATTGATTGAATAGTATTTAAATTCTCGATTAGATAGTTCAGATTCACTTATTGTAGTTCCTGCGAATGTTGAAAACTTTTTAGTCCAAAAATTCTGCACAGAGAAATTAACTAAAAGAAATTGTGCTGAAAGATTTTTGTGGGTGTAATCTCGCTTTTTACTTGTAATGATGTTTAAGAATAGTCTATGTAATGTTTGTAATCTTAAGTCGTAATTTGAAGAAATTGAAAATTGATGTGTTTTGTCATTTAAGTAATAGTTAAGTCTAATTGAATCAGTTGTAATTGGATTGATATCATTATTAACAGAAAAATTTGAATAACTAAATGTCATGTTGGGTAAATTCTTTCTTAGATAAAATGAAACTGAAGTCTCTAAATTTTTGAAAGTAGTTGTTGCAATTTTAGTTTTCTGCAAATTATCGTTTAATCTTTCAAAACTAACTGAGAGAAAAACTCGATTTTCAAAAAGACCAATTCTATCCAAAACTTGGAATCCTTTAATATCACTTCTTAAGAAATTCTGTCCAAATGAATTGTATTCATTACCTTTATACACATAAGATACTTTGAAAAGATTACCAAAATAATTCACGCTCAAGAAAGCATCGGCAGCAAGTGTTGAAAGTCCTTTTGGATTTAATGGAGTGATGAACTGGTTAATCGTAATAAAATTTTTTCCTACATCACGAATTCTCTTAATAAAAGTTGGATTGCCACCAAAGGGTTTATTCTCACCAAAAAGTGAGTCTATAATTGCATCTGTGAAATTACCAATTGAGATATCATTGTTGATTAATGAAAATGCACCTTGTGCTTTGAAGAGAACTCTTTGATTATCAATTCCAATTGTCAAATCAGAACCGACTACAACATTTTCCTTTGGTCTCGCACCAAGTTGAATTGAACCAGGCTCATCTTTTGAATGTAAGTAAGTAAATCCAAGCTGAAAATTTTCTCCTCTACCAAAATATGGCCTAATTGCGAATAATTTTCTTTGAAAAGTTCCAAGATTAACTCGTGCAAAAGGTTGACCAAATTTTGAAGAGTCAATTGGAATAACATTTGAACCCAAAACAACACTATCTCGTGAATATAATTGAAGTAATTCACCTTCAATCTTTCTTGTTATCTCGCCGTATGATGATTGAATATTAAAAATTCCAAATTCTACTTTTCCAGTAACTCCTCTTAATCTCTTACCACTCATTATTAATGAAGGATAAACAGGATAATGGTCGCCTAAATATAATTTCAAAAAATCATACTCTAAGGATAACAAAAATCTATTTTGTGGTTGGAGTGTTCGTTTTTCTTCGTTAGTCATATAGATGTTTAATCTGGAAGTAAGACCACCGTATTCACTTTCAAAAGATGCATAACCTCTATTGAAGTTAAAATTACCAACACGCATGCTTTCGTAATTCGACTCTAATTTGACAGTTCCATTATACTTAAATTTTGGTCTCGTTATAACTTGACGAGGTGCTTCTGATAATTTATTGAATTGAAATTCTGAAATAGAAACTGGTTTTCCAGAAGAATCATACAAAACAATTTTCAAAACATTTGAACCAATATTCAAATTGTTATACTTATTTTGTGGAAGGATAATCAAATCTCCACTAAAAATTAATAGTGAAGTAACTTCCTCGTCATTTATCCATACTCTTGTATATTCTTTTTTGACTTTGTTAGTTGTCTTCAATAAAGATATGGCAAGGAAAAATTCATCTTTAAGAATTGGTTCAGTTAAATCGGGACTGAGAATAATAATTCTTTCGTCAACTTGTTCTCTTTTCTTAACATTCACTCTAAAATAATTACCTGTCTCAGGAGCTTTAAATGGAAAATTTAAAACCTGTCCTTTTGTCGTTAAAACTTTTATATAATATTCTAAATATGGAAAAAGCACATAATCAGCAGGAATAACAGCTGAAATTGTATTTCCCTGAATTTGCATGTCAATTACAGATAGTTCAACCTTACCAAAAGTTCGGTAATAAAGAAACGCTTGCTGAACTTCATACTCACTCGAAACATCAATACTCACTCTTATAGGTTGATTTTCAAAAACATCTCTAACTTCAGGTTGATTTAAGAATTCTTGTTGCGCCCCAAGTTGACTAAAAACAAAAAGTAAAAAGAAAAAAAGAGGTGAACTTTTACCCACAACATACTCTCCTTATTAATGATTGGGAATTCTTTTTCTTTTACTTATCAAATATAAAAAGAAAATCCCGCATTTGCGGGATTTTAAACTTGAAAAAAGTACTAATAGGATGGTTAATGAATTATTCAAAATCTAAATAATAAACTCTGAAAGTGCCTTGTGGAGTAATAACTCGAATGAATTTTTCGTTCGACTTGAGGGAATTACGAACTTCATTGAGCTGTTGTTCGTTTGCTTGATTGACTGATATGTTTCCATCACGATTAATGATAGAAGTTCTTCCAGCTTCTACGCTTGTAGATTGTTGCGTTCCAAAAAGTGCTTTCACATCAACTATACCAGTTTCAACAGTTAATATTGTTTGACCATCTTCTAAGACATTAACCAATCCCGAGGTTCCACGAATAGTTGCAACGGCAGTGGGAGTTGTTATGATAAACTCATCATCATCTTGTTGTTTCTCAACATCAAATCTCATTTTTCCTACATCAATTTTCGTGTTTTTTATCAATCCTCGTTCTCTCTTATCAGCAAAAATTGTAATGATAGTTTTTTCTCGAACTCTTAAACTGCTACCATCAACAAACCTCACAACAGCAACAGATTTTTCACCTGTTCGAAGTTGATCATTCGTTTCAAGTTGTGTTGAAGGTTTAGTTGTTAGCCAACTTGTTTGTGGCTTCTTATGTTTTACATCTTGAATAACTTTAAGAACAATTGCTGCATTATAATTCGAATTGTTATTGGGCAATGGAGCAAAGGCAACCAAACAAAACGAAAATAAAATAAAAAAGAGTATGATAGACTTTTCAACTTTCATTTTATCGCCTCCTCTATTCTTTTGTTACTCTAATTATATTATTGGCATTCAATTCAAGGAAATTAATCAGCTCCTCTAAAGTCATTATAGTTCCATCTTCCCTTCTAATTTGCACTCGAGATAAATCAATTTGTCCATCTCCAAATAAACGACTAAGTTCATTATCACCCAAAAGCCTCAAAGCATTATTAAACCTTTGCACAAGCTGTTGATAATATTGTGATTCAGGATTTATGATAGAGAAGTTTATTATCTCACTGAAAATTTTTTTACCACCAGCAGGTCCAGGAATATTTGCTGAAACTTGCAGTACTACTTCACTCCCTGGTCGAAGTTCTCTTTCAAGAATATCCCGTAAATTGACGCTTGTTGAATTTCCCACACTCCGATTGTTTACAAGTGGCGTTCCTCTATTGAGCGCATCTTCTAAAGATTGATTAGGATCAGTTCTTTCACTTACCTTAATAGAATAATCTGAAACTCCTGAAATTGGAGTCCACTCTACTAAGATATTTCCTGCATCATAAGATTGATTAGAACGAGGATTAATAATTGTGATTGTTTGAGCAGGATTTAAGAAGACCAAGTTTTTAGAATCTGATGCTAACAGATTTTGACCAGTTTCATCATAAAGATAAACAGTTAAACGATATTCCCCTGTTGGTTTACCTAATTGTAAATTCTCATCAATTAAATTCGAATTGGAACGATGGTCTTGAATTCTTACATCAACTCGACCAATATCATCATTACACAAATTACGAGCTAAGAATGGTTTAGTAATAAACCAGGCAATTTCAACAAAATTATTCCAACCAATTTTCTTCCATTCAACCTGCCCAGCCATAACTACATTTTGACCAGGTGCATTAATCTCAGCACAAAATATTCTTGGTGCCCCTTGCAAATCATTGACTGTTGCAAATGCTGCAAAATCGGTTGTGTTTAATTCAGGAAAAACTACCAATCTAATTGATGGTTGTGCATTGATTTCAGAAAGGAGAAACAAAATTACCAATAACGATTTGACTAATTTCATAGTCCCTCCATATTTTTATTCGATATTACTTTAAGTAAATTGAGAATGAATTAAAGGTTAAAAATTTATTTCAATCTTAATATAGTTTTTTTTGTGAAAAAATTTTATTAGAGAATGTAAGCTAATAAAATAATAACCTGTAAGATGATGCTTAGAAAATTAATTGACATTTCCATAAAACTCTCCTCAGAACGAAACTTAGAAAAGTTATTAAATCTCATAGTTGAGACTGCACTGGAATTTTTGAAAGTTGAAAGAGCTACAATTTTTTTATATGACGATGAAAAAAAAGAATTATACTCCATGGTAGGAACTGGAATAAACAAAGAAACAATAAGAGTTAATATCAATCAAGGAATTGCTGGTTACTCCGCAAGAACTGGTGAAATTTTAATAATCAATGATCCCTATAACCATCCTTTATTCAATAAAGAAATTGACGAAAAAACAGGATTTAAAACTCGTGATATCTTAACTATTCCAATGAAAAATATTGAAGAAAAACTGATTGGTGTTTTTCAAGTTCTAAATAAAATTGATGGTCAAATTAATGACGAAGATGTAGAATATGCAAAAGCATTTGCTTCAATTGCAGCTGTAGCAATAGAAAATGCACATTTAATTGAAGAACTCAAAAAACAATATCAATTATTAGAAAGAGCATACAAAGATTTACAAGAAGCCCAAGAGACAATTATTAAACAAGAAAAATTTGCAACAATTGGTCAGCTTGCATCTGGAATTAATCATGAGATTAAAAATCAACTCGGTGTTGTAATGGCAGTTGAAGCGATGAGAAAAATGTTTCCTGATAATCAAAAAGTTCAACTCTATACTCAATTAATCATTGATGCAAGGAATCGAATTGTTAATCTTCTTGACGAAATTAGAGACTTCACAAAAACAAAGAATTATGAAAAAATTAGAACCGATTTAGTAAACTTAATTAACCGAACCATTACTCTTTGTAAATTTGACAAAGAGCTCGAATCCTACAAACTTGTATTCAATGAAGAAGATTCGAAAGAAGCTTATGCCGAGATTAACGCAGATAAAATTCAACAGGTTCTTATTAATTTGATTAAAAATGCTGCTCATGCTTCACCGCCAAAAAGTTCAATTGAAATAAAATTGTTGAAAGAAAATGGTTTCTGGTTAATTTTTGTTCGTGATTATGGAAAGGGAATTCCAGACGATATTAAAGAAAGAATCTGGGAACCTTTCTTCACAACTAAAACAAGTGGAACAGGCTTAGGCTTGGATATTTGCAAGAAAATTATTGAAAATCACAATGGTAAAATTTGGTTCGAGTCAAAACTAAATGAAGGAACTACTTTCTTCATTAAACTTCCAGCATCTGAATAAACATGAATGAAGGAATAAAAAAACTTTCTCGGAAAAGTTTAGAAGCGTTAATTCAAGCGTTTGAGTTTATCTCATCACCACTCGAACCAGATGAAATATTAAAAATAGTTCTCGAGCAAATCTCAAATTTATTAGACGCAGAAGCTGGTTCTATTTTTTTAATCAACGAAAAAAGAAATGTCCTCGAACTTAAAGTTGCAACAAACCTCACTCAAGATGAAATTGAAAAGATTAAAATTCCCATCGGAAAAGGTTTAGCTGGATTTGTTGCTGAAAAAGATCAACTTGTAAACATTCATGATGTTACAAAAGACGAAAGATTCTATTCGAACATCGACCACATTACTGGTTTCACGACCAAAAGTATTTTAACAGTTCCACTTAAAACTTCTGATAAAATTGTCGGTGTAATTCAAGCACTTAATAAAAAGAATGGAAAACACTTTGATGACGAAGATGAAATTCTAATTACCGAATTTTCACGATTGGTTGGCTTGACCTTAGAAAAAGCATGGTTTCTTTCTCAATTAATTGAAAAGCAAACATTTGAAGTTGATTTAACTATTGCAAGTAAAATTCAAGAATCTCTCTTACCAAAAAATGAATTAAGAATTGACGATGTTCTAATCAAAGGTTTTTATAAACCAGCACGTTACATAAGTGGAGATTACTTCGATTTTTTTGTTCTCAACAACGATCAAATTTTAATTGTTTTAGGTGATGCAGCAGGAAAAGGTGCTCAAGCTTCTCTCATTATGGCATCTGTGAAAGCATATTTATCTGCTGCCATTGAATCGAAATTAGATTTTATTACAATCTCAAATAATCTCAATAAATTTTTAGCCGTAAATACACCACTTGATAAATTCATTACAATATTTCTTGGATTAATTAACTTAAAAGAAAATAAAATCTCATATATCAATTGTGGACATGAACCTGGATTAATTGTTTCTGAGAATGGCGAAGTGGAATTTCTTCATTCAAACAATATCATCATGGGAGTGCTTGAGAATTTTGAATATTTACCCAGTGAAGTTTCTTTCAGTAAAAATTCTTTTCTCTTTATATATACTGATGGTGTAACTGAAGCAAATGATAAATTTGACAACCGCTTTGGCAATGAAAATTTAATGAAAGTTATTATTGAAAATTCCAAAACACCACTGAAAATTTTTCAAAAACTACCAGAAGCTATACAGAAGTTTGTAGGTGAAAAAGATCAATTTGACGACATTACATTTATTGCTGTATTAAGAGGAGAAAATTTTTTAAGTAACGCTCATATAGAAGAATAATCACAAATAAAATGTGAGTTAAAGGAATATGTTAGAACAAAATCAATTTTTAGTAGAAAAACAGGATGATATTTGCAAGATACAAGTGCTTCCACACATAGCATCGGCACCACTCACGCTTAAATTCAAAGATACTATTGATGAAGTTTTAGAAAAGCACAAATTCAAAAAAATAATTTTTGATTTATCGAAGGTAGAATTTGTTGATAGTTCGTTTATCGGTGCAATTGTGTATGCTTATAAAAACTTAGATAAGTTAAATGGAAAAATTTGTTGCGTAATTAAATCTGCTACAGTTAACGATAGATTTTTAATTCCACAACTTGATAAGCTCTTCAAAATTTTTCCAAATATGGAAGATGCTATTCAATACATGAAAAGCATTTAGTTTCGTTTTTAGAAATGAAAGATGTTCAACTTGAATAATGAACTTTCTCAAATTATCGAAGCATCAATCTACTCGGTCTCACCAAAATTTTTCTTTGAAGAAAAAATTAGAATTTCAGAATCGAAAATTATTACACCAAACTTTGAAATAAATCTTAATGAATTTGAAAAAATTTTTGTAATTGGATTCGGCAAGGCTTCTTCTGCAATGGCTACAGAATTAGAAAAACACTTAATTAATAGAATTACAGATGGTGTGGTAATAACAAAATATGGTTTCAAAACAATAACTCGAAAAATAAAAGTTTACGAAGCAGCTCATCCAATTCCTGATGAAAATTCACTTGTATACTCACAAGAGATAATAAACTTACTTTCAAAAGCTTCTGAAAATGATTTAGTGCTCTGTCTAATTTCAGGTGGTGGTTCGGCACTTTTCGAAGTTTTGGAAGACGGAATAACATTAAATCAATTAATATTATTGAACGAGACTCTAATTAAACTTGATATCCCAATATCAAAAATCAATTTCTATCGAAAGGCTTTCTCTAAAGTTAAAGGTGGTAAACTCTTGCGTTATACTTTTCCAGCTACATGTCTTTCATTTATTATTTCCGATGTTGTTAATGACGATTTATCAGTAATTGCATCAGGACCAACTTACATTAATCAAACTCAAAGTGCGCCTTATCTCAAATCAAATGCACGTATTTCTGAATTTTCTAACATTTATGATGATATCGAAAAACTTGATGAATTTATTTATCAAAAAGAATTTGAAAGTCAGGTTTTAGAATATTTCAATAAAAGAGTTTTTAATGTTATTGTCGCTTCGAATAGAGACGCTGTAGATGCAGCTGTCAAAAAAATTTATCAATCAGGTTATGAAATTGATTTAGTGCAGTATAATTTATCCGATACTGTTGAAAATGTTTCGAAACTCATTCTAAATCAATTTGATAAATTTTCTAATACACAAATTAAATTTAAGAAATCAATTGTTCTTGGTGGAGAGACCTTTCTGAAAGTGAAAGGAACTGGTAAAGGTGGTAGAAATACTCATTTGACTTTGTTGGTTTTAAACGAACTGATTGATAAAAAACTAAATTTCAAATTTTTATTTACCTCATTTTCTACTGATGGAAATGATGGACCTACTGATTGTGCAGGTGCTTTTTTAAATAATCAAATTCTTCAAGAAGTAAAAAACTCAAAAATTGATTTAGAATACTATCTCAAAAATTTTGACTCATACAATTTTTTCCAAAACTTCAATTGCCTAATTAAATCTGGTCCAACTTATACAAATGTTGCAGACCTAATTATCTGTCTTTTTGAAAATTAAAATTCAGATTGTAAAATAATTTCAATTCTGCTATTAATCAGTTTCACTTTTAAGAAAAAAAATCGGTGTTTCGGATATAATTAGTTTTAGAACATCCAAAACACCGATTTATAAAAGAAAGACGGGGATAAACCCCGTCATTAAAGTTTAAGTGATTATTTCATCAACACCATCTTCCTTGTAGCTACAAAATCACCTGCTATCATTTTGTAAATGTAAACACCACTTGTCAACTTCGAACCATCAAATTTGATTGAATGATTTCCAGCTGAAAATCTTTGATTGTCAATCAATG
>JAOAHM010000003.1 GCA_026415235.1 Ignavibacteria bacterium | reverse complement strand
AGTATTTTGAGAAAGATAAATTGATAGTTTATTTTTACTCACCAAACTGTACTGCTTGTCGTTATCAAGCTCCAGTTATTGAAGAATTGAAAAAGAAAAATTTTAATACTTTATCAATTGATGTTTCTAAAGATTTACAAGTTGCTCGAATTTTTGGAGTTATGGGCACACCAAGTATTGCATTAATGAAAGGTAATTTGGTAAAGGAGTTTTTTGTTGGTTATCAGGATGAAGAAAAATTAACTCAGTTTTACCAATCAATTTAAGGGAAAAACATGAATTACACAGTACAATTAAATAAAACATTCGAACAAGCACTAAAAGAAATAGAACTAAATGCAGAAAAGTATTCATTTAAAGTTCAACATGTTCATCCTGTTAGCGAAATTTTGAAAGGCAAAGGATTTGAAATAGAAAAATATTCAATCATCGAATTGTGCAATCCAAAATTCGCACACATTGTTCTTTCGAAAGACAAAAAGTTTGGTTCAATACTTCCTTGTAAAATTTTGCTCTACGAAGAGGAAGGTAAACTTTTCGTTTCAGCACCTAAACCGACTGATTTAGTTGAAAAACTTGGAATGAATGAAATTAAAGATTTAGCTCAACAAGTTGAAGATATAATTAAAAATATAATCATCGAGGTTGGGTCATGACAACGATTCAGATAATAGGAATTTTAGTCGGTGCAATTACAGGATATTTAATTGGAAAATTTTTCAGTAAAAATACTATGGCTGTTTGTCCAATTCTTTGCAACCCAAAAATCTCAACAATTTATTTTGCATTACTCGGATACCTATTAACAAGTAATAAAAACTTATAAAGGAGAAAGAAAAATGAAAAAGAACATGGGAAAAACAGACTCGATACTAAGAGCTATAATTGGAATATTGCTCTTAATTTTTACACTCATTGATCCCTCAAAATATTGGTGGGGATTATTTGGTATCATTCCATTAATCACATCGTTTGTTAGATTTTGCCCACTTTATGTTCCATTTAAAATATCTACGAATAAAGATGAAAATTAATTTTGGGAGGTGATGACTATGTTTATTGATGAAAAATTGAGTCGAGAAATTTCGAAACAATTAGCTGGATTGACTAAAGAAGTTAAATTGGTAATGTTTACTCAAGAAATTGAATGTATGTACTGCCGTGAAACAAGAACTTTACTCGAAGAATTAGTTCAAACATCAGACAAACTAAAACTTGAAGTTTATAATTTTGTTATTGATAAAGATAAAGCTGAATTATTTAACATTGATAAAATTCCAGCAATTGTTATCCTCGAAGGTGATAAAGATTTCGGAATAAGATATTATGGAATTCCCTCGGGTTATGAATTTGCATCGTTGCTTGAAGATATAAAGATGGTTGGTACTGGTGAAGTAGATTTAAGCGAAGATATAATTGAACGAGTAAAGGCAATTAATCAAGATGTTCATCTACAAGTATATGTTACGCCAACTTGTCCCTATTGCCCAAGAGCAGTTATCACTGCACATAAATTTGCTTACTTAAATCCAAAGATAAAAGCAGACATGGTCGAAGCAACTGAGTTTCCACATCTTGCAAGAAAATACAATGTGATGGGAGTACCAAGAACTATTATCAATGAGAATGATTTTGTTGAAGGTGCGGTTCCCGAAGATATATTGCTCGATAAAATTTATGAAAATATCAATGTGGTTAATTAATCATTAATCAATCAATTTACTATTGATTTGCTCTATTGAATAGAAAAATTTTTGCTCAGTTAATAAAGCCTATTTAATTAAACTAAGAATACAGGTTACTAAAAGATGATTAGAAGAATACTTGAATTAAGGAAGAGAAAATACTTTAAAATGTTTTTGTTCGCACTAATTGGTTTTATAGGAGGATATGGATATTACTATTTCATTGGTTGTTATAATGGTAGCTGTCCAATTACATCAAAATGGTGGACATCAAGTCTATACGGAATGTTAATTGGTGCAATTGCTGGTTTTCCATCTGCCCCAAAGAAAAGTGAGGAGAAAAGAAATGACTGAAGTTAAGAACAAGATAATTACAAAGGATATTACCATTGAGGAACTTGTTGTTGTCAAACCTGAAGCTGTAAAATACTTAATGGATAAAGGAATAAGATGCCTTGTATGCGGTGAACCAATTTGGGGTACTCTTGAATCAGCAGCTAAGGATAAAGGTTATACCGATTCTGATGTAGAAAAATTTGTGGAAGAACTCAATAATCTCTGAAGCACTTAAAACGATTTTTTAAAAATCAAAACTCGTTAAAGTTATAAAAACATTATTTAATAAAAGTCATCTTTATTGTTTGAATTTTCTCATTTTGTATTAGTCTAACAAAATAAATTCCTGACGACAAATCCATTCCATTGAAATCAATTGATTGAACAGTTCCTGCCAAAAGGAAATCTTCAAATAAAGTTTTTACCTCTCTTCCTAATAAATCATAAACTTTTAATTTAACTACACCATCTTTATTAACTGAGAAAGTAATTCTTGTAGAAGAATTGAAAGGATTAGGATAATTCTGCATCAATTTAAAGTCTTTTATATTGAATATGTTTTCTTCAACTTGTGTTGTATTTCGGTAAATTCTAATTGCATCAGCAATAACATAACCATCCGTTGAAGCATTTAACTTTACTTTGAATAATTGATTTTGAGTCACATTAAATTCACCAAGCAAATTCCACATTCCACCATTTTGTCTTTGATTAACACCAACTGTTGCAAGTAAATTATTCTCAGACCAAATAGAATATAGAGCATTTGTAGAACGATTTGGATGGGCACTCCAGTATGCAAATATTTTTACAACTCCAGAGAATGACGGATAGAAATTCCACTCTCCATATGCATTTGAGTTAGGAGGTAAAACATAATAATCATTTCCAAACCTATCAGGTTGTGATGTAGAAAGCCACCCACCTATGCCTTTGAATAAAGTATCAGTGTTATCAATAATAAATTCAAAAAAGTCACGGTTATTATCTATCTCAATTTTTTGATAGCCTCGTCCTTCATAACCATCAATTGTTTTAGCTCGAACTTCAACTTCATATTGTCCATCATCAAACTGAGAAAAGTTCACAACAAATGTGAATGGTTCGTTGTTCAATGTTTGCAATAAAATTCCATTGACATAAAACTTTGCTTCGGTAATTGGTCTTGAGCAAAGTACTTGAATAGGAATTGAATCAATCCCTCTTACAACTTTTTGTGGAATTGTAATTACAGGTACATTGTAATTGATTGAAGTTATGTAATAAGAATTTTGAATAACATTTTTGTATGTGTTTAAAACAGTCTGATTATTGGTTAATGAAAAATCTGATTTGTTGATTAAGTAAGTATTGTAGTTAAACCAGAATACACCTTTAACTCGAGGAAAGATTGTTTGTAGGTTATTGTAAACTGTTTGCATGTGAGTTACGCAATAATCTGTTGTAATTTTAGGCAGTGGTGGATTTCCACGCCATTCTCTTGAAGCTGCAGCCCATTCGCAAATCATAATTGGTTTGTTTGGAAATTTATTATAAACAGCTCCGATTTTAGATAATGGTGAAATACCTCTTTCATTCATAAGTGAATCATACACTGGTCCCCACATATAAAAATTTACACCAACCCAATCAACATATTCGTCACCTGGATAATATGCCATTATATTTCTTGAAGTATCATTGGGAATATCGGGACGCCAATTTGGACACCACACCATAGCAACATTTGGAGCTTCTTCTTTCATTATGTTGTACATCAAACGCCACTTTTCTTTGTAAAGCGTAGGTGAACCAAACCAAGGAACCCAATCACCATTCATTTCAGACGCAAATCTTAAAAAAATTGGAATTCCACTTCGAGCAGCTTCTTTAGCCCAATTTCGAAGATGTGGACCATCAACTACATCTCGAAATGCAGTGTCAGGTTCAAAACCAAGCTGCATAAATGCACCATATTTTTTGCACGAATCAGCAAATGCTTTCGGAAAGGGTGATGAAACTGATGTATAAGTAAGATATCCTGTATGTTTTTTCCCAACCACTTGTTCGAAATTAGAAATCATTCCATTTACATTAATATCATTTTGAATGAAAGCACCAATATAACAACCATTGGAAGGTTCATACTTTGCAAGTCTTTGTGCAGAAACATGATAAATAAATACGATTAAAAGAATACAAATTGTTTGCTTCATTTTTATTGGCTCCACAAAAATTTTTTGCGTCCCTTTTGCAAAACTTTGTAATAAATTTAAAGATTAATTTGAAATTAAACTCTTTAAATAATTTGTGATTTAATGGATCAAGTAATTATTATTCAAAATCTGGAGAAATATTTTCATTGGATTCGAGTTTTGCGTTTTCAATTGCATCAACAAACCAACTTGTGATAATTCTTGGTCGAGTTATAGCAGTACCAACAACCACACACCAAGCACCGAGCTTAATTGCTTCAGCAGCATATTCAGGTTTGTTGTACCTACCTTCGGCTATGACTGGTACTTTCAAAATTTTTGTTAATCGGTTTAGCAAATCAAAATCTGGCTTGTTGGTATTTAAATGTTTTGTTTCAAATGTATAACCACTGAGAGTTGTAGAAATACAATCAGCTCCGCTTTGTTCACAAGCAATGGCTTCTTCGTAAGTTGATATATCGGCACAAATAATGGCATCGTATTTTCTCTTTAATTTTGAAATGAATTCTGGTCCTGACATGCCTTCTCTTAATCTGAATGTTCCGTCAACAGCAATTATTCGACAACCAATTTGTAGTAAATCTTCGAAATCACGAAATGAACCTGTTATTTTAACATAACCATCTTCGAATTGCGATTTAATTAAACCAATAACAGGAATTTTGACAGTTTCAATTATCATTTTCGTTTTTTCAATTCCTTCTGAACGAATTCCAATGGCACCGCCCATTTCTGCAGCTCGTGCAAATAAAGTTACTCCTTCAGGTGAATTAAAAGGGTCATTCCCTTCAGCCTGACAAGAAACAATTAACCCACCTTTTAATTCATCAAGAATTCGATTCATTTCTTAGTTCCTTCTCAATTTTGTTTGCCATTAGTAATTCATCTTCGTGGTTAAAGCTCTGAACAAAATCATTAATGAAAAAAATATTTTTAGGAAATTTATCACTTCTATTAAATTCGAAAATCAAATTTGACTGAGCAGGAACAATTTGAATCCTACTTTTAGTTTGTCTTAACATTTCATCAAATAAATCAAAATCTCTTTGTGCAACTTCTTCAGCAGAAAAAAGATTTATTTCTTTATGTTCAATTGAAAACCAAAACCTTCCGTCTTTCAATTTTACTTTTCGATACACATCAAAATTCTTTGCATCAATTAGTGGTAGCGTAATAAAATTCACATAACTCTTTAGAAAATTTCTCGAAGACTTATCAACTAAAGGTGCAATTGTGAATTCAGTTGAAAAATCAAATAATCTTTTGGAATGAATATGTATCTCTCCTTCTTTTCCTAAAACAATTAACTTCAGATTTTCTTCTTCAAATTGAATTCTATACGGAATTATGTGAAACAGAAGGTCAATGTTCGAAGCTTCAACAAACTTTTGAAGCTTATATTTAAAAACTTCTGGATTTAAAATAATGTGCTCCTCATCTTCAAATAAAATCCCATCTTTATCTTCATAAAATTTAAAGATTAGCTCTCGAAGAAAACTTTCGTTCTCATTCAATTCAGATATTTTCCTTTGATAAATGTTCAAGCTTTCCGATATCGTTCCACCAAAAAAGCCATAACGATTAAGCAAAAGGACTCTTTCTCCTTTCGATTTAAGAATGATTGAGCTAATCGCTCCTGATACTCCAGCTGAATAAATTACTGTATCGTAGTTGAGAGAGATTCTTTCGTTCATAAATTTTACTTTTTCTTTCCAGCTAAGATGATAATTTTTTCTTCAAGTGGATAATTTTTCAACTCAAGTTCAATCAAAGAAATAATTTGAGTTTCATTAATCAATCCAGTTGTATCCAGTATCTTTCCACCATAGATGATAAAAATATCTGGAATTAAAGCACCAGCATCACCATAAGCTGTGTTAGTTTGAATAATTTTTGTTACTGAATCTTTGAAATTTTTTGCTTCTATTTCCAGAACAATTGCATCGTTGTTTTGAAGTCGTATAGTTCCTTCTTTATCAATAATCCTTGCTTTAACAAAATTTTCTTTGAACAAACCAAATATTCTTTTACTTGAAACTTCATTTGTTACTGCTAACATTCGATTAGTTCGAGCTGCAATTTTACATTTTGATTTTTCAGTCTTCATAGATTTTGCGCAAATTTCGATGAGCTCATCATCACTTAATTCCTTAATTCCAAGTTCTTTTGTTCTCATTTCACTTGAACCAAAAGCAGTGGCAATTACTTTTTTGTTCTGTGTATCAATTTCAATAGTAGTTTCAATTGTATCGGGATTTGCTCCCATTCGAATTACTGATTCAATTGCTTGCTGACGAAGACTCATGATATCGCTTTCAGTTGGATTCAAAATATTTTTTTCCACTGTGTCTCTTATTATTCCTAAGGCAGCACCTATTGCAGAAATGACTTCACAATTCTCAGATATTTTATATTTCATATTAAGATACTTTGCAGTAAAAGGTACGATAGCAGGTGCACCACCTCCACCACCAACAATCTCAATTAAATCTGGATCTAACTTATATTCACGAATTAATTGCTTTATTGTTGGTTTAATTTTTTCTGCTGCAATAGTGAGAATTTTATTTGCAATTTCAGTTGATGACTTACCTAATTTTTTACTTAACCATTCAAATGCATTTCTAACTAAATTTTGATTTGGCTTACTGTGACCTACTACATCCGTTAACTCAAGTAAAGCTGAAGCTTCTGTTGTTGTTATTGTGAATTCTGGATTTGTTTTGAATTTATTTTTTATTGCAAGATAATCTGACGGGTCTTTTTCCTTTGGTTGAATTAGTTGAAGTTCTAAATCTTCTAAATTTTCAATTTCTGAAAAAGCTAAGTAAGAAAGATTTGCAATATGAGCGCTTCGTGGTCCTACATCTATGATTTCATTTCCTTTCAATCGAATCATAGAACCACCTGCAATTCCAAGTGTTCTTACATCCAATGTACGAACGAATAAACGATTACCACCAATTTGTGCACTTTTAATTTGCGGCTTACCATTTTTTATGACCGAAATATCTGTTGATGTACCTCCAACTTCAACAAAAATTCCATCGGTTATTTTTGCATACATTAATGCTGCTGCAACACCTGCTGCTGGACCAGAAAGCATTGTAAGAATAGGTCTTTTCCTCATTTCATTTATATCCATAATACCACCATCGGAACGCATAACCATCAAAGGTGCATTTATTCCACTCTTTCTGATTGCTTCTTCTGTCATGTTTGCTGTTTCAATCATTTTGGGCATCATGCTGGCATTTATTATGGCAGTGCGTGTTCGAATTCGAAGTCCATAAAGTTTTGTTAACTCACTTGCAGAAGTAGCGAGTAGTCCACGCTTATGAGCAACTTCACAAATTTTTAATTCGTTTTCTGGATGATCTACACCAAAAACTTCTGAAGCAACAATTACTTCAGCTCCTTCTTTAAGCAATTCGTCTATTGTTGAATTGATTTTTTCTTCTGTCAATTTGCTCGATAAATCAATAAACCTGAAACGAGTTGGTAGAAATTTTCCAGGAGCAAGTTCAATATTTTTTTGATTTATTTCTTTCGATGCAATTTTTCCTTCAAGACCTTTACCTAATCCAATAATTCCAACAGTAGCTACATCTCCTTCGAGTAATGCATTTGTGGCTTGAGTTGTAGAATGAGCAATCAAGATTATTTCTTCAGGATTAATATTCGCTTCATTAATTAGTTTTAGCATTGATTGAACAACTCCCAGAGCCACTCCTTCTCTGGCAGTGTGTGTTGTCGGTACGCATGCTTTTCCAGCAATACTAAAATCAGAAATGTCAACTGCTACTGCATGAGTGAATGTACCGCCAACATCAATACCAATTTTTATCTTTCTCATTTTTTCCTTCTAAGTTTTTCCAATTTAATTTGAATCGATTTTTAAGACAAAAAATTTTCATAAGATTATTGAATCGCATTTTATTCATCGATTACTCAATTCATTTGACTTGATAATTAAAAATATCCTTTCTAACTTAAAGCGAAAAAATGAAGGATGCGTTATGAGATTCGTACTAATCTCTCCTCAAATGATTCCACGAGTTTCATAATCAATTTTTTACAATGTGGTTCACAAAATTATTCTTAGTAATTGTTTTGATTTTTTCTCAATCCTTTGGTCAAGATATAAAGGCAAGAATTGACTCTATAAATAATCTTCCTGCTTCAGAATACTTATCTAATCTGTACAAATCCAAAAACATTTTCGAAGAAAATCTTAACAGAGCAAGGCAAATCGGATACAAAAAAGGTGAAGCAAAAGCTCTACATATTTTAGCTATTATCTACTATTTGCTAAATAACTACGAGAAGTCAACTACTTACAACATAGAGTCACTTAAAATTTTTGAACAAGAAAAAGACTATGAATCACTTGCAAATGCTTACGGTGAATTTGGATATCAAATGAAACGAAGAGAGCTTGACAATGCTAATGAATATATGCTAAAAGGCATTAAAATTGCTGAAAAGTATAAATTGAGCAAACCAACTCTCGCAAAGCTTTACGATAATTATGGTGTATTAAAAGAAATGGAAGGTAAATTGGATAGTGCTCTTTTACTCTACAAAAGAGCATTGAGACTTAAAACAGAAATAAACGATACAATAGGTATCCCTTACAGCTTAAACAAAATTGCAAATGTTAAAGCTTTGCAAGGTAAATTTTCAGAGGCTTACTACTATTTAAGTTTATCTGATAACTATAGAGAAAAAGAAACACACGATTATGGTCGAGCTGATAACCTTGCTTACCATGGTGACTTTCTTACAATGGAAGGCAAAATTGATTCAGCAATTTATTATTACAAAAAATCTTTAGACATATCTTTGAAGAACGGTTATACTTTTTTAGTTCAATTCATTTATCAACAATTATCAAACCTTTATTCGCAGAAAAAAGATTTCTATAATTCACTCGAATATTATAAAAAATATATAGCATATAAAGATAGTTTGATTAACATCGCAACCAATGAAAAAATCGCTGAACTTGAAATTGCCTTTGAAACATCTGAGAAAGACAAACTCATCGCTCAAAAGGAATTGCAACTTCGTCAAAGGGCTATTTTATTCATAACAATTGGAACCACTTTGCTTTTCCTTGTCTTGACTATGACAGGTTTATATGCATATCAAGTTCAAAAGCGAAAAGCAATTGCAGCTGAAGCAGAATTGACAAAACGAATTGCTGTCGAAGTAAGCAACAGAAAAATCTTTGAAGAAAAACTTCGAATTGCTCGTGAATTACACGATAACATTGGTTCTCAATTGACTTTTATAATAAGCTCTCTCGACAACATAAAATATCAAAGCAATGAAAAGGGAATATTAAACAAAATTGAAGATACTTCCGACTTTGCTCGTTTAACTTTGAACGAACTTAGAACTACCATCTGGGCAATGAAATTTGAAAAAGGTGAGCTTTCAACTTTAATAACAAAAATTAGAGATTATCTAAATAGAATTAAATCTTCTACGGAAAGAATTAAAATTAATATTCAAAACAACACATCAAAAGAATACGAATTAAAATCAATACAAATGTTAAATCTTTTCAGAGCTTTTCAAGAGTGCATACAAAATGTTATCAAACATTCAAAAGCAAATGAATGTAATATAATTTTCTCTGATATCGAAAATGGTTTTTCAATGCAAATTTGTGATAACGGGGTGGGCATCGATTTATCAAATTCCTTAGAAAGTACAGGATTAAGTTCGTTAAAAATCCGAGCTGAAGAGGCAAATGGTAAATTCTATTACACAAAAAACAACGAATTAGATGTTAATTGTGGAACGAGATTTATCTTTGAAATAATTTGCGAGCCAGAACAGAATTAGTCATTTGCCGTATTTATTTATGCTTGACCTATGTTTATATTATAACAGCATCGGGAATAATCATGAAGATAAAAATTGCAATTACTGAAGATAATAAAATCATTGCTCGTTCATTGGTTGATAAATTAAATCTATTCTCCAAAGAACTTGAGATAAAATTTACTGCAAAAAACGGTATCGAATTACTAAACAAATTAAAGAATGATAATGATTTAGATGTAATTTTAATGGATATTGAAATGCCAGAAATGGATGGATTACAAAGCACTTTTGAAGTAAAAAGATTATATCCAAATATTAAAATTTTAATTCTAACCGTTTTTGATGATGATGATAAAATTTTTCAAGCAATACAGAATGGTGCTTCAGGATACTTACTAAAAGAAGAAACACCTGAGTCAATTTTCAATTCAATTAAAATTGTTATGGAAGATGGTGCAACTATGTCACCATCAATTGCCAATAAAATTTTGAACCTGTTAAAGTCTGCTGAAATCAAAAAACAAGAGAATAAACTTCAGAATGCAGAATATAATTTTGATTTGTCTGAACGAGAGATTGAAGTACTTCAAAATTTAAAACTTGGTAAGGATTACAAAGAAATTGCATCGGAACTTTTCATTTCGCCATCAACTGTTAGAAAGCATATTGAGAATATTTATCTCAAACTTCAAGTTCATAATAAAGTGCAAGCTGTACAAAAAGCTCTTGAACATAAAATTATCAAGTAAATTAAATCATTTTTCTTTCCTATAAATTCAAGTAGTATTATTTTGTATAAAATAAAATGGGAATAACTATGATAAAAAAAGTTGAACACATTGGAGTAGCAGTAAAAAGTTTGAACGAATCTATTCCAGTTTTTGAAAAACTTCTCGGCTCAACTTGTTATAAAGTTGAAGAAGTTTCAGATCAAAAAGTTAAAACAGCTTTTTTCAAAGTTGGTGAAACAAAAATTGAATTGCTTGAGGCAACTTCACCTGATAGTCCTATTGCAAAATTTATCGAGAAAAGAGGAGAAGGAGTTCATCACATCGCTTTTGAAGTTGAAGATATTGAAAAAAAATTAGTCGAATTAAAGGAACTTAATTTTCAATTAATTGATGAAAAACCAAGATTAGGAGCAGAAAATTTTTTAATTGCTTTCCTTCATCCTAAATCTGTAAATGGTGTATTAACTGAGATTTGTCAGCATCAAAATGAAATGAACAAATAAAGGAACATCTGGAAATGAAAAAAATTTTTGCTTTTCTGATTTTAATATCAACTAATTTATTCGGGCAAAATGTAGATATAGAAAGTTATTATTTGAAGAATGGAATGAAAGTAATTTTTGCACCAAATAAAGAAGTGCCAAGTATTTGTTTTAGAATATTCTTTAAAGTTGGTGGAAAACACGAAACTCCAGGTACAACTGGTATATCACATCTTTTTGAACACATGATGTTTAATGGTTCCGCAAAATACAAACCTGGAATGTTCGATAAACTTTTAGAAGAAAACGGTGGCTATTCGAATGGAAGTACTTGGAACGATTTTACAAATTATTGGGAAGAGTTCAACTCCGATAAACTCGAACTTGTCTTTGATTTAGAAGCTGATCGTATGAAATCATTAAAACTTGATAACGAAAACCTTGAACAAGAAAGATACATTGTGATGGAAGAGAGACGATTGAGTGTAGACAACAACCCACAAAACAAAATGGAAGAACAACTTTATGCTACTGCATTCGTTTCACATCTATACCGTCAGCCTGTAATTGGTTGGATGGAAGACTTAAAGAAAATCTCACTCGAAGATTGCAAATATTTTTACAAGACTTATTATTCACCCAATAATTCAGTTTTAATTTTAACAGGTGATTTTGACAAAAATCAAGCTAAAAAACTCATTACAAAGTATTTCGAAAAAATTCCGAAAGCTAAAATTCCTGAACACAAAAAGATAATTGAACCTGAGCAGAAAAGCGAAAAGATAGTAAATCTATTTCAAGAGGTTGAATTACCTTCTATTTTAATCGGTTACAAATCATGTTCAATAAATGATTCAGATTTTTATGCAATGGATTTAATTGCGAATATTTTGGGATATGGTTTAAGTTCAAGATTCAAAAAAATTCTTAGCGAAGAGAAAAAACTTATTACCGAAGCTTATGCATCACAAGATCAAATGGAAGATAAAGGTCTCTTCAAAATTTATGCACAAGCAAGAGGTGAAAAGGAATTTAACAAACTGCTGGATGAAATTGACAAGATATTGGAAGAAATCAAATTGAATGGTGTAAATCCGAATGAACTTGAAAAAGCAAAAAACACAAAGGTGTTAGAATTTTTTGATGCGTTCAAAACTAATCAGGCTCTCTCATTTGCACTTGGTTATTATGAAATTTTAACTGGTGATTATAACAATCTTTTCAAAGTTGTGGATAATTATTCTAAAGTTTCTTCAGATGACATTAAAAGAGTTGCAAATAAATATTTTAATAAACAAGCAAGAACAATAGTTATCTCAAAACCAGTGAGTGATGAAAAATGAAAAAATTAGTTTTGATAATCTTAATCTTCACATACTCATTTTCTTTTTCACAAGAAAAAGTTGAGTTACAGATTAATACATTAGAAAATGGTTTGAAATATGTAATCGTTCAAAACAAAAAACTTCCTCTTGTTCAAGTTAGAATTGTTTTCAATGGTGGAGCTCGAGTTGATCCTCAAAACTCGCAAGGCTTGACTTATTTAACCGCTCAAATGCTCTTGAAAGGAACAACACAAAAAACTGCTCAGCAAATCGCAGAAGAATTTGAATTCTTAGGTTCTACAATTGATATTTCTACTAATTACGATTACTCTCTCCTCTCAACAGAATTCTTGAAATACAACTTTGAAACTGGTATGAAAATCTTAGCCGAATTGATTACATCACCTGCTTTGGATGGAAAAGAAATTGACAAAGAAAAAGAAAAACTTATTTCAGAGTTGAAGTCATCACTCGAAAACTCAACTTATATCGCAAATCAATTTTTTAATAAAATTATTTTTGAAGGACATCCTTATTCTAATGCAATTCAAGGAACGATTAAACAAATAGATAAAATTTCTTCACGACAAGTTCGCAATCATTACAAAAATTATTTTGTTCCAAACGAAACTATACTCATTCTCTACGGTGATATTGAAAAATCTGAAACTGAAAAATTAATCAAATCAATTTTCTCAAATTGGCAAAAAGGCAATCAGATAAAATTAGAAAATGCACAACCTAACAAAATTAAATCAACTAAAATAGTTCTTGTAGATAAACCTGGACTTACTCAAGCTCAAATTCGAGTTGGAAATATCGGAATTAATCAAACAAATCCTGATGAAATTCCAATATCAATTGCCAACACAATCTTAGGGAGTGGTTTCACCTCGAGATTGGTCGAAGAGATTCGTGTGAAAAGAAGCTTAACTTATGGTGCAAGTAGTTCCTTCCAAAAATTACAACAAAGTGGAAAGTTTGTGATTACCACTTTCACCAAAAATGAAACAGTTGGAGAAGTAATTGAAATCATCTTAAACGAATTGCAAAAACTTCATCAAAGTGGTGTTAGTGATTGGGAGATTAACAAAGCAAAGAACTACATGATTGGTGACTTATCAAGGCAACTGCAATCTCCTGATGGATACATTAACTTTTTAACTCAAATTATTTATTACAATAAAGACATCAATCTAATTAAAAACTTTTCCACTCTCATAAAAAATACACCTAAGGAAAAAATTCAGAATGCTATAAAAGAATATTTCCCCAAAAATGATGTTCTGATTTTAGTTGTTGGTGATGCACAAAAAATAAAACAACAACTTGAAAAATTCGGGAATATTCAACAACTTAATTACGAAACTTTAGTGGAGTGAGCAATGAAGAAGTTTTTAATAATTTTTATCCTTTCATTAGCAACGGTACAACTAAAGTCTCAAACTGCACTTCAATATGTACCGACACAAGTTGGAAATGTGTGGGTTATGAATAATTATGTTCTTGATTCCACTGGTACACCAGTTGGTCAACCACAAGTTTTAATTGATAGTACAGTTGCTTATCAAATTTTCAAAGGCAAGCAATCTCTCTTTGTAATTCGTAGACCACCAAATGTAAATATCGGTGATACGAATTGGATTGCCCCATCTGGTCAAAGCATCTTTACTCATCAACGAAGCATTCAAATAGATACAATCTTTACATTGAATTTACCAGATTGGTTTGAATATTATCGCTTCGCTACTTCTCTTGGAAGTTTTTATACTATCTACAGATTTGATACTACCTTAACAGTTCCTCAACTTGGGACACTACCACTAAGATTTCTTTTAAGAGGTGCAAGATTAGGATTAGACACAGTGACAGTTCCAGCAGGATTTTTCTTCGCAGTGAAATTTAAAATTGAAGCAAAAGTTCAATATTTAATTTCTTTACCTCCACCACTTCCACCATTTGCAATTGATTTAGTAACAATTCCATTCAATGATTGGCTTGCACAAGGACGATACTTGATTAAATCGGTTCAAGAACCTTTCAGAATAGATACGCTTGGATTATCTCTACCTGGTACGATGAGAGAGCTTGTAGAATTTCGCTCTGCTTCATCAGTTGACTTTGAAGATATGAATTCTTTGAATTATGTTCTTAATCAAAATTTTCCTAATCCCTTTAACAGCAAAACTGTAATTTCATTCTATTTACCAAAAGATGAAAATGTAACAATTAAGGTTTACAACTCATTGGGTCAACAAGTTACTGAGTTATTAAACGAATTCCTTGTATCAGGTATGCATTCTATAGAATTTGATGCAAATAGATTTAATCTGACAAGTGGTGTTTATTTCTATTCACTCGAAACTCGGAATAAAAAATTTTCTCGCTCGATGATTTACTTGAAATAGAGTGAAAACAGGATAGACAATTTTTTTCAAAAAATTTTTTCAGAATAAATTTCATCTTGAACTTTTCTTGATTAACTCAATTAATTGCTCTCACTTTTAACTACCTTAAAGAAAGAAATTAAATATCCTATTGCGATTACAAAACATCCAAAGAAAAACAAAATCCAATTAAATTTTTGCGGAACATAACTTCCTACAACTTGCCAGAATTCTTTTTTTTCTGTCAAAGTGGCAAAGTCTTTCCAAAAATTATTTTCAGTCAGAAGTGTGAAGTAATCATAAATAAATGTATAGATAATGATGATGACACCAAGTGAAATCAATATCAAAGTTAAGTTAGAAAATTTTATTTGATAGTTTTTATCTTTCAAATAGATATATATCAGTGCGATTACAATCATTCCAATTGAACAAATCACAGGTGCAAGGACAGGACTGATCCAAGTTATAGGAATTAAAAACAATACATCCCAAGTAAATAAATTTTCTGGCCAGTTAAGAAATAATTTTAATCCGATGTAATAAAAAATATCCCACACACCAAAAGTAAATATGAAAAATGAAAAGCGTTCACCGAACTTTTTCCCTAATATCCATCCAAATGTTGCAAGCATCACGATTGTAGTTATCTCTCTTACAACTTCAACTTTTATCATTTCAGGTTCGAGGATTGTAAGTGGGAATGAGAAGCCATTGGGATAATAAATTTTCCTGAGATAAACGACCACAATTGCTTCAAGTAAACCAAATGCAATTCCAAAGATTGAAGCAGGGATAAATTTTTTCAT
>JAOAHM010000033.1 GCA_026415235.1 Ignavibacteria bacterium | reverse complement strand
TATGATGAACTTAAAAATTTTGTTGAAGAGATTGATCAGAAATTTGATTTTGTTAAATCAGAAGTTTTGACACAATCCAAAGAAGGACGAAATATTTACGCACTCTTTTTCTCGAAGAATAACTTCGCTAAAAGTAAAAATAAATTGCGAGTTCTATTCTTTGCACAACAACACGGAAACGAACAATCTGGCAAAGAAGGTGCTTTACTCTTAATCAAAGAATTGACAAAACCAGAAAATCTTTATCTACTCGAACGAATTGATTTTGCAATTATTCCGCAAGTAAATCCAGATGGTTCAGAAAAAAATCAACGACGAAATGCAAATGGTATTGATTTAAATCGCAATCATTTAATTCTAACAGAATACGAAACTCAAGCTCTTCACTCACTCTTTGATAAATACGAATTCGATGTAACCTTAGATGTTCACGAATTTTTCCCTTATTCAAATGATTGGAAGGAATTTGGTTATTACAAAAGTGCAGACGAACAACTTGGTTTGTTGTCAAATCCAAATGTTTCTGTTGAAATAAAAAATTATCAGAAGGAAAAAGTTCTTCCTTTCATCAAAAATTATCTCGAAGGAAAAAACTATTCTTTTTGTGAATATGTTGTAGGTGGACCACCAAACAAAGAAAGATTAAGACACAGCACAGTTGATATCAACGATGGAAGACAAAGTTTTGGAATTTTGAACACATTATCTTTCATTCTCGAAGGAAAAAATGGTCGTGATTTGCTTGTTGATAACATTGAAAGAAGAGCGAAAGGTCAGTGCGAAACAATGTTAGGATTACTCAAGTTTTGTTATGATAATCATAAAGAAATTAAACAACTCATCGCTAAGTCAAGAAAAAACTATAGAATGAAGAAAGAGATTGTTCTTCAAGCTGACCATTTTCCAGATGGTTCTTCGTTCGATTTGCCTGTTATTGATGCACAAAATTTTCGAGATACAACATTAAAAGTTTCTAACTATCATCCAGTTGTGAAAGAAATCTTAAAGACAAAAATTCCAAAAGGTTATCTTATCCCAAAGAGTGATACACTATTGCTTCAATTCTTGAATAATCACAGAATTAGTTACTCAAAAAATTTTTCGTCGAATTTTCAAGTTTATGAATATGAAATTTTGCAAGTTGATTCGATTTTACTTGAAGGTGAATATCTACGAAATCCAAAATTAGAGAAGAAAGCAAAGAAAATTTTTAGTGCGAGTAACGATTATATTTTCATTACACTCAATCAACCAAAAAGAGATTTGATTGTTCTCGCTTTAGAACCGCAATCAATGGTTGGATTAGTTCAATACGAAAGGTTTGATTATTTGCTGAAGAATAAAACATATCCTATCCTTCGTGTAGAAAAATAACGATTCGACCATAGTAAATTTTAGATTTATCAAATATATTTGTATGCATTTTCAGTAATTCTGAATGGAGAAAGTAGAGATGAAAAAGATAGTCTTTGCATTTTTCATAATGGTGAGTATTTCATTTGCTCAATTCATCAAACCACAAATGAAATTTGTAGAAGATACTTTTGACTTTGGTAAGGTTAAACAAAACGATGTTGTTGAACATACATTTGAATTTTACAATGCAGGTGGAGATACATTAAAAATTTTAGATGTTTCAGCATCTTGTGGATGTTCAGTTGGAAAACTTTCGAAAAGAGAATTTGCAGCAGGTGAAAAAGGAACCATTGATGTTCGCTTTGATACTCGTGGAAAGTTTGGTAATCAAGTTCAAAGAATTTACATAAGAACCAATGAGCCTGACAATCCAACAAAAATTATTACAATCAAAGCTCAAGTTTACATTGATACAACAGGTGCACCGAAAATTTTCTTCGACAAGTTGTTCCATAATTTTGGTAAGGTTGATGAAGGCAAAAAATACGAAACATCTTTTGCTTTCACGAACATTGGTCAAGGTACATTAGAAATTGTAGATATTCAATCATCTTGTGGATGTGCAGCAGCTATTCCACAAAAGCGAAAATTAAATCCTGGTGAAACAAGCGAAGTGAAAGTGGAATTCAATTCAACTAATTACAGTGGCTTAGTAACAAGATACATCACAATTCGTTCAAATGACCCAGCTAATCCAGAAATTTATTTAACAATTCAAGCTGAAGTAGTAAAAAAATAACGGAGAGTTTTTTATGCCATGGTTTAAAAGAACAAAAAGTGGAATTGAAAGCGATTCAAAGAAGAAAGAAATTCCCGATGGAATGTGGACAAAGTGTGAGAAGTGTGGCGAGATAATTCATAAAAAACAACTTGAACAACATGCTTTCACTTGTCCTAAGTGCAGTTATCACTTTCGAATAGGAAGTGCTGAGTACATTCAAATTCTCTTTGACGAAAATACTTTCAAAGAGATGGACAAGAAAATGATGTCAGCCGATCCATTGAATTTTGTTGATACAAAACCATATAAAGATAGAGTTAAAGAAGCAATAAAGACCACAGGTCTTTATGATGCAGTTCGAACTGGAACAGGAAAAATAAATGGTTATAATGTAGTTGCTGGAATTATGGATTTTGCATTCATTGGTGGAAGTATGGGATCGGTTGTGGGCGAAAAAATTGCTCGGGCGATTCAAAAATCAATCAAGACAAAATATCCATTAATAATTATCTCAAAGAGTGGTGGTGCAAGAATGATGGAAGCTGCATTATCACTCATGCAACTTGCAAAAACATCAGCCATGCTAACGAAACTTGCAGAAGCAAAAGTACCTTACATTTCTGTTTTAACTGATCCAACAACAGGAGGAACAACGGCAAGTTATGCCATGCTTGGTGATGTTAACATAGCAGAGCCAGGTGCTTTAATCGGTTTTGCAGGTCCAAGAGTTATTCGACAAGCAACTGGTAAAGACCTTCCTCCAGGTTTTCAGACATCTGAATTTTTATTGGAAAAAGGTTTCATAGATTTTATCTGTCATCGTAAAGAATTGAAAAGTAAAATCACGCAATTATTAGACCTCTTCGCAAGCTAAGATTAATTTGACATAGATAAAGTTTAGATTGCTTATTCACAACGCTCGATAAATATTCAAATCGTTCTTAAAATCATTCGAGCGAATCCATCCTTGGTTCGTTCGGGTTAAATTGTTTGTTATTAAAAAAAGAGGGTGAAACCATGCTCACACAATTACTTAAACCCGAAATTAAATCCCTCATTCAAGAAAAACGATTCAGTGTCCTGAAAGAAGTTTTGCAGGAATGGCCTCCAGCAGATATTGCCGAATTAATCGTTGATTTGGATGAGGCAGAAAGAGTTTTAATCTTTCGATTGTTAAACCGTGAACTTGCAGCTGATGTGTTCGAGTATCTTGATGTAGATACTCAGCTCGAGTTAATCAAATCAATGGGCAAAGAAGAGACAGCAGCAATTCTTAACGAAATGGATCCTGACGACCGAACTGCTCTTTTCGAAGAAATTCCTGCTCAAGCTCTTCAACAATTGCTTTCATTACTTTCAACTGAAGAAAGAAAAATAGCAACAACACTTCTCGGTTATCCTGAATATTCAATCGGTAGATTGATGACGCCAGATTATCTGGCAGTGAAATCCGATTGGACTGTTCAGGAAGTTTTAGATTACATAAGACAATTTGGTAAGAACAAAGAAACTCTGAATGTAATTTTTGTAGTTGATGAAAAAGGAAAATTGTTAGGTCAAATAGATATTCGAGATATTTTGCTTTCTTCACCAGATCAAAAAATTTCAGAACTTTATGATGAAAACATAACTCCACTCAATGTTTTTGACGATCAAGAAAAAGCAGTTTCGGTTCTTCAAAAGTATGATGCTGTTGCTCTTCCAGTTGTTGATAACAATGGCGTTTTGCTTGGTATCGTAACAGTTGATGATATCATGGATGTCGCAGAAGAAGAAACAACAGAAGACATTCAAAAGCAAGCAGCAGTTCAAGTTTTAGAAGAACCTTACTCCGAAGTTCCAGTTCTCAAAATGATTAAAAAAAGAGCAGGTTGGCTTTCCATTTTGTTTATCAGTGAAATGTTTACAGCTTCGGCAATGGCAGTTTTTGAAGAAGAAATTGCTCGTGCAGTTGTGCTTGCACTTTTTGTTCCTTTGATAATTTCAAGTGGTGGTAACTCAGGTTCGCAAGCTTCTACTCTTATCGTTCGTGCAATGGCTTTGGGCGATATTACTTTAAAAGATTGGTTCAAAGTAATGTGGCGTGAGTTGTTAACTGGTTTTTCTCTTGGAGTAATTTTAGGTGCAATAGGATTTTTTAGAATATTTCTCTGGCAGGAGGCAACTCATCTTTATGGCGAATATTGGTTCTATGTTGCCGTTACAGTTTTCTTTTCTTTAATTGGAGTTGTAATGTGGGGAACATTCATTGGTTCAATGCTGCCTTTCATTTTAAGAAGATTAGGCTTCGACCCAGCAACTTCATCAGCTCCTTTTGTTGCAACAATGGTTGATGTCACTGGAATTGTAATTTATTTCTCAATTGCGATGGAAGTTTTGAAAGGGAAATTGCTCTGACAATCAGAAATATTTTCATTCGAAGGTAAGTTAAAATGAAAGTATTTAATTCAATTAGTGAGATAAGAGAAAACTTAAATCAATTAAGAAAAGAGGATAAAACAATTTCTTTTGTCCCAACAATGGGATATTTGCACGAAGGACATCTTTCTCTTGTTCGATATGCAAAGAAAAATTCTGATGTATGTGTAGTTTCTATTTTTGTTAATCCAATGCAATTCGGACCGAACGAAGATTTTAATAAGTATCCAAGAGATGAAAAAAGAGATTTGCAATTACTTCAACAAGAAAATTGCGATTTAGTTTTTATTCCTTCAGCGAACGAAATGTATGGAAGCGATTATCAAACATTTGTGAAAGTAAAAAAATATAGTGAAATACTTGAAGGAGAATTTCGCCCAACTCATTTTGAAGGAGTTACTACAGTAGTTCTGAAATTATTTAATATTGTTCAACCTCACTTTGCAGTTTTTGGTCAGAAAGATGCACAACAAGCTTTCATCATTCAGAAAATGGTTGATGATTTAAACATACCAATTAGAATTGATGTACTTCCAATTGTACGAGAAGCAGATGGACTTGCGATGAGCTCAAGAAATGTTTACTTGAATGAAGAAGAGAGAAAGCAAGCTCTTTGCTTGTTCAAGGGAATTCAACTTGCTGAAAAACTTTTTAATGAAGGTGAGAGAGACGCACACAAAATCATCTCAGAAGTTAAACAATTTATTTCTCAACATGATTTAGCTAAGATTGATTATGTTGAAATTGTTGATAAATCATCTTTTGAAAAAGCAACTTTCTTATTTGAAGGGAAAGAATATTATCTCTTGCTTGCAGTAAGAATAGGCAATACAAGACTTATTGATAATACAATTTTAAATCTCAAAAAATGATGAAAAATTTTTTCTTGTTAATTGAAGAAATTCTGTTCTAAATAATATTTTGTTTGAAGATATTTATGAAAAAAATTTCAAGAAGAGATTTTCTTAAATCAACATCACTTGCAACTGGGGGATTATTGATTTTTTCTTCTTCTGGTTTTCCCTCTATTATGATGAAAGATAGAAGTTTTGATTTACTGATTGTAAATGGTTCAATAATAGATGGAACTGGTTCAAAAGAATTTATTGGTGATATTGGAATTAAAGATGGAAAGATATCTTTAATTGGAAAAGTTAAAGAACAAAACGCAAGAGAAGTTATTGATGCAAATGGATTAAAAGTTGCACCAGGTTTTATTGACATTCATTCTCACACCGATGCTGATTTAATTATTAATCCTAAGGCAGAAAGTAAAATAAGACAAGGCGTTACAACTGAAATTACTGGTCAAGATGGTTTTTCTTGGGGACCATTAGGTGGACCAGAATTAGATTTGGTCAAAAAAAATTTTCGTGAACAATATGGTGAAGAATTAAAATGGATTACGATTGGTGATTTCTTGAATGATTTTTCGCAAAGAAAATTTTCAGTAAATATTGCCACGATGGTTGGACTTGGGACAATCAGAGAATTCGTCATTGGTCTCGAAAATAGAAAAGCTGATTCAGAAGAAATTCGAAAAATGCAGAATGAAATTATCCGAGCAATTGAAGAAGGTGCAATTGGAATTTCGTCTGGACTTGAATACACACCAGGCTCATTTGCTCCGGCTGAAGAGTTAATTGAAGTATGTAAAGTTGCTCCAGAAAAATTTAGAATTTACGCAACTCACATTCGCAACGAAGACAGTTTTGTCCTCGAAGCAATTGACGAAGCAATTGAAATTGCTTTGAAATCGAAATCAAAATTGCAAATTGCTCATCTCAAAGTTTCTGGTAAAAGTAATTGGCATAAAGTTGATGCACTGATTGAAAAAATTGATAGAGCTGCACATTCAGGCTTACATATTCATGCTGATCGTTATACTTATGTTGCCTATCATACAAATCTTTCTTCACTTTTTCCGCTTTCAATTAGAGATGGAGGTACAGAAAAATTTTTAGAAAGATTGAAAGATAAATCCATTGTCAATCAAGTTCGTGAATATGTTGAGAAGAAAATTTCTAATCTTGATGGTGAATGGAATGGAGTTTTAATCTCAAGTGTTGGTAAGAATGAGTTCAAACACTATCAAGGCAAAACCATACAACAACTGAGCGAAGAATTTGGAATGAATGGATACGAAGCAACAGTGAAAGTTTTGCTCGACTCAGAAAATCAAGTGATGATGATGGGATTTGGTATGGAAGAAAAATCAACAGAAAAAATTTTAGCTCATCCACTTGTAATGATTTCTTCCGACGCTGGCAGTCATGCTCCTTATCCTCCTATGAACAAAGAAATAGCTCATCCAAGAGCATACGGCACATTTCCAAGGGCAATTTCAAGATATGTTCGTGAAAGAAAAATCTGTTCACTTGAAGATATGATTAAAAAGATGACTTCTTTACCTGCAGATAAACTCGGATTAAAAAATCGTGGAAGAATTTCAACAAACTGTTTTGCTGATATTGTGATTTTCGATTACAATAAAATTAGTGATAAAGCAACCTTCACAGAGCCGCATAATTATCCTGATGGAATTCCTTATGTAATTGTAAATGGTGAAGTTGTCATTTCGAATTACGAGCATACAGGAAAAATGCCTGGTAAAGTTATCCGTTCTTCTGATATTTAATTTATAATCTTTTTCTTCTCAGAAGCATATCGAAAAAGTTCGAATTTCATTCATCATTAAAATTGATTATATACTTAAAGAAAAATCACCAAGTAAAATTTTAATTTTGCAAGTAATAAAACAAACAATAAGAGAGTTAGAAAATGAATCGCATTAAAAAGTTAATCTTCATATTTATCCTAATTGTTCAAACTTTATCTGCTCAAGAAAAAGTTAGAGTTATTTTAGATAGCGTCTACTCCTACGCAGTAAGTAGCTACAAACGTTTTAACATTATTTTGCCGAAAGATTATTTCAAAACAGATGAAAGATATAAAGTGATTTTTTTACTTCATGGTTATTCAGGTGATCATACAGATTGGATTAATCGAACAAACTTAATTAAGTATTTAAATGATTATTCTTTTGTTGTTGTAACTCCAGAAGCTGATAACAGTTGGTACACAAATTCACCATTTGTAAAAAATCGAAATTATGAAGATTACATCATCAAAGAATTGATTCCGTATGTTGAAAAGAGATATCGTGTAATTTCGACAAAACATGGGAGAGTAGTTGCTGGATTATCAATGGGCGGTTATGGTGCGATTAAGTTTGCCCTAAAGTATCCCCATTTGTTTTATTATGCTGGTTCATTTAGTGGTGCATTCAGATGGCCCAGTATGATTGAGAAGAATCGAAATTTGCTTTCTCAAAGTTTGCGTGATGCTTTCGGTGAAAAAAAGTCAGAACATTGGGATAAGAACGATGTGCTCGTTATCGCAGATACAATCAAACCGACAAACTTACCTTATCTTTATATTTCTTGTGGTAAAGATGATCCACTCGAAGGTTTATTGGAGTCTAACAGAAAGCTTGTTGAAAAACTTCAGCGAAATGGTGTAATGTATGAATACCACGAGTTGCCTGGTGAACATAATTGGATTTTCTGGGATTTGGAGATAAATAACTTTCTAAAAAAACTTTCAGAATATAAAATCAAATAGAAGGTAATTGTAAGATGAAAAAGAATAATCTTTTAAGTTCAATAATATTTAGCCTGATATTTTTCATTCTTGTTTCAAGTTTGTATTCACAGACAAAAATTCAAATCCCAAGAAATGTGCATGAAGCTTACAAAAAAGGGACTCGTTCATTTGATGGTTCACCAGGTCCAAATTACTGGCAAAATTATTCTGACTATTCTATTCAAGTGAATTTTATTCCATCAGAAAGAAAAATTATTGGTTCAGAAAAAATTGTTTATTACAACAACAGTCCCGACACTTTGAAAAGAATAGTAATTCGTTTATTGCAAGATTATTTCAAGAAAGGTTCTGCAAGAGAGTTTCAAGTAAATCCTTATGATATTCACGATGGAACTAAAATCAATAAATTAATCATTAATGGTAATAGTTATGATTTAAATGACAGAACGAAGGCAACCCAATTTTCTACCAATCTAAATCTTAGATTAGATTCAACCGATTTTATTTCACCTAAATCAAAAACTCAACTTGAGATAGATTGGGAAGTTACTCTTCCAAAATTCTCAAACATCAGAATGGGCACTTATGACACGACATCATTCTTCGTTGCCTATTGGTATCCACAAATTGCTGTTTATGATGATGTTTATGGTTGGGATGAAATTCCTTATACAGGAACAGTTGAACAATATAATGATTTCAATAATTACAATGTGAAGATTACAGTTCCAAAAAATTTTGTTGTCTGGGCAACAGGAATTCTTCAAAATCCTGAAGAAGTTTTTTCAGAAAAAGTTTTGGAACGATTTCGTCTTGCAAAAAAAAGCGACACAGTTGTTCAAATTATTACACTGGATGATGTTGTTCAGAATCGACTTAAAACTAAGGACAAAGATTTTCTAACATATCATTACAAAGCTGAATATGTACCAGATTTTGCTTTTGCGTTAAGTGACCATTACTTGTGGGATGCATCAACAATAGTTGTTGATTCGTTTAGTGGGAGAAAAACATTCATCTCTGCTGCTTATAAAAAAGAATCAAAAGATTTTTATGATGTTGCAAAAATTGGAAGAGAAGTTTTGTCATTCTTCTCGTTTGAATTTCCAAAAATTCCTTATCCATATCCTTCAATTACAGTTTTCAATGGTCAAGGTGGAATGGAATTTCCGATGATGGTTAATAATGGTTCAACTCCAAGTTATTCTGCTGCATTAGGACTTGCTGCTCACGAAATTGCTCACACATATTTCCCATTTTTTATGGGAATAAACGAGAAGAGATTTGCATGGATGGATGAAGGATTTGCAGTGATGCTTCCTTATGATTTACAAGATAGATATTCAGATGAAATTGGACCGAGAGAAAGAAATTCAAGAGCTTATGAAAATTTTGCTGGAAACGAAGAAGAAGTTCCACCAATTATTCCATCGTTTTTGTTGAAAGGTCAATCTTATCGTAACGCATCTTACGCAAGACCTGGAATTGCGTATGATATCCTTAGAGACATGCTTGGCAAAGAAAAGTTTATTGAAGTAATGAAAGAGTATGTTCGTTTGTGGAATGGTAAACATCCTTTACCAAATGATTTCTTCTTCACTTTCAACAAATACGCTGGCGAAAATCTTGATTGGTTTTTTATTCCATGGTTTTTTGAAAAAGGAGTTCCTGACCTTGATATCGAAAATGTGAAATTAAAAAAGAATGAATTGTCATTTGATATTGTTAAAGTTGGCGCACTACCAGTTCCAATTTCAATCAAAATTACTTTTGAAGATAAATCAACAAAAGAATTTTACGAAACTGCTAAAGTTTGGAAAGATGGAAAAAATAAAATTAGCTTCAAATTGAAGTTGGATAAGAAACCAATCTCAATTGATTTAAATTCATCTAAAATTCCTGATGCAAATCGTACAAAAAATGAATATTACTTCGTCAAATAAGTAATTTAAGGGCGATGAGATAATTCATCGCCTTTTTTATTTAATTTTTTTTAGTGCAATGAATTTTCAAAAAATTGATTTAATAAAAGAAAAATTTTTCAACTCAAAACTTAGTCCTCTCATAGTTCTTTCTCTTATTACATTTTTCATTTACTTCCACACATTAAGTTTTGATTTTACTTCCCTTGATGATTACGAATTGATTGTCAATAAATACCACATATTAAAAGACTATAAAAATATTCCTACTCTTTTCAAGACTAATATATTGATGTCTGAGTCTGGAATATATTATAGACCAATTGTTTCACTAAGTTTTATGATAGACACAATCATTGGTGGTAAAGATGCTTTTGTTTCTCATTTTTCTAATGTTGTTTATCACATTATTGCTGTAATACTTTTCTTTGTTTTGTTTGGTCGTATAGCAAGAAGTAGAGCGATTGCATTTTGGTTTAGTTTGTTATTTGCAATTCATCCTGCATTGGTTCAAGCAGTATGTTGGATTCCAGGAAGAAATGATTCGTTATTATTTATCTTTTTAAGTCTTACTCTTATTTTTTTTGAAAAATCTTTTTTATTATCAAATGATTTTAGATTAAAAAAACAATTGTTAATGATTTTGAGTGGCTTTTCGTTTTTATTTGCGTTACTTACAAAGGAAAATGCCTTCTTGATTTTAATATTTGTTGTTCTTTATCCAGTTGTATTAAAATTTTCAAATGTTGAGAGAAAATATAAATTACAATGGTTCGTTACCTTTCTAATCTTTTCTTCGATTTATTTGGTTTTAAGGTCTCAAGCTAACTTACAAAAATTAGAAATTGAACAACTTCCACTAAACACATTTGATTACATAAAAGGTTTTGTGAATTATTTTGGGAAGATATTTATTCCAATTAATCTAAGCGTTATCACACTAACCGAAAATATTAATTTGATTTATGGTTTTATTTCAATATTGCTTTTTATCGGTTTGAGTTTGATGGGTATTAAGAATCTAAAAATATATTTATATGGTTTAGCTTGGTTTATGATTTTTTTGATAAGTGGATTTGTTGGATTAATTGGTTTCACTAATTTTCTTGACCATCGAATATATGTGCCTATGTTTGGCATCTTTCTTTCTATTAGTCAATTAGTTTTCATTGAAAAAGTTTCGAAAAGATTTTTTTATCCAGTAATCGTCTTAATTCTTTTTCTATTTTCTTACTTAAATATTACTCATTCGATAAATTTCAAAGAGCCTTTCACTTTTTATTCTTCTGCGGTTAAAGATGCACCAAATTCATTTTTTGTACAAAGAGGTTTGGCAAATGTCTATCACAGATTAAAATTTTATGATAAAGCAGAAGAACACTTTAGAAAATCATACGAACTTAATCCAAATTCAGTTGAGACTTTAGTGAATTTTGGAATCAATTTCAGTAAGCAAGGGAAATTAGATAGTGCAGAATTTTATTTTCTTCGTGCATTAAAAATTAATCCAAATAACTCAATCATTTACAACAATCTTGGTAATCTTTATCTACAAAAAAATGATTTGACGCAAGCAGAGTATTATCTCAAAAAAGCAATAGAACTTAATACAAATTATTTTGAGGCTTATAACAATTTAGGCGTGTTGTATGCTCGTTTAGGTAAAAAAATATTAGCGTATAAAAATTTTCATAAAGCTATTGAGATAAACAAAGAATTTGCCCAAGGGTATTTCAATTTAGCTTTACTTTTTTATAACAATGGTCAGCTTGATTCTTCGAAACACTATTACTTAAAATCACTCGAAAAAGGTTTTCCTGCTCCAAACATTTTAACTGATAAATTGAATTAATCAAACTTAATTAGCCCATTCACGAAAGCAAACAAACAAATTGTGAAATTAATAGAACAAACAATCAACATTATCTTAGATGATTGATTATAGCTTTTATAAATTTCATCCCACTTCTGAACTGGATTTTTATAATCCCAATAAATTATTCTTTTCATTTTTGGATATTGATATCCAGTGAAAAACATTCCATTAAAAATATTCAGAAATAATGTAGCCCACCAAAGTATCGAAATTTTAATCTGAAAAAGAAGTGTTCCAGCAATAACCATCAGAGATAAGATGATTAACAAAAATTTTATGATGTGAAAAAACTTGAGAGAAGCAGATAAAACGAATTTCATTAAAATTTGTTTTTGGTGAGATGGACTGAAAATCAATCCTTTGTTGAAAGCATTGTGATAAAAATAATCGTAACCAAAAGAAAAAGTTATGATAATCAAAATTAGTGTGAAAATATAAATCAAATCTATTCACCTGATTTTAAATTAATTAACTTTGGTAACCATTTACCAACTCGTCTTTTGTATTCAGAATAATTGTTTACATTCTTAATTAAGAATTCCTCTTCGAGGTTAGCTCTTTTGAGGTACAAAGGAAATTCCAGAAATAATGTCATTACTAAAATTGGGATATTCAACAAAGCAATTCCAGCAAAAAAATCTTGAAGTATCTGAGATAAATAAATTGGATGTCTGATAACTTTAAAAAATCCTTTATCAATTAATTGATGGTTTTTGTAAATCACAATATCAGGTGAATAATATTCGGCAAGTTGTTTTACTGAATAAATTTGAATCCAAGAAAAAACAACGAATAGCAAAGCAGAAAAAACTCTTAACCAATTTATTAAATCACCTTTCACTTCAACTTTACCAACTCCAAATAGACCAATTATAATCATTACAAAAATCAAAGTTGAAATTGTTTTTGGAAGACTCTGCAAAAAAGAATTAGCTTTTGTTAGAACTGGTTGTAACTTTTTCTTGAATGCCTGGCTTGCTAATGGAAGGTTTGCTGAAAAAGTTAAGAGGATATTTATTACGATTATCAGATTAATGAGATAATCAAAATTCATAGTTCAACATTTTTATTCAAAATTAAGAAAAACACCGAATAATGATACTGATAAAAAAGTTATTTTTCATTAATTTTGTTGGCAAATATTTTAAAAATATAACATAAAAAAAGGTAAAAAATGGAAAGCTCATTGTCTTTACTTACTGTTACAGCTGCTTCACTTGGTTTTATACATACAATCCTCGGTGTTGACCATTATGTTCCTTTTATTGCTTTATCGAAATCGTTGAACTGGAGTAAATTGAAAACTTTAACAATTACTGCATTATGCGGTGTTGGTCATGTTCTCTCAACTGTAATAATTGGAATAATTGGAATTAGTTTGGGTTTATCTTTGGTTAAGTTAGAAGCTATTGAGAACACTCGTGGAGAAATTGCTGGATGGTTACTCATTATTTTTGGATTAGCTTATACTATTTATGGAATAATTAAAGCAAAGAAGAAGCATACTCATTCCCATTATCATCTGGATGGAAACATTACTCACTCACACGAACATTCGCATGATAATGCAGAACATGTTCATCTTCATAAAGAACCTGAAAAAATTTCGGGTTGGACTCTATTTATAATATTTGTATTCGGACCTTGTGAAGCATTAATTCCAGTGCTTATGATTCCAGCTGCTAATCATAGTATCTTGGGACTTACAATTGTAACAACAATTTTTGGAATAACCACTATTTTAACAATGCTTGTAATGGTTCTACTTGGTTTGTATGGGATTGAGTTACTACCTCAAAAGAAATTGGAAAAACACATTCATACATTTGCGGGAATTACAATTTTGCTTTGCGGAATTGGAGTCCAATTCTTAGGCTTGTAGAAAATTAATTGAAATCATTGCTTGATTTTCAAATTCTAAAAATAGGGTTGATTAAGAATTTGAATGTTTTGAATCTTCCTTTCTAAGAAAGAATAATTGTTTAAAGTTTTTTCAGATTAAATTTTGACTTTTTAAACATTAGCTTTTTAGTCAACTCAAAATTTCTTCACATTGACTCAATAAATACTCATCAGTTATTACTCAATAAATTTTTAGTTAGATTTTTCTTCTGGTTCTTTAATAAGTTTTGATGCAAGAATTGAAACAACTATCGTCACAGTAATTACTGTAAGTGAGACATAGATAGGTACATGATAAAATTCGGATATCAACATTTTTATTCCCACGAAAAATAGAATGAAAGCAATTCCATATTTTAAGTATCTAAACAAACTCATTATACCAGCCAATGCGAAGTATAAAGCTCTAAGTCCAAGGATTGCAAAGATGTTAGATGTAATTACAATGAAAGGATCTCGAGAAATAGCAATTACTGCGGGAATGGAATCAATTGCAAAAACAATATCTGTTGATTCAATAAGTAATAAAGTTAGAAACAAATTTGTGATGTGTAGCTTACCATTTTCTTTGACAAAGAATTTATGAACACCATTAGTTTTGACTGGAAAAAATTTTGATGCAAGTCTTACAAAAAAGTTCTTATCAGGTTCAATTTTTTTCTCTTCAGTGAAAGCCATTTTATAAGCAGTGTAAAGAAGAATTGCACCGAAAATGTAAATAACAAATTCAAATTTTTGTATTAAAGCTACACCAGCAAGAATAAAAATCACTCTGAACGCAATTGCTCCAAGTATTCCCCATTTGAGTATGTGCGGTTGATCCCTATCTTCAATCCCCATTATTGTAAAAATCATGATAAACACAAAAAGGTTATCGACGGATAATGATTTTTCAATCAAATATGCTGCTAAAAATTCCATCGCTTTGATGTGACCGTTGGGAAACTTGAAATAAATTGAAATGTTGTAAAGCAGAGCAACTCCAATCCAGATTGCACTCCATATCAAAGCTCTTTTGATACCAAGTTTTGTTTTTCGGTGGTCAGTAAACCATAAATCAATTGCAAGCATTATTGTTACAAGGACTGTAAAGATTATCCAATACCAAAGTTGTGTTGTCATTTCAGCTCCAAATTTTTACAAATTTAAAGATTAGATAAGTTATAACTTAAATTTATGTAACGATGATTTATTTTCTTGACAATCTTGGAATTAACATAATAAAGTTTATCAATGTAAGGTTGTTCATCTTAAATAATTAATAAAGCTTATTTAACTGTGGAAAATATTCCCACAAAAATATTTTTAGAATTTTATTATTTTTTGTTATGAAAGTTAAATTTTGGGGAACAAGAGGTTCGGTTGCAGTTACTGGTAAAAACCATTGCAAGTATGGCGGAAATACTCCTTGTATTGAAATATCGAATGATGAGGAAATTATAATCTTAGATGCTGGAACAGGAATTCGAGAACTTGGTATTGAACTACTGAAAAAGAAGAACCACAAAAAAATTTCTTTATACTTTTCACACTTTCATACAGATCATATCGTTGGATTACCATTTTTCCTTCCTTTCTATAATAATGAATTTGAAATAGATATTTTCGGTAAGCCTTATGTATATAATTCAATCGAAGAAATAATTGATTTGATATTAAAACCACCTTTATTTGCAATAACCAAAGATGAATTTAAAGCAAAGATAAACTTCCATAATATTGATGTTGATTATATCCACGAAGAAAATGGTTTGAAAGTTCAAGCAATAAATTTAAATCATCCGAATCCAACAATTGGTTATAAAATAGAATTACAAGGCAAATCAGTTGTATATTTCACTGATAACGAATTAATACAGAATAATCACACTTCACATAATCTTAAAGATTTAATAACAGAAAATCATCCCGAATTAATTAAATTTTGCACAAATGCAGATATATTAATTCACGATTCAAGCTATTTTATGGATGATTATAATAAAAGAATTGGTTGGGGACATTCGAGTAATTATGCAACGGCAATGTTTGCACATCTTGCTAATGTAAAAAACTTGTATCTATTTCATTATGAACCAACTTATTCTGATGATAAAATTGATGAATTGTTAAGTGATACAATAGAATATCTAAATCAATTGAACAGTTCTGTGAATTGTTTTGCATCAGCAGATTTTTTGGAAGTTGAATTAGAATAATTTGTTAGATTGAGTTGTGAACAATTTTATGATATAATCTGTTTGTATACAGAGTGAATTATCACTGAAAAATTTTGAATAAGAGAGACCACAATGAAAAACACTATCAACACAATAAGCATCACAAAGCTTGAAAGATATTGTATAGTTAAAATTGATGGAGAAATAGTTTCGCTATCTACTTCAATCAAACTGAAAGAAACATTGAATGAATTAATTGAGAAGGATAAGTATTATCAGATAATTTTGGATTTATCTGAATTGAAGTTTATTGAAAGCTCTTTAATCGGAGTAATTGTTGATGCATACAAATTGCTCATTATGATTAATGGTAGAATGAATTTGATTGTCAAAGCAAAATCTGTCTACGAAAGATTTGAAGTTTCTCAGCTTGATAAGTTGCTGAGAATTTATGACAACCTTGAAGATGCAAAGAAAAGTTTAAATTAAATTAAAAAGTCATATACGCTGGGTTAGGTAGTTTAAAAGTTTTACCAGAGTATTCCCCTTCAAAATCAGAGTATTGATCTCCAATATTTATAAAAATAAAATATCCCTGCTGAGCCAATTGTTTTCGTATTGTTGATTTAAATTCGGAAGTTTTCATCTTTGGACTTCGGGGCTTAAAAAATATTCCATCAAAATCAACAAATCCTACACTAATTAAATTTTTAACTGTTGGGTCTATATCTTTTTTTGATTTTGATTCATGTCTTCCAGTAATGAAAAAAATTTTAATCCCTTTACTTTTTAAGAATTTATATAAGTCCAAAACAGGCTGAATTGGTGGAGCTTTAGCAGAATCAATCCAAGCTTCCCAACTTTCTAAGGTAAAACCGAAATCAAAAGTTCTTAAGTATTCATAATTGAAAAGTGAAGTTTCGTCTACATCGAAAATAGCTGCGTTATTTTTAGAAGTATCAAGATTTTTTTCTACATATTGTTTTGCTTCTTCAACAACTTTTCTTACATCTTTTAAGTAACGAGTAGTGTCTTCGAAATATTGTCTTACTTCAAGTTTAGCGTAATAAAGATTTCTTGGTTCTTTTGATGTTGAACATCCAATTAAGAATGCAAGAGATAGAAAAATAATTGTGATTTTACTTTTCATTTAAATCCTCATTATAATTCGAGACTTCTCCAGATGTACCAACTTGCAATTGAACAATAGGGATTCCAATTATTTTTTAAGGCAATTTCTTTCACCTTCTTTTCATCAGGTAAATTTTTTAAACCGTAAAGTTTTTTAATTCCTTTTCGAATTCCTAAATCTTCGGTTGGTAAAACATTTAATCTTCCCAATGAAAAAATTAAAAACATATGAGCTGTCCACCGACCGATACCTTTGACTTTAATAAGTTCAGAAATTATTTCTTCATCATTTAAATTTTGAATTTTATCGAGATGAATTTGTCCTGATAAAACTTTTTCACTTAAATCTTTTATTGATCGAATTTTTGCATAAGAGATTCCAATTTTTCTTAATTCTTCAGTATCAGCTTTGATGATATCTATTGGCTCGGGAAAACTTTTCGGGTGGAAGAATTCAACGAAACGATTGAAGATTGCTTCGGCTGCGAACATGGATAGTTGTTGTGAAATTATCGCATCAATCAATGACTCAAAAGGTTTGGTCTTTGGTTTAAGCGTGCAACGACCGACCTTTTCAATCACTTGAGCTAATTTTTTATCATTATCTCTCAAATGTTCAACAGCTTTAATCAATTCTTTGTTTGAAAATTTTTTCTCTTTAACCAGTATGCTTTCATTATATTGTTTCATTAAATATCAATATAAAAAATTTTTTCTTTTGGGTTAAATAAGTTTCATACTTTTATTTTTGTCTAAAAATATTTTACACTACAATCTTCACTTTATTTTTCTGTCAATTAATTATAAATTGAATTAGAACACTTTTTAGGATTTTGATGATTAAATCGCCAGATAGTAAAATTTATTTCAAATATCATTTCACTTTCAGAGATGATACGAGCAAGACACTGACGGTAGTTGTAGAAAAAAGTGACCTTTCCATTGTTAAACCTCAACATAAATATTTCCCTGATTGGGCAAAACTCAAAAGTTTCAAGTGTCCACATTGTCCATTGAATGAAGAAGAACATCAATATTGTCCACTTGCGTTAAATCTACAAGATATTATTTCTGAATTTGGTGATAAAAATTCTTTTGACATCGTTCAAGTGTTTGTTGAAACTCCTTCAAGAAATTATTTGAAAAAAACTTCGCTACAACAAGGAGTAAGTAGTTTGTTAGGAATTTTGATGGTTACATCAGGTTGTCCTGTGATGGGCAAACTTAAACCATTATTATATTTTCATCTTCCCTTTGCTTCTATTGAAGAAACAGAAGTTAGAGCGTTATCACTTTATTTATTAGCTCAGTATGTTAAGTTCATTAAAGGTGAGAAACCAGACTGGGAAATGGAAAAGCTTAAACAAATCTATGAAGATGTGCGCATCTTAAATCATCATGTTTCGAAAAAAATTGTAAATCTCTCTGAAAGAGATGCGAGCATTAACTCGCTAATTGTTTTAAACAATTTTGCCGAGTTTGTGACAATTATTTTAGGCGAAAAAACTTTAGAAGAATTGGAATTCTTCCTGAAAGAATTTTTCTAATCCTATTTTTGAAGTATCATTTTTTTCGTTTGTACAAACTCGCCTGAACTTAAACGATAAAAATAAATTCCACTCGGTAGATTAGTCCCATCAAATTCGAATGAATGTTTACCAGCATCGAGTTCTTGAGCAACTAAAGTTTGTATTTCTCTTCCGAGTACATCAAAAACTTTTAACTCAGTATATGATTTAGTCTTGATTGTAAATTCAATTTTTGTAGATGGATTGAATGGGTTAGGATAGTTTTGGAATAAATTGTATTCAAATACATTCTCTGCAATATCACTTACTGATGTTAACATAAATTCAACTTTTGCAGTTGGTGCACTTTCGTTATGTAAACGGTCAACTGAAGTAACAATGTATCTGTATTTTTTGTTGAATTGAACAGCAAAGTAATCTTGATAGACAGTTGTATCGTTGGGAAGGATTTTTAAAATGTACTTTGGATTGTTTACATCAATTGTTTCAGGTTCGACTGCTTTATAAATCACAAAATATTTTGCTCGTTCGCCATCAATTGCAGTATCTGGTTTTTCCCAAGTGAGAGTGATACCAGTTAAATTTCCAACAGCAGCTAAATTTTTTGGAGGTAATGGGGGAATTGAATCTTTCCAAGGCATTGTTGGTGGTAATGCAGGATAACGATAAAGATTTAATCTTAACGAATCAGCAAAATTTTTCACATTGTTTTTTATGTGTTTTGCACTAAAGAAAGAACTTCCATGAACATTTTGAAATTGACGATTAAATCTAACTTGTTCACA
>JAOAHM010000028.1 GCA_026415235.1 Ignavibacteria bacterium | reverse complement strand
AACATCACATATAATCAAGGATGGAATATGGTTTCTGTTCCAGTAGTCGTCCCGGACTTTAGAAAATCTGTTGTCTATCCGACGGCTACTTCAAATGCATTTACTTTTGATAATGGATACGTAACTAAAGATACCTTGAAGAACGGTGTAGGTTACTGGCTAAAATTTGCTGTGAACCAAAATGTTTCAATGTCTGGTGTCCCACGGATGTCAGATAGTTGTACAGTAAAACAAGGTTGGAATATGATAGGTACTCTAAGTGTTCCAATCTCTGTAAATCAAATAACTGCAAGTCCCGGAGTAACAATCCTTTCACAGTATTATGGATATCTGAACGGTTATCAAGTCGCTGATACACTCAAACCGGGAAAATCATATTGGGTTAAAGTGTCCGCTAATGGTAAATTGTATATGAACTCCTCAACTCAATTCTTGAAGCAAGATAAATCATTAAAAACTAATCTTGATAATCTAAACTCTATAACTATAAAGGACGCAATTGGATCATCTCAAACACTCTATTTTGGTGTCGATGAAAATTTAAAATCAAAAATTGAATATTTCGAATTACCTCCTACTGCTCCATCTGAAGTGTTTGATGTAAGGTATCAAAATAATAAATCTGTGGTTATCCATTCAGTTAATTCTGAAAATGTTGAGCAGTATCCGATATCAATATCAGGAGTAATATATCCGATTAACATTGAGTGGAATATTAAGAATGCAAGCAATTTCACATATGAGTTAGGTATTATTGAGAATGAAAATACTTCCAACTCTGTTCCACTTATAAATTCAGGAAATATAAAAATAAACAATGGTAATGTTCACGGATTGGTATTAAAAGCTGGTACAAAGGGAATAATACCAACTGAGTTTGGATTAAGTCAGAATTATCCAAATCCTTTCAATCCAACAACTAAGATGACAGTATCATTGCCAAAGAATTCGTATGTTAAGGTTTCTGTGTATGATATTCTCGGAAGGGAAATTGAAGTTCTCTTAGATAAAGCTATGGTTGCAGGGAATCATTCCATTGAATTTAACTTAAATTCGCAGAAATCCTTACCAAGTGGTATATATTTCGTGAAAATGGCTGTAAAAACATCAGATAATGAAAATCTAAATTTTGTGCGCAAGATCACATTTTTGAAGTGAAATAATCACTATTTTGACTTCAAAAGCAGTATAGCTCTTAACAAATTGTGTCCCAACTTAATGTCGTTAAGTTGGGACACTTAAAGACTGTTTGAAAGACCCAGCGACTCAATTTAAAAAGTTTTTTATCTATTTAAGTATTCAAAGGAGTATTACCATGAGAAAAAGATACTTTTTAGTATTACTATTTATTTTTATTGCATTCACTAATTTGTTACTCAGTTATGATGGGGAAACCTTTAGATCTTTTTCGCCTGTTAGTCTTGCAACTGCCGAGAATGCAGTAAAAAAACAAATAACAAAAAGCGAATGGGAGTTTACATTCACAAACAACACAAATTACAACGTAAATGGATTATATTTTGAATCAGCTCAAAGTATAATTAGTGTCGATGATCTTGGTCCATTCAATTCAATTTCAAATCCATCACCAGATAGAAAGAAATGGCAATTTAATGGAAACGTGTCCATAGCTCCCGGTCAATCAGTGGTAATAAAGGGTACTGGAGCTAAAAAAGCTGTTAAGTTATCGAAGTGGTATTGGACAGTAAATGGTAATCGCGTTGGATTCGTAAATAGAAGTTCACCAACAAGTGAACAAAAATTTTTCCTTCCAATGCCAAATATATCAAATCTTGGGGAAGAACTTTTCAAGAAGACAGATCTTTCAAAAGGCTTGGTTGTTGGGATTCCTCAAAATGCAAAGAATACATCCTTAGCTTGGGTAAGAATAAAAAAATGGAAAGATCTACAGAAAAATTTAATTGATAACTCCGGTATGCATATCAGTAATCCACAGGGATTTAAGAATTTTACAGATGGCAAACCAATTAAAGGTGAACAAAAAATATTATCTCCTAAAAAATTCAATGATAGATTGTTTGCTGAACTAATTACATTAAAATTTAATATTGCTGCTAGCAAATACGGTAGAACTCCAGTAGGATTTGAAAATTTAATTTTTAGTGATCCAACCAATCCTCTTAATGGGTTGACTGTAGATCAGATTGCATTAAAAGCTGATTCAGCAATGACATTTTATAATAGGTTTTCTACCAGTATGTTTATAATTTTAGAGCAGACTATAAACAAGATCAATCGAGCATTTGAAGGTGCAATTGATACGGTTAGTTTTGGTACAAAAACTGTATTCACTGGTGCTAAATCTATTGATGAAGTAAATTTTTTAGTTGTAGGTAAGAAATCTTCATCGGCAATATTCATGGGAAGAGAAGGTAATAATACTGAAGAAAAAGAATTTGAGATCCCGATACAAAATTATCCAAATCCATTTAATCCAAAAACAATTATAGAGTTTAAGCTAAACAAAGAAGCTTTAGTAAGTTTGAAAGTTTATGATATGTTGGGAAGAGAAATTGCTGTACTTGCAGAAGATGCGTTGTATGAAGCAGGTGTAAATGAAGTGGAGTTTGATGGACAGAATTTGGCTGCTGGAATATATTTTTATCAAATTATTGTAAGGGATACTGAAACGCAGGAATTGCTTTATAGAACTGCAAAAAAGATGATTTTAAACAAATAATTTTAAATTGCCCTAAATTTTGTGATTTAGGGCAATTTTTTAATCAAAAATTAGTAAAAAATATAAAAAACCACTTGCATCATTCCTTGGAAAATTTTATATTATACCAAAACTCATTGCTTTTTAATGGGTTAGCATAACTGACAATAAAATTGTAAAGTCGAGTATATAAATATGAAGCTACCCAAAAAATTAGTAATAGCAATTATTGTTTTGATAGTACAGAGCTCAGCAGTATTCGCACAATGGCCTTGTAACTCAAATGAAGCTGTTCCAGTTGTTGCTGAACAAAATAATCAATGGAACCATAACATTGTACTCGACACTGATGGAAATATTTTATTTTTATGGCAAGATAAACGCTCTGTATCATATGAACAAGTTTATTTACAATGCTTACACAAGATTGGTGTAACTGATTGGCAAGTTGGTGGTGTTCAAGTCGCAAATACAAGTGGTAACCAATCGAGTGCACGAGCTATTGTAACAAATGGTGGAGTTATAGTTGTTTGGCATGATAACCGAAAAGGGACCGATTACGATATTTATGCTCAAAAATTTGATAAGTCAGGTACACCGCAATGGACTGTTGGAGGAGTTGCGATTTGTAACGCAACAGGTAATCAGCAAAATCCAAGAATTGTTTATGATAATCAAGGCGGTGCGATTATTGTTTGGCAAGATAGGAGGAACGGAACTGATAATAACATATATGCACAAAGAATAAATGCTAACGGTCAAGCACAATGGACTGCTAACGGTATTTTAATCTGTTCTGCACCATATGACCAATTTAACCCTGAGGTGGTAACAGACGGTAGTGGGGGTGCGATCGTTGCATGGCATGACTACAGAGCCGGAAGTGGATACATAGATATTTATGCACAAAGAATTTCTCAAACAGGTTCAATCCTTTGGCAAGCTAACGGGATTCCTGTAACAACTGCTAATAACAACCAATATAATTTACAACTAATTGCTGATGGCTATAAAGGAGCAATTGTTGTTTGGCAAGATCGTAGAAATTTAACAAATGATGAATTGTATGGACAAAGGATAAGTCCAACTGGATCAATTCTTTGGCAACCAAATGGAAGTCCGATTGCTACAGGTGCTGGTTTCAAATCCTATCCTAAACTCGCATCAAATGGAAATGGCGGCGTTTATGTAGTTTGGCAAGATAATCGAAACGGCATAGATTATAACATATATTTACAAAATGTCTCCTTGTTTGGTGAATTATTATGGCAAACAGATGGCATTCAAGTTTGTAATGCACAAGGACATCAATATTATCCTCAGATTACGTCTGATGCTAATGGCAATTTAATAGTTGGGTGGCAAGACAAGCGTAATGGAACTGATTTTGATATTTATGTTCAACGATATAATGCTAATGGGATTGCTCAATGGACAAGCAATGGTGTTGCTGCTCAAATAGCCCCATACGACCAAATCGAACCTAAACTCATTATGGATGAAGATGGTGGAGCTATAATTTCTTGGATTGATTATAGGGCAGGAAATAACTACTCTGATATATATGCACAAAGAATTGGTGTAAATGGAAAGATTGCAGGTGGATGTTTTAGAACTTTCACCCAGAGTGATTTTACATTGAAAGCAAACAGAATAAAAGTACCAGCTGGTGTTCCAGCACCACAACCAAATGGTGGAAATGTTCGGGATACACTATTTAAACGAGGTTTATTTAACGAAGGTATAATTCTTGGAATAGCTAAACCAGAAAGTGCAAATGTTTATGGTTGGATAAAACTGCAACGAAGCTTAAATGTGCGCCGTTTCCTTGTACAATCCGGCCCACCACGTCCGTTCGATATGAGAGGAACAAAATATTTTATCAAAGAATTAAGAAACCCAACACCCAGAATTTATGATAACCATCTCGCTGGTGAATTATTAACTCTAAAACTAAACCTAGCTGCAAGTGATAATGGTCTTATTCAAAGTGGATTAGGTGAAATCATTTACTATGATACTTCAAAAGGAAATGGGTTTAATGGTAAATCTATTAGAAAATTGGTTGCAATGGCTGATAGTGCCCTTACGAAATGGAGATCGTATCCAAACTTTAATTATGTATTACTCGATTCGGTGTTAACAAGAATAAATAATGCTTTTTCAGGACCAATTGATACGATTACAATAAATCCACTTAAGTTGAAAAATGTAAGAAGTGTGTATAGTGTTCCTTATTTACGACTTGATAATTCAAATCCTATCTCTCCAATTCTAACTTCAACATATAAAATTAATGAAAGTCCAAACTCGTTTCAATTATTACAAAACTATCCTAATCCATTCAATCCATATACAACAATTGAGTTTCAACTTCCGGAGCCATCAATAGTTACACTCATTATATATAATTCTTTGGGTCAGGAAATAACTAAGCTAATTGACAATGAAGAAATGGAAGCTGGTATAAATTCAGTTACATTTGATGCTACAGGATTAGCAAGCGGGATCTATTTTTACAAACTAATAGTTAATAATTCTATTCAAAAAACAAAAAGAATGTTGTTAATCAAGTAATAGTTCTTATTTTTCCTATTTATATAGATTCAATATTTGATTATGAAAAAATTTTTTCTCTTTTTATTTCTTACCTCAATATTTACCTTCACTAGCCCTGCTCAGGAAATTTATAAACAAATTAAAGTTTTTGTTCCAGACCAGTTAACATTTCAATCTTTAACAAGTTCCGGTGTTGATCTCGAAGGGATGACAGGTAAAATTGGTGACTGGTTTGAATTAATTGTTAGTGAAAAAGAACTGGATTTACTAAAGAGATTAGGATTCACAACAATCACGATCATTGAAGATTATTCAAAATTTTTAGAAGACCGCCTGTATAAAGGAGCTTTTAATGCATTAGGATTTGGTTATGGAAGTATGGGAGGATATTATACATACACAGAAGTAATCCAACAGCTTGATTCTATGAAAATTCTGTATCCGGATTTAATTACTACGAAGTTAGTTGTTGGCTCAACAATTGAAGGGCGTAATATATTTGCTGTGAAGATTTCAGACAATCCTAATTTGAATGAGGTAAATGAACCAGCAGTCCTATTCACAGCACTTACACATGCACGTGAACCAGGTGGAATGATGACAATAATTTATTATATGTGGTGGTTACTACAAAATTATGGTACTGATCCTTTAGCAACTTATTTGGTAAATAACAGACAAATTTATTTCATACCAGTCGTTAACCCTGATGGATATGTATATAACCAAACCACAAATCCTTATGGCGGTGGGATGTGGCGCAAGAATAGAAGGTATAATGTAGATGGTTCTTATGGTGTTGATTTAAATAGAAATTTCGGACCTTATGCATATTGGGATGGACCAAGCGGAGGCTCAAGTACAACACCTTCATCGAATACATATCGTGGAACCGCTCCTTTTTCAGAACCTGAAACTCAAACAATTAAAAATTTTCTCGCAGGTAAAAATATTAGGGCTTGTCTTAATTATCACACATATAGTAATTTGCTGATATATCCATATGGTGCATTAATGAGAGAAACACCTGATTCTTTGGTTTATCGTGATTACGCAAAAGATATGACGAAGTTCAATGGATACATTTATGGAACTGACCAACAAACGGTTTTTTATTCCACCAGAGGCAATAGCGATGATTATATGTACGATGGGGATATTCCAAATAACGGAAAAATATTTGCAATGACTCCAGAGGTAGGTTCAGTTAGCGATGGTTTCTGGCCACCAAGTTCAAGAATTCTTCCGTTAGCTTTAGAAAACCTGTATCCTAATATCTTTATCACTGCAGCTGTTGGGGCTTTCCCAAAATTTCAATTAGCAAATATTTACGATAGCACTGGTGATAATTTTCTTGACAGAGGAGAAAAATTTGTTTTAAATTTAACTTTAAGAAATAAAGGTTTGGACTCAGCCAAGAATGTTTCAATTAGTCTTAATTCAAATAATCAAGATTTAATATTTTCTTCTGATGAAATTCAAGTTGGTGATTTTGCGCCTTTATCAGATAAAAATGTAAATATCGAGTGCCGGGTTAACAAAAGAGCAACTACTGGTGTTATTGCTGATGTATTTCTTAATACGAAAAACGGCGATGGATTACAAATTTTAGATACGTTGCAAATAGTAATTGGTAAACAATCTCTTGCTTTTTCTGACAGTGCAAGTGATACAACTATGCAGAACTGGTCATCAAATGGATGGGGAATTACAACAATCGCTCAATCACCACCATATAGTTTTACAGATAGCCCTTTAGGTACATATAATGATAATACTGATAGCAAGTTGACATTATTAAATAATTTAAATTTATCGTTTGCAACTTCGATTAAACTGAAATTCTCTGCAATGTGGGATATAGAACCAAGATATGATTTTGCTACTGTGGAAGTATCAAGCAATGGTGGCATAAGTTGGACATCCGTCAAAGGTAAATACACCAAAGCTGGATCTGGATATGGAGTGCAAACGGTTGGTACTTATGGTTATGATGGTAAACAGAATTCTTGGATTGAAGAAGAAATGGATTTAACAAAATTTGCTTCCTCTCAATTTAAATTTAGATTTCGCTTGAGGAGCGATAGTTATGCAAGAGCAGATGGTATATTCATTGATAACATTAGGTTGATTTATTCGCGCGTTGACTCAGCAAAATTCTCTGATATGGCCTTTAACCCACAAGTTATAAACTTCGGTGATGTACAAATATTTGAAAAATCGGAATCTCAACTAATACTCGAAAATTTAAGCACTTCTAATGATTCCCTAAGAGGAAATTTAAAATTGAAATTTGGTACTGATTATAAAATTAACGGGAGTAAAATTTTTTCCATACCAATTGGTGCTCAAAAGATAATTCCATTATCTTTTAGACCAAATTCATTAGGACGATTGGAAGATACTTTAATTGTTTACCACTCAAGTGATGCGTTTCCAAATCCAATCTTGATCCCTCTTTCTGGTACTGGAATAAATAATTATAATTACAGGTTTAGATCTGATCTTGTTGTAATTAATGGTTCGAATAAAGATACTTTAATATTTGGTGCCGAATATGGTGCAACAGATACATTGGATTCATTATTCAATGAAACAGAGTTAGATGTTGTCCCTCCCTTGGGTACTTTTGATGTTAGATGGATGATTGAAAATACTAATGGAACAAAAATAGATATTAGAGATACTATTTCTATTGAAAATTTGAGCAATATTTATAAGTTGAGATATCAATTAGAAGATGGTTATGATACGCTTATAATAAAGTGGGATAAAAATAAATTTTCTGCAGGATCCTTTGTTTTAAAAGATTCTTTAACGAATGGTGCATCCATTTTATTAAATTTGAAAGATAACGATTCTATCGTGATAATCGGATACGAATCTAACCCATTACTAATAGTGCATAAGTTTATTCCAACAACAAAAATTAAAGTTAATGAGGGTTGGAATCTTGTTTCCATACCTACAATTATGGAGAATTATTCAAAATATTTTATTTTTCCGGGATCAAGTTCTGCTGTTTATGGTTTCAATTCAAACGAATATATTATAGTCGATACACTCTCTCCAGGTAATGGTTATTGGTTAAAATTTGGATTTCCAAGAGAGTATCTCTTCTCGGGATTTCCGATATTGATTGATACCTTAACACTTAATCCAGGTTGGAATCTTGTAGGGACAATAGGTGAGAATGTAATGACTGAAAATATTGAAATTCTACCTGGTGGTAATTTAACGTCCTTGATTTATGGCTATGAAAGTGGTTATATAATTGAAGATACACTAAAACCAGGGAGAGGTTATTGGCTCAAAGTGCAAGATAGTAGTAAAGTGGTCTTGAATGCTTATAGAAAAAATAGTTTTAATAAAATCACAAAATTTAATGAGTTTGAAATTGGCATCTTGAATTTTTCAAATTCTGAAAGAAGTCAAAAAATTTACTTTACAAAATCTCAAATTGATAATTTAGATTTATTTGAAATGCCACCGTTACCACCTTCAAATATTTTTGATGTCCGATTTTCTTCCAATAGAATACTCGAATCTATTGACGGACTTAAAAAGAAAATGGTTGAGTTGAAGATACAATCTGAAAAATTTCCCATTTCTGTAAGCTGGAATAATGTAAAATCAAATGACTTTAGTTGGGTACTGGTAATAGATAAAGGATCGGAAAATTTCGAATATAAATTAGATATTTCGGGAAAAGCATACATAAACGAATCCACTGATAGAGTGTTTTTAAAAGCAGAAAAATCATATAAAGAAATTGCACTACCATCGGAATTTGTGTTAGAACAAAACTACCCGAATCCATTTAATTCTAGAACAAAAATCAAGTATTCGATACCCAAAGCTGCGAAGGTAACTATTAAGCTTTTTGACGTAATTGGTAAAGAAATAGGTGTATTTGTGGATGGTTTTTTAGATCCGGGATATTACGAATATGAATTTGATGCAGATAATCTGTCTTCAGGTGTTTATTATTATCAGTTGAGGTCGGGTAATTTTAATCAGGTTAAAAAATTAGTTATTATTAAATAGAACATTTGGGAGATTTGCATAGGTTAGGGTAGGGAATTCATATTTTATTTGAAGGTCATTACAAAAATTCTTATATTGTGCTAAATTAATTGCCCCCGTAGCTCAGTAGGATAGAGCAGCGGTTTCCTAAACCGCGTGTCGGAGGTTCGAATCCTCTCGGGGGTACTAAAAATTATGGAGGGTCTTAATCTTCATTTGGTTTGATAAAAAAATTTTTAGTTATTTTTTGAATTATCCTTCACACTTCGTTTTTCTAAAAATTTCATTACACCTCACTTTTACATCAAATAATTCGAATTGTAGAATAATAAAAACAAACATATAGGAGAACTCTATGGACCATATTCCAAAACGATTTCTTACTCTTGAACGACACATCATTGAAAACGAAAGAAAATTCCCTGAAGCAACAGGAGAACTCTCGGATTTACTTTCTGACCTTGCACTTGCTGCAAAAATTATTTCACTTGAAGTGAACAAAGCAGGACTTGTTGATATTCTTGGTTTTACTGGTGAAAAAAATATTCATGGTGATGAAGTCAAAAAGCTTGATGTCTTTGCTCACGAAATTTTAATCAATGCAATGAATCATGGTGGGCATTTGTGTGTAATGGCATCGGAAGAAGAAGAAAATTTAATTCATATTCCAAAGGGAAATAAAATTGGAAAATATGTTTTGCTTTTCGACCCACTCGATGGTTCTTCAAATATTGATGTGAATATCAGCATTGGTACAATCTTCTCAATTTATAGAAGAAAATCGAAAGGCAATGGTCCCGGTACAATGGAAGATTGTCTTCAAAAAGGAAGTGAACAAGTTGCTGCAGGTTACATTATTTATGGATCAAGCACAATGTTAGTCTATACAACTGGAAATGGTGTCTATGGTTTTACGCTTGACCCAGCAGTTGGAGAATTTCTATTGAGTCATGATAACATTCGAATTCCAACAAAAGGAAAAATCTATTCAATTAACGAAGGAAATTATCTTTATTGGGATGATGGATTGAAGAAATACATCAAGTATCTACAACAAAATGATAAAGAAACTGGAAGACCTTATTCTGCAAGATATGTCGGTTCACTTGTTGCCGATTTCCATCGCAATCTAATTTATGGTGGAATATTTATGTATCCTGGTGACAAGAAAAATCCCAATGGGAAACTTCGCTTGATGTATGAATGCAATCCTCTGGCTTTCATTGTTGAACAAGCTGGTGGAAAAGCTTCTGATGGTTATCAAAGAATTTTAGACATTGAACCAAAAGAGCTTCACCAAAAAACTCCTTTGTTCATTGGTAGTCCACACGATGTTCGAATTGCCGAAGAATTTGTTCAAGGGAAACGCGATTTAGAAACTTGATATAAAATGAATTGCAAAATTTGTGGCTCAAACAAAATCAAAAAATTTAAAGTCATCAGCCAATTTGATTTATTGAAATGTAAAGATTGCAAAGTGATTTTTCTTAACGACTTTGAAAAATTTCTTTCATCTGAAAGTCTATACAACGAAAATTATTTTGAAAGGTATCTTTACGAAAATTCAGTTGAACTTAATTCAGTAAAATCTACTGCAAAATATTACTTGAATTATATTAACCATTATTTTGGTAAAGTCAATTCCGTTCTTGATGTAGGTGCAGGGTTTGGTTTATTTGTTAAGGCATTTAGAGAATTAGGATTGAAAGCAGAAGGAATTGAAATTTCTCGATACAGTGTAGATGTGGCAAAACAAAAATTTGGTATTGAATTATTTAATGGTGAATTGAAAGAGTATTATTCGAATCAAAAATTCGATTTGATTTGTTTTTATCATTCATTTGAACATTTGCCTGACCCATTATCAAACTTGAATTTAGCAGTAAACCTTTTGAACGAGAATGGAATTATTTGGTTAGCACTTCCGAACTTGATGAGTTTAGATAGATTTGTGAATGGTGATAAGTGGAACGGTTGGAGCCTACCTTATCATTTATTCCATTACTCGCCTAAATCAATTAAAAGATTATTGATGAATTTTAACTTTCGTAAAATCAAAATTCAGAAATCTTTTCTAAATCCATTAAAATTAATCAAAACTAAAAATGGAGCAGTGAACCTTACAGAAAGTTCTGCAAATTTTTCTCTATTGAAGGAAATAATTCGAAAACCTGCTACATTTTTCTTTAGTGGTCAAAACATGAATATCTTCGCCCAAAAATGAGAATTGGTCTGCTAAGGTTGATTTCAAAAATCTTAGCAGACCTTTAATTAAAATTTTTACTTAAGATAAACCATCTTTCTTGTCTGAATGAGAGAATTGAATTTAAGTTCATAAACATATACACCACTACTCAAATTAAATCTCGATGGTTCAAAATCAACTGAATGCAAACCTGCGTCTAACTCAGCATCAAATATTGTTTCAATTTCATTTCCAACTAAGTCAAATAACTTAAGAACACAATAACCTCGTTCAGTCAAATTAAATTTAATTATCGTTGATGGATTGAATGGATTAGGATAATTTTGAAATAGTTCAAATTGTTCAGCTGTGATTTGTTCATCTTTTACTTCAGTGGGAGAAAAAATTGGAACACCGAAAACATCTCCATTTGTTAAAATGAACATCGTATCAGTACCAACAACATAAATCGAAAAATTCATTCGAGTGGAATAGCAATAAAACTTATTGTCTCCAAACACAACCGTGCCTCCAATTGGCGTTTTACCATTCTTTTCATTAAAAACTATAAACTCATTTCCAATTGGATTCAAATTCAAATCAAAAAATCTGCCTTTAACATATCCAGGCGAAATTCCCATTACTGGAAATTTAGTCCATGTAACAAGAAGCAATGAATTTGCAACTATCGCTTCAGGCACTAAATGACCATCTGCTGAAATCAAACTTTTATTTATATCAACACCACCAGTTGGTGAGATTCTTTTTGCATAAATTTTCCAACCAGTTGGTTCTTCGTCGGTATAAAAACACAAGTGATATTTCCCATCAAAAGTAACGAATAACGGATTATCGCTCGGATAACTACTTCCATCTACAAGAAAAGTCGAACCAGAAATTGTCCCATCTTCATTTAATAGTTGACCATAAACTTCAAAATCTGACCCTTGTGAATTGTCTTTAATAAAACAAACGAGATATTTACCATTCGCATAAGAAAGACTAATTTCCTTTCTAACTGGGAAACTAACCAATTGATTTGTATTGCCTAAACTTCCATTTCGTTGAATGAAATTATAAGCTAAATAGATATTATCTTGTTGTGTTTTAATTCCAAATACAATTAAATATCTATTTGTAACTGGATTGAAATGCAAAAGATTCGTTCCACCAAGAATAAGAGGAAGTGTTGCATCAGAGTAAATCTGACTTAATTCAAATGTCTGAGCATTAATGAAACGATAATTTATTCCGTTATTTACCCACACCACTAAAAATCTTGTTCCATCAAATGCAGCTTGCGGTAATGCACTTTCGAAATTTGAAATTGGAACATTAGTCGTGCCAATAACAATTGGACCATAAATTAACGAGTGATCTAATTTCGAATGAAATTGAACTACAATATCTGCATTTGAAAAACCTTTATCTTTTCTCATTACAATCATGTACTTTGTTGCATCTTGCGAGAAACTTGATGCAAAACAAGAATCTGAACCGACTTCGATTGGAAATTCATTCCCAACCTGAGAATAACTAATGGAAAAAAAGAGAAGAAATATGACAAAAAAGAAGCTTAAAAATTTAGACATGTTACCTCCCTAAAAATATTTATTAAATTTAACCCGGAATATTTCAGTGTATCTTATCAAATCAAACTTAAATATAAAGGTTAACTATTCAAATTTTAATTTTTCTCGTAATTCTTAAATTTGAAGTAAATTTTTTCACAGTTACGAATAAATTAGAATTTAATCGAGAACAAAATGAAAGGGTAGTAACTTGATAGAGAACTTAATTGATCCCGTAATATTATTTTTCGCCGTTGGCTTACTTGCGGGAATAATAAAAGCCGAATTAAAAATTCCTGAAGCTATTTATGAAATCTTAAGTATTTATCTATTACTTGCAATTGGACTTAAGGGCGGCGTCCAACTTGCAACTGTAGAATTACAAACAATTTTGAAACCTGTCTTTGGTACTTTATTCATTGGTATTATAATCCCATTTATAGCATTCATTATTCTAAGAAAGATAGGAAAGTTAGATCGGTACAACTCAGCAGCAATTGCAGCTCATTACGGTTCAGTAAGTGCAGTAACTTTTGCTGTTGTACTTACTTTCTTAGAAAAATTTAATGTTCCCTATGAAAGTTACAGTACAATTTTGTTAGTTATTCTTGAAATTCCAGCTATTGGTGTTGGAATTCTTCTCGCTCGAATTGGAAGTGGGAAACAATTTCTCTTTAAGACAGAACTTTACAAAGAAATTTTTCTAAGTCGAAGTATTTATCTTTTGCTTGCAGGAGTTGCCATTGGATATGTTGCTGGTCCACAAAAAATTGAACCAATTAAATTAATTTTCTTTGACTTATTCAAAGGTTTATTGTCAATATTTCTTCTTGAAATGGGTTTGGTTGCATCTAAAAGACTTGCTGACTTAAAGAAGGTTGGTGTTTTCTTATTCTTCTTCGCTATATGCATGCCAATTATTTCTGCTTCAATTACAATTTTTGTTGGAAAGATTGTTGGACTTTCTTTAGGTGGAACAACAGTTTTAGCTACTCTTGCTGCAAGTGCATCTTATATTGCAGCACCAGCTGCAATTAGAATCGCTATACCTGAAGCTAATCCAACTTTTTATTTAACTGCGTCATTAGGAATTACATTCCCATTCAATCTTATTTTTGGTATTCCACTTTATTACAACTTAGCTAAGTTAATTTATTAGGATGAACTATGAAACCACAAAAACTTTTAGTTATCATAACCGAATCAATTTTAGAATCACCATTAACAAAAGATTTACAAAAATTTGGAGTAACAGGTTATACAATTATAGAAGCTCGTGGCGTTGGACTCCAAGGAATGCGAAATGCAGATTACGAATACAACAAAAACATTCAAATTGAAATTGTGTGCGATGAAGATGTTGCGAATAAAATAATTAAATGTTGCAAAGAAAAATATGTGAACGAATTTGCCATGTTCATTTTTACGATTGATGTGAACATGGTTATTTGAAAATTTTATTTTCCTGATAAATATGAATAGTAATAAGTTTGTAAGAAAAATTTTGACTTTTGGAAATGAGAAAATCTAAAAACACTACACCTATTCGTTTTAGTGAAGATGTTGAGCTCGAAAAAAATTTAAGACCTCTTTCTTTCGATGAATTTGTGGGCCAGAGAAAGATTGTTGAAAACTTAAAAGTCTTCATTAGTGCAGCACTCATCAGAAAAGAGTCCTTAGACCATGTTTTATTAACTGGTCCACCTGGACTTGGCAAAACAACTCTTGCTCACATCATCGCAAACGAATTAGGTGTAAAAATTAAAGTGACTTCAGGTCCTGTCTTAGAAAAACCAGGTGACTTAGCTGGTATATTAACTAACCTTGAAGAAAACTCAGTTCTTTTTATTGACGAAATTCATAGGCTTAGTCCTGTTGTAGAAGAATATTTATACTCTGCAATGGAAGATTTCAAGATTGATATAATGATTGATTCAGGACCAAATGCAAGAACTGTTCAAATCAAATTGCCAAAGTATACATTGATAGGAGCAACAACTCGAGCAGGATTGTTAACTTCTCCATTAAGAGATCGATTTGGAATTAATTCTCGTTTAGATTATTACACTGCAGAAGATTTGCTTCAAATTGTTAAAAGGTCTGCTAAAATTCTTCAAATTGAAATAGACGAAGATGCTGCATTCGAGATTGCGAAAAGGTCAAGAGGTACACCAAGAATTGCTAACAGACTTCTAAAGCGAACTCGCGACTTCGCTGATGTGGAGGGACTTAACAAAATAAATTTAGATATTGCAAAAAAAGCATTATCAAGTCTTGATGTAGATGAATATGGTTTAGATGATATGGACAAAGAAATTCTAAGAACAATTGTTTTGAAATATAAAGGCGGACCTGTTGGTTTGAATACAATTGCAGTATCAGTTAACGAAGATCCAGGTACAATCGAAGAAGTTTATGAACCTTTCTTAATACAACAAGGATTTCTTAAAAGAACTCCACGCGGAAGAGAAACAACCGATTTAGCATTAAAAGTACTTAATATCAAAAAATCCGATTTAATTAGCGGTACTCTTTGGGATACTGATAAACTTTTCTGAATGCACTCTCAAGTTCATATTTGAAAATTTTTTTAACTACTGAACAGCTTGTAAACCTCACAAAGAAATTTTGAAATTTCTTTAAATCGTATTCAATCATCTAACTCGTAAACATATAAATTATTATTTAACTCCATAGTGAAATTATCTGATTACTTAGTCAATCGTTTAATCGAATTAATCCTTAAAACTATCATCATGACTTGATGCAATAAATTTTTGAGTTTTAATTCATGAATTTTTAATCTTAAATAAAGAGATAGGTTAAGAAACTGTCAATTCAGTAATTCGATTTCAGTTATTAATTCAATTAAAAGAAATTATGATTTGAAGAAAATTTGCACTGGTGAGAAGAATTTATTCACTGAAATTTTTAATTATAAAATGATATTAATTTCAAAACTGTTTGAATAAATTATTTAAGAGAAAACTCATCTTTCTCTTTCAAATCTTTTTTATCAAATCAAAGTTTATGCTTCACACCAATTTCAAAACCATATTTAATTTTTTTCATGATAGAAAGTATATGGAGAAAAATTTAATCGCATTTGGCGTTTTGGCTTAGTTCGCTTAGAAATTTATTTAAACAAACTCATACTTCCGTTTATCAAAGATTAATTCTTCACAAAGTTGCTTTCCTCTTTCATCAATTTTATTCAAAGGCATGATTTTACTTGCGTGAACAATTGCAAGGTCCAAGCCAGCTTGAACAGCATGATAAAGGAATACTGAATTTAATGCATGTCTTGCATTGACATTTAATCCAAATGAGACATTACTAATACCAAGAATTGTGAAAGATTTTGGTATCTCTTTCTTAATCAGTTTAATTGCTTCGAGAGTTTCGATTGCACTTCTTCGGAATTCTTCGTCGCCACTACCAAGTGTAAAAGTTAATGGGTCAAATATTAAATCTTCCTCTCTCAGAGAATATTTATTCACGGCAAGATTTCTTATTCGCTTTGCAATTGAAAGTTTTTTTTCTGCTGTTTTTGCCATTCCTTCTTCATCAATTGTTAATGCAATAACAGCAGCTCCAAATTTTTTCGCTAATGGAAAAACTTTTGAAATTCGCTCTTCTCCATCTTCAAGATTTACTGAGTTTATCACACATCTACCAGCATAATGTTCAAGTGCTGCTTCAATTACTTCATACTCGGTAGAATCAATCATAATTGGTAAAGTTATCTGAGTGTTAAGTCGTTTAACAAATTCAATCATATCTTTTTTCTCATCTCTTCCAACATAAGCGACACAAATATCTAACATGTGTGCACCTTCTTTAATTTGGTCTCGAGCAACTTGCAGCATTCCCTCATAATCATCTTTGAGTAAATATTCTCTGAATTGCTTTGAACCGTTAGCGTTGCACCTTTCTCCAACTAACACTGGTGCTGGATCTAATCGCAATGGTTGACTAATAAAATTACTTGAAACCGAAGGCTGATAACTCCAATTTCGCTCTGGCACTTTCAATCCAGATAAATTGTCTACAAGTTTTTTGATGTGTTCTTTAGTTGTTCCGCAACATCCACCAACAATATTTACTCCTAAATCTTTCACAAAATGATGTAGCCATTGTACAAGTTCATCGGGACTTAAATGATAACAAGCTCTACCATTTATGTTTTCAGGAATTCCAGCATTTGGCATTACAAAAACTGGTTTGGGTGAATTTTGACAAAGGTAACGAACATTTTCGCTCATCTCTTTTGGACCAGTGGCGCAATTCATTCCAATTACATCAATAATCTCATAAGGTTCTAAGGTAGTTAATGCAGCAGATATGTCTGTTCCAATTAACATAGTTCCAGTAGTTTCAATTGTAATTGACACAATAACTGGTAATTTAATTTTCTTCTCATTAAAAATTTTCTCTACAGTTGAAAGTACTGATTTAATTTGAAGAAGATCTTGACAAGTTTCGATGCAAAGAATATCAACTCCACCATCAACAAGTCCTGAAATTTGTGGATAATAAGATTTTTCTAATTCACGAAATGTTACATGACCTAAGGATGGTAATTTTGTTCCTGGTCCGATTGATCCAGCAACGAATCTTGGTTTATCATTAGTCGAAAAATCTAATGCTAATTTTTTAGCGAGTTCTGCTGCTTTCTTGCTTATCTCATAAGCATGTTTTTGAAGATTATATTCTGCAAGAACAATCTCATTTGAACCAAATGTATTTGTTTCGATTATATCTGCACCTGCTTCAAGAAAATCAATGTGAACTTTCTCGACTGCTGAAGGTTTTGTGATAATTAAGTACTCATTACATCCTTCATACTCTTTTCCACCAAAATCATCAGATGTGAGATTTTGCGCTTGAAGGTTAGTTCCCATTGCTCCGTCAAAAATTAAAACTCTTTCTTTCAATAATTGATAAAAATTGTTCATTTTTTCTTTCCTAATTTTTTTCTTTTGCAAAAAAAATTACAAAAATCAAAAAAACTTTTTAATTACACGATTAACTATTAAAATTTTTCTTTTACTATGAAAAAATTTCGCTTACTTAAAGTAATTTACTTCATTATCAAAAATTTTTCAGTGAATTAAAATTACTTTTCAGGCATAATCATTGAATTAATTTAAAAAAATTTTAAACCATATAATTTGAATGTAGTCTAAATCGTGACTAAAAATGAACATAAAAAGAAAAATTATACTCTTTAATCTGCTCATATTCCTCCTGCTCTTAGAGGTTTTAGTACCTTATGTACTCAAAGAATATAACATCATGACTTTAAGTAGATACACAATAATAAGACAAGACAATTTCAAACTACCTTCCTCCGAAACCGAATTTGCATTTTCAGAAGAATACAAAAACAATTTTATATGGTTAATAAAATTAGATTTTCAAAATCTTAGAATAACAAACCACGATATCGAAAATGCAATTAAAATTAGAGAACATCTATTAAATCTTAGTGAAAGAGGTGAAGGAAATTATTTAGTCACAAGATATCCCGATGAAATTTACAAACATTTAAAGTCTAATAAGCCGTTACTTTGTGGTGAATTAGCAAAACTTTATGGATATATTCTTCATCTCTATGGATTTAAGGTACGATATATTACAGTAGCTCGCTCTTTATTTGATTCATTTGATAGACATTCAACAATAGAAATTTGGGATGAAAGAAGAGGTAAATGGATTATTTCCGATCCTACATTTAACATCTCACTTATCTGCGATACAATTTTTCTTTCCTCTGATGAATTGTATGACCTAATTCATGCAGGAAATTTCAATTTAATTAAAGCTGTACATGGTAAACACTCGAAGTATGAAACTCCTATCGAACATTACTATATTTCCTATTATTCACTTTTTGACAATATATATTACATACGAAAAATAGAACCATTCAGTTTAAAAGAATTACCACCCATTCGTTGGTTAATGAATGATTACAAGATTTTTTTAGTTCAAACATTTGAATTCCCAGTGAGAGGTAGCGGTATAAAAATTCAAAATTCAATTATGTTCTTTATTCTCTTCTTAAATCCTATTCTTATCATTCTAATTTCATTTTATTTAGTTTTTTCAATTTTTGGATTTCAATTTCAACTACAAAAAATTTTCGTAACAAAATTTTATACCAAACCTGCATTGATAAAAATATATAGATATTTGAAAAAATAACTTTTCTTCCTTCCGATTTGGTGATTAAATTTCTTAATTAAAATTCACCTACCATAAAAACACGAGCAAAAATCTTTTAGATATCTTTTTTAGTCAGGCTTACGCAAAAACGAAATTCACAAATTCTAATTCGGATTAAGTTTCTAAATTCACTCTTGGTTAAATTTCTAAATTTCTACTCAAAAAAATTTCGATACAATGATTCAACAAAATTTAATTTAAACTTTTAGATTTTCTATTTTTGAAAGCTTAAGAGAGGAATTTATGTTCGAAAACTTAGAGAAAATTGTAGAGCGCTTTGAAGAAATAAATCAAGAGTTACTGAAACCGGAAGTAATATCAGATCAACAAAAATTGATAAAACTCACAAAAGAAAGAAGCGAACTTGAAGAAATTGTAAATACATACAAGAAATACAAAGAAGTAAAAAAGAATATCGAAGGCAACAAGGAAATAATTTACTCCAAAGCTGATCCCGAGCTTGTTGAACTTGCTAAGTCGGAGCTTGATGAACTCGAACAACAACTTGAAAAGTTAGAAGAGGAATTGAAGCTTTTGCTCTTACCTAAAGATCCAAACGATTCCAAGAATTGTATAGTTGAGATTAGAGCTGGTACTGGTGGAGAGGAAGCTGCACTTTTTGCTGCCGACCTTTTTCGAATGTACACTCGATACGCTGAAAGTAAAGGATGGAAGGTTGAACTAATTGATATGAACGATACAGGCATTGGCGGTTTGAAAGAAGTTATCTTCATGCTTCAAGGTGAAGGAGCTTATGGAAATATGAAATATGAAAGTGGTGTTCATCGTGTACAGAGAGTACCTAAGACAGAATCAAGTGGACGAATTCATACTTCTGCAGCATCTGTTGTAGTTCTTCCCGAAGCCGAGGAAGTTGAAGTTGAAATTAATCCGAATGACTTAAGAATTGATATTTTCAGAAGTGGTGGTGCAGGTGGACAAAATGTCAATAAAGTAGAAACGGCAGTTCGAATTACTCATATTCCAACTGGAATTGTAGTGCAATGTCAAGATGAACGATCTCAAATTCAAAATCGTATCAAAGCAATGAAAGTTCTTAGAGCACGACTTTATGATTTGCAAATGGAAGAACAAAACAAAGAATTAGCTGAACAACGAAGGTCAATGGTTCGTAAAGGTGATAGAAGTGATAAAATTCGGACTTATAATTTTCCACAGAACAGAGTAACTGACCACAGAATCGGACTCACTCTCTACAATCTTCAAGAAATTTTAGATGGTAATCTTGATGAATTAATTGAACAACTTAAACTTGCAGATAGAACAGAAAAACTCAAACAAAGTTTTCAAACCAATTAATTCAAATTTATTGGAGGCAATATGACAATTGATAACGATTTGAGAGAAAAACTTTTGTTCGTTCAAAAAAATGAGATTACTGAGTTTTATGTTTATAGTTACTTATCAAGAGTAATAAAAGATAAAAATAATTCTGAAGTCTTACTTAAAATCGCTAACGATGAACTCGCTCACTATAATTATTGGAAAAAGTTAACAAACAAAGAAGTCAAACCAAATCGCTTCAAAGTTTATCTTTACAATTTAATGGCTCGGATTTTCGGTATTACATTTAGTATTAAATTAATGGAAAAAGGTGAGCAAAAAGCTGAAAAATTTTATTCAACTATAGTTGAAAGATTACCAGAAGCTGAAAAAATAATTGCTGAAGAAAACTCTCACGAAAACGCTCTCATAGATATGATTGATGAAGAAAAACTCAGATATGCTGGTTCGATTGTACTTGGATTAAACGATGCTTTAATAGAATTAACAGGTGCTTTGGCAGGTTTAACTTTTGCGATTCAAAATACTCAAATCATTGCACTTGCTGGTTTAATTACTGGTATAGCTGCATCTTTCTCAATGGCTGCTTCCAATTATCTTTCTGAAAAAGCAGAAGGTGAAAATAAAAATTACATTAAATCTGCATTTTATACTGGAGTTGCATACATAATCACAGTAATTTTATTGGTTCTACCCTATCTCTTACTCTCAAATCCATTTATTGCTTTGCCAATTACAATCTTTGTTGCAATAATGATTATTTTTCTTTTCAATTATTACATATCCGTTGCAAAGGATTTATCTTTCAAACACCGTTTTTTGGAAATGGTAATTCTAAACTTGATAGTTACCGCAATTACATTTGGTATAGGAATTTTAGTAAGAGAAGGATTAGGAATAGAAGTTTAGTTTTATTTTTAATTAAGGAAAGTGGAAATAATATTAATTCTCAAACCAAATTTTTGAGTCAACATAGCTTTTGAAGAGTTTCATTATTTTTCTTGTTTTTTCACCAACAATTCCTTTATTAAAGTAATGAGTATCAATTGAAATTACTGGCAAAACTTCCTTATCAGTTGAAGTAATAAACGCTTCTTCAAAATCATAGATTTCATGGAGATAGACATCTCGTTCATCAATATCAAAAAACTTTGAAGCTTGGTCAATAATAATTTTTCTCGTTATCCCAGGCAAAATTTCATCTTTTGGTGTAATAATCTTTGTCCCTTTGATGAAAAAAATATTGCTTGAAGTACACTCTGTGATTTTTGAATTGTGAACATACAATACTTCAAAATAACCTTGTGGGAAATATTCACTTAAATACTTTACTGCCATAGTGTAGTTAATCGTCTTTGCAATAGGTGCTTCACGATAATCTCTAACTGTTTTTATTTTCACACCTTTTTCATAAAAAGTTTTATCTATTTCATTTCTTGGTTCACAAGTAATTATCAAATTTGGTTCACCTTTTTTCTTACCATCAGGACTTTCTCCTCCAGTTACAATTATCCTAATACTCGATTCAACGAATTTGTTTATACTGATTAATTCTAACACTATTTCTCGAATTTCTGATTTAGTCTTAGGAATTTTTAATCCAATATATTCAGCTGATTTGAATAATCGGTCAATGTGATCATTTAAGTGGAAAGGTTTTGAAAAATATGTTTTTAAATAATCAAAAACAGCGTAAGCTCTCAATAAACCAATATCATTTACAGGAATAACTGCTCTATCTTTCTCAACAAAATTATTGTTTAGAAAATAAATTACCTTGTTCATACTTGAAATTATAAATAAAGTTATAATACATCAAGAAAAATATTGGAATTTAGTGAAATCACTGATTGAGTTTTGTAATAACTTTTAATATTCTCTTTTGTCAAGTTTCTGGTTTTTTAGCTTTGAGGATATATTAAACATATTCCTTTTTATGAGTAATAGACAATTTATCAAATCTTTCGAGAGCGGTTTGATGTTTCTTTAATTCTTTCAATAAATCTTCTGGTGGGATAACTTTTCGATTTTCTTTATGAATGTATTTAGAAAAAATTTCTGATTAACTTTTTTGCGTTTAGAAAGTATCTTGCTCTACTTTTTTATCAATAATGCCGACAAATCATAATCCAATGAGACTAATATTGAAATTCTCACAATGAATTTTTGTAAAAATCTTAAAATAATATCTCTATTGAAGTCACTTTTAAATTTTGAAGTCAATTTTGGGTAAAATAAACACAGGAAATGATTTCCATTTAAGTAAGAAAATATTTTCTCAAAAAATTTTTCCAGTTCTTTTTGATTACTAACGAAAAGATAAATTGCATTAATTTTACTACTATGCTTATTTGTCGTTACGACTTCAAGACTTAGATCAAAAGCTAATTAATTGGAAAAATTAGCTTATAAAATTTTTTGACTTTTTTGAATTCTGAATTCTTCGCAAGTTGGACTTCAATTACTTTTTCATTTCTGATATAGTAATTCAACTTCGTTGGATGAGAAAGGAAGGTTTTTTAATAAGTTTTTCTTATTTGGTCTACTAATTAAAATTAAAGCGAAGAAAATTACACTTATAATCAAAAGTGACCAAACTTTTGTGAAAATAAAAAACATTATCGTAACAATTAAAGTGAATTCCAAGATGCTTAGTTTATAAATCACAGCACTTTGATAACTCTGAAGTTTTACAATAAGTTGGTCTTCTAATTTGATTTTACTAATTGTTTTTTTGAATGTTAATTGTGAAAGAATTACAGAAATGACGGAATAAATTCCAATTACAATTTTTTTCTCAGTTGATAAACTTGTAGATATACTTAAATCGAAATTCCATAAATAAATAGAAAATAGTATAACAATACAACCACTTATTAAATAACCAAGATAAATTAAATTCATTGTTTTGAAGAAAAAGTTAGTGGATTTTTTTTCAAGCATGATACTATTCACAAAATTTTTTCTCAGCCTCGAGTTGTAACTTAAATACGATAGTAGAGAATTACAACGATTCAAAGAAGCAATTCTTGTAATTTTTTACCTACAAAATTTTTGAGAATAAAGATATGAAGGTCAATTTTGTTTCAATGATTATTTTTGTAAAAAGTTGGAGATTAAATGGAAATTTTTCTAAGTGCTGTAATGATAATGTGTATGAGAATAGTGGATGTAACACTTAGCACTATTAGAACATTAATGGTAGTTCAAGGAAGAAAATATTATGCAGGCATTTTAGGATTTATTGAAGTTACAATTTGGGTATTAGCAATCCGTCATATTATGATGCACATTGATAATTTATGGAACATCTTAGGTTATTCTACTGGATTTGGATTAGGAAACATAATTGGAATTACACTTGAACAAAAATTTGGACTTGGTTTTGTTCAAATTTATATCATTTCACTTCACTATGCTGATGAAATTGCAAATGAACTGAGAAGAAAAAAATTTGGAGTAACAATTTTACCAGGCGAAGGTGGAAGTGGCGGTCAGGCAATATTGGTTTCAATAATCGCAAGAAAAAGACAAAAAGAATTTTTAGAAATTGTGGAAAGTATAGATCCAAAAGCATTTATTACAATTCAACCTGCAACACCATATCGAGGATATATTCAAACAAAATCTTAGCGCATCTCTTTAATTACTTCCATAATACCTACTCTAATCATCATAACTGCAATAGCAGCTAAAAACAACGATGCAACTTTAGCAAATGCTTTTGCGCCCGCTTCACCAATCAAATCAACTAATTTTTCAGCATAATAAAGTACAACAAAAACAATAAGCAAGTTCACAAAAACCGAAAAAATAGTCGGTAAAATTCCATTGTTGTTCAAGATTACTAAGATTGTTGTAAGTGCAGCTGGTCCCATAATCAATGGTATACCAAGAGGCACGATACCAATTGTTCCTTGTGGTTTTCTCGTTTCGTCACTTGCAAAAACTAAATCGTTAATTGCAAGAATTAATAACACAAGACCACCACCAATTCTAAAGTCATTAAGAGTAATGCCCATAAAATCAAGGATTACTTTTCCAGTTGCAATGAATATCATTGCAAGAATAAAAGCTGTGATGACAGCCTGTATAACCAAACGGCGTTTCTCTTTTTTTTCAAACTGTTCTGTGAGAGCTAAATAAATTGGTGCCGTTCCAATTATATCTATCGCTACAAATAAAGGAATGAAACTGAGTAAAAAATTATTTAAGCTCATCTACTCTATGAAAAATCTATTTTGTTATTTACTTTCTACATGATTCTGGATTTCACTTACAATTTGTGCAGTATCCAGAGCAATCACCAATTCTTCATTTGTTGGAATTACAAAAACTTTCACTCTTGAATTTTCTTTTGTTATTAATCTTTCACCTGAAGAGATTTGATTTTTTTCTTCATCAAGTTCAATTCCTAAAAATTCAAGGTTAGATAAAACTTCTCTTCTCACATCAACACTATTTTCACCAATTCCACCAGTGAATACAATTGCATCAAGACCACCAAGTGCTGCTACATAAGCTCCGATATATTTTTTAATTCTATAGCAAAATACTTCAAAAGCATATTTAGCCCTTTCATTTCCCTCATGCATTGCTTTAATAATTTCACGCATATCATTTGAAACACCAGAAATTCCCATCAATCCACTATGTTTATTTAACATTGTATTCACTTCAGCGAGAGTTAATTCTTCTTTTCCCATTACATGAAGTGGAATTGAAGGGTCTAAATCTCCACAACGAGTTCCCATCAAAAGTCCTTCGAGTGGTGTGAAACCCATTGAAGTGTCAATTGAAACTCCACCATCAATTGCAGCCACACTACAACCATTTCCAAGATGACAGGTAATAATTTTTAAATTTTCATGAGGTTGATTTAACAATTCAGCAACTCTTCTTGAAACAAACAAATGAGATGTTCCATGAAAACCATATCTTCTTATCTTATACTTCTTGTACAAAACATAAGGTATTCCGTAAAGATATGCTTTTGGAGGCATCTTCTGATGAAATGCAGTATCAAAGACACCAACTTGTGGAACGCCTGGAAGATGTTTCTGGCATGCAACAATACCTTTTATGTTCGGTGGATTATGCAATGGTGCCAATTCAATATTATCTTTCAAAGTCTGGATTACAGCATCAGTAATTAAGACACTACCTGAAAAATCTTCACCACCATGAACTACACGATGACCTACTGCTTCAATTTCACTTCTATCTTTAATCACGCCATGATTTTTACTTAGTAATACAGCAATAACATACTCAATTGCAATATCATGGTCTAAAATTTCACCAGTTATTTTTATTGTATCACCATCATACCTTTGGTGCGTGAGTATTGCAGTTGAAGAACCAATTCTTTCTATTAATCCTTTTGCCAAAACTGTTCTATCATCAGTAGAAATAAATTGATATTTAATTGATGAACTACCACAATTCAATACTAAAACTTTCATCTTTCAACCCTTAGATTATGTTATTTTTCTTCCATGTTCATCGTATTTGAAAAATCCTTCACCGGATTTTTTACCAAGTTTACCTTCACGAACATATTTTCTCAATAAAGGACAAGGTCTATATCTTGGTTCACCGAGTTCATGCCAGAGTGTTTCCATCCAAGCTAATATCTCATCAAGTCCCATTGTATCAGCAAGTTCGAGTGGTCCGATTGGTAGATTATAACCAAGTTTTGTTGCAGTGTCAATGCCTTCAGCTGTTGCGAGTCCTTCCATTAAAATATGCATTGCTTCGTTTAAGAAAGGAACGATTACTCGAGTTGTAATGAAGCCAGGATATTCAAAAACTTCAACTGGTGTTTTACCTAATTTTTTTGCAAAAGATTTTGCGATGTTAGTTGTCTCATCGGAGGTTTCAATTCCTCTTACAATTTCGACAACAGGAATCTTCGGTACTGGATTCAAGAAGTGCATTCCAATTGTTTTATGTCCTCGAGATGTTCCTTCCGCAATTTTAGAAAGACTCAAGGTTGATGTGTTGGACACAAAAATTGTTTCAGGCGGACAAATCTTATCAAGTTTTTTAAAAATTTCTTGCTTAAGTTTCAAATCTTCATCAACGGCTTCGATAATTATATCACATTCACTAACTTCATTTATGTCGGTTGTCCATTTTATTCTTTGAAGGATTGCTTTCTTTTCACTTATTGTCATACCCCATCTTTGAATTTCCCGATCCATACTTTCATTTAATCTTTTTTGACTTCTCTCAGCGCCTAATTCATCTTTCTCTACAATAATTACATCTAAACCAGCCTGGGATGCAGCTTGAGCAATTCCCGTTCCCATTATTCCACCGCCAATGATACCAACGGTTTCGATTCGTTCTGTCTCCACTTGTGGGAGAGGCATTTCGTCAATTAAGTCTTGAAGTCTTAATTTTTTCTCTTCACCGTTCATGTTCCGCTAATCTCTTTATTTTATTTTTAATTTCAGATTGTTTTATTAATTCAATTTTTTCAGGAGAAATTTTTAAGAATATTTCTACACCTTTATTCTCTAAAAATATTTCTGATTTAGAAATTTCTCTAACTAAAGGATCGTTTGGTTCCGTTAATGCTAGAGCAGAAATTAACCCATTTATAACGCTTTTTAGAAGATTTGCTTTTGCCACATCAATACATTCCCAATGCGAATTGATATTTAAATCTCGATCAAATTTCACTGAAAAATTTATGAATCTTACCGCATAAAAAAGTTTCTCAAGCTTTTCTTCATCTGAATTTCCATTTTTTAGAAGTTTTAATAATGCTGATTTGTTTTGGGTCATAAACCAAAAATGTTCTTTATAATGGACTGAATTTATCATTCTTCTAAAGAGCGGATTTTTTGTAAAACTATTTTCAAAATCACCTGTCTCGATTTCTTTAATTCGTTCATTACTATTTGAAAGAACTAATATCTTATCATCTAAAATTGTATAATTAGTATTTTTGATTGACGAATTATTTGTATCTAATTTTAATGGTTTATTCAGAGTAATGATAAAAGTATTAATATCATCCCATTGAGTGGCAATGATAATTTCATCGACATCTTGCTTGAAATTAATTCCTAAGCTATCAAAGAAAGATTGATTTAAGTTAGAAGGAAATTCCACATTATCCTTCAGAAAATTTTTTCCTAACTTGGTTCGTTTAATACTTTTTAAGTTTAGATAAATAATATTTACTGGATCAGCAGGAATTAGTTTTAATTTTTTTAGTACTGCTGGTTCGATTGGTTCAGAAACTTCCTTTAGACAGGATGAAATTGTAACTGAAAATATTATTAGTACAGCCAATAATTTTTTGGACATTCAAACAGTAAAACCTTTCAGAAAAAGTTTATTATTTTTATAAAAATTTTTACAAAATTACTTAATTAATGCTCAGCATTCAATGAACAATGAAATCTCAAAAATTGATAAAGGCGAGATTAAAAATATTTTAATCATTCGTAAGCATAATCAAATTGGCGATTTGATTGTTTCAAGACCAATGTTTTATGCTTTGAAAAAATGTTTTCCAAATGCAAAAATTAGTTTACTTGCCTCAAAAACTAATTACGAAATCCCTTTCAAAAAAATTATCCCCTTGCTCGATGAAGTAATTATCTTTAATCGGTCTTCATTAAAAACGCAATTAAAAACAATTCACGAATTAAGAAAAAGACATTTCGATATTGTCATAATTCCATCAACCATAAGATTTTCAGCAACTGCGTTAATTGTAAGTTTTCTTTCGGGAATCAAAATAAGAGTTGGTATTAGTGGAATTGGCAAAAATAGAAACAAATTCAGTTCATTATTAAATATCAAAAAGAATTTCGATTGGTTATCTGAGAAAACACATCAAATGTTTAGAAACATTCAAATTGTAGAGCAACTTGGATGTAAAGTTACTCTTGATGAAGTTTTTTCAACTTTAAGTTTTACCGAACAAAATCACAATGAGAAGATTAAAAATCTCCTTGAAAGTAACTTAGCATCACATGAACTGATAATTGGAATTCATCCTGGTGCTGGTCAAACTCGAAATATTTGGAGTACTGAAAATTTCTTCCAAATAATAAAAAGATTAAAATCCATTTATAATTGTGGTTTTGTAATAACATCAGGTCAGATAGATGAAGCCGTTCTAAATAAATTATTAGAGAAACTTAAAAATGAAAAAATAAATTTTCTTGTGGCTAAAAATTTTGAATTTGATTCACTTGTCAATCTGATTAATCAATGTGATTTGTTCATATCAAACGATACAGGAGTGATGCATATAGCAACTATGACCAACACAAATCTTATTGCCTTAATGAGAAAATCAATGGTTTACGAATGGCGCCCACTTGGAAGAAATAAATTTTATATTTCTTCTCCTACCGAGGACATCAATGATATTTCAGTTGATGAAGTCTTTGAACTCTCAAAAAAAATACTTGACCTTATAATGTATAAGAGAAAATCAATCTGAAAAGAAAAATTATAACAGCAACTAAAATTAAAGTAAAAATTATATAACGAGTAAGTTTTATTTTGAAATCCCTTTGTTGATTAATGTTTGTTTCCTGCATTTTAGCTCCCTTCTCTTTTAATCAAAATTCGTATTTTCTAAACAACTTTTCAATCAACACTAAGACTTATTTCAACCTCTTAGCTACTACGATAGGTTTTTTCACTGTTTCTATCACACCGTTTTGTTGGTTAATTGCCTCAAGCAAAAGGACATAAATTCCAATTCGTAATGGTTGTTTGTTATCATCCAAACCATCAAAAGTTATCGAACCTTTTGAAGCAGTGGGTTCATTATCAGCTAGAGTGCGCACCAATCTTCCGACACTATCAAAAATTCTAATTCGAATTTGTGAAGTTGCTAAAGGAAGTTCATAATTAATTACAGCAAAATCTTCGAATCCATCATTGTCTGGGGAGAAAGGATTTGGTGATATTTCAATTTTCGAAGTTGGAGAAATTTTACTGATGAAAATTGAATTTGTTTTAAGTGGACTTCCACCATTCGGATTTACTGATGTTGACCAATTTCTTCCATCATTTGAATTAAGAGTTGGATTTATTTTTTCCAACGACCTACCTTTAGAATCATCAATTTCTGGATTATGCCATTTAGGAGAATAGGCAACACTATCAATTGTATTTCCAAAAATATCTCTCAATACAACAATATCACCAGAATTTGAAAGTGATAAATCTGATGAATTCATAATTTTTACCAGTCCAATCCTTGCATAATCAATTAGATATGGATACAAATTCAAAATGGAAGAGTCAGATGCAACAACCATAAATTCATCTTTTTTCAAGTAGAAAGTCCTTGTACTCAAATTAAATGTTTTACCACCACCTTCGACAAGTCTCCAACCAGCCAAATTTATCGAATCGTTCGATGCGTTATAAATTTCAATGTACTCAGCAAATCCAGTAAGGGGTTCGTACATTATCTCATTAATTACAACTGACATTTGATTTCCAGGTTGAATCTTAGTAATTGAATTTGGTTTACCTGGTGTTGCTCCACTATCAGAAATTGATGGTGCCCAATTGCTCTTCAAATTCGAAATCTGTTCGTAACTAATTCTTTCAATGGATTTTTTGCTACTTCCCCAATCAGAAAAATAAAACACTGAGTCAATTACTAATCCTCTATCATCATAAATCACTACACCATCTTTGTCATTGTTTAGTGCAGGAATTGAAACAACTAAGATTGGTGAAGGGATTGTATCATAAAAATTTCTTATTGATAGATTAGCTGCAAGAACCAGTAACGACCTTGGTTCAAAATAAAAATCGTTGTTAGTAATATTAACAATAGTAGGATTAGCTAAAACATCAGATACCTTCCAACCCCTTAAGTTAATTCTTGAATCCGTATTGTTGTAAATTTCTACCCATTCTGGTTCTCCAGATTTTGGGTCAAACATTATTTCGCTAATTAATACCGACCTTGGAGTTAAACCAGGTTTTATGAAAAATGTTAATGTATCATTTAACTTGTTCTCATCGGGAGAAAAAATTATTTCAGTAAATACACGCACTACCGAATTAATTCTTCGAATTAATGAGTCCGATTTTACATTAATTGAATCGTTTGGTGATAGAGAACTAATTGTATTAGAATTAAAAACAAAATCAAATACTCCATCATTATCAAGATCGAATCGAAATCGAACGGAAAAATTTGTAGCTGACCTAATACCAAAATTCTTTATCCACACACTCACTTCAACATTATCATTCATCACAGGAAAAGATGGAGCTAAAACAAATCTCGTTATACCGAGGTCATACTCCTTTGGTGAAACACTATTTTTACTTCCAGGCGTACCATTTAGGACAATTGAATTTGCCCAGTTTGATGGAGAGTTATCACCAATTAAAATTATTTTCTCGTCTGAATAACCAGCAGAATTATTTGCTGAATAAACATAAGACCAAACAGTATCATTGGTCGTGTTCAATAAATGAATATCACGGTCGGTTGTGTTTGCCATTCCCGATGTTCCAAATGCATTATCACTTATCTTTAGCACTAAAGCATTCGAAGGTACTGAATAACCACCAGCATAATCACCTTCAAAAATAACAGCAAATTGGCGTGGTAATAGTTTTGTTCCTGAACCAGCATCAATAATTTGGTCAGCTGTTGATGTGTAATATTTTATTTTCCATCCAGCAAGATTTATTGTATCAGTATAACTTGTATTAAATAACTCAATAAACTCTCCATTTGCAATGGAGGTAAGATTATTAAACATCACTTCAGAAAAGATTACAAGAGTGTCTTTTCTTTGAGAGAAAATTTGAGTTGAAAGAAGCAATAACAAAATCAAAAATTTTTTCATAATGTTTAAGATAAAGATTTTTGAAACTTAATTAAATAGATGCAGGTTATTATAATAAATATTAAGTTTCAATTTATTTTCAGTTGGAGCTTAGTTAAATTAATTAAAAATCAATTTGAATTATGGCAGAGAAAAGCAAAAAAGTAGTTTACGACCCTTTACAAGAATTAATAGCCTACTACTCCACAAAAAAAGAAGAAGAAAAACAAAAAGTAACTGACTTAAACCTTCCAATTGAAGAAAAACTTAAAAACAGAATTATTGATGGAGAAAAAGTAGGCTTGCAAGAAGACCTTGATGGAGCATTAAAAAAATATTCTGCTTTGGAAATTATTAACAACATTCTCTTGGAAGGGATGAAAATTGTTGGCGATTTATTTGGTAGTGGACAGATGCAATTACCATTTGTTTTACAAAGTGCCGAAGTAATGAAAGCAGCTGTAGCTTACTTGGAAAAATTTATGGAGAAGAAAACTGGTGAATCAAAAGGCAAAATTGTTCTTGCTACTGTCAAAGGTGATGTGCACGATATCGGGAAAAATCTTGTTGATATCATTTTAACTAACAATGGTTATACAGTTTATAATTTAGGTATCAAGTGCCCGATTGAAAAGATGATTGAAGAGTTTGAGAAACAAAATGCCGATGCAATTGGTATGAGTGGACTGCTGGTGAAATCTACTTTGATTATGAAAGAAAATCTCGAAGTCCTTAATGAACGAAATCTAAAAATTCCTGTAGTTCTCGGTGGCGCTGCATTAACAAGAAGATATGTCGAACAGGATTTGAAAAAAATTTATAAAGGCTATGTTGAATATGCTGAAGATGCATTCGATGGATTGAGATTTATGGAAAAAATTAAATCAAAATGTATTGATGAACTTAAAAGTCTTGAAGAAAATTTTGAAGAAAAAAATAACATAGACGAAATACTTGATACAGCAGTAGGAAGTGAAGCAAAACTTGTTTTTTACGACGAAGAAAAGGCATTTCAAAAATCTAATGTCTCAATTCTTGAAGAAATACCTAAACCACCTTTCTGGGGAGTTAAGATAGTCGAAGACATTCCACTCGACGAAATTTTTAATTATATCAACGAAGTAGCTTTATTCCGTGGACAATGGCAATTCAGAAAGAAAAAATTAAGTGATGATGAATATGAAAAACTTGTTCAAGAAAAAGTTCTCCCTATTTATGAAGAATTAAAATTGAAAGTGAAATCACAAAAATTACTCGAACCAAAAGTTGTTTATGGTTATTTTCCTGCTCAATCTGAAAGAAACGATTTAATTATTTATAAACCAAAAAATTTATCCGAAGAGTTTTTATATCAAATTTGGAATGTAGAGATTGAAAATGTTGAATTAGAAGAATTTGTTCGATTTACTTTCCCAAGACAAATCAACAAAAGAAATCTCTGTATTTCAGATTTCGTTCTACCTAAAGAAAGTGGAAAATTTGATGTTGTTGCTTTTCATGTTGTAACTGTGGGAGAAAAAGCAACTGAACATTCACAATACCTTTATTCATCTGATCAATATTCAGATTATCTTTTCTTCCATGGTTTATCTGTTGAAGCTGCAGAAGCACTCGCAGAATACTGGCATAAGAAAATTCGTGAAGAATTAATGATTGATTACGCTGATGCAAAAGACTTGAAAAAACTTTTTCAACAAGGTTATCGTGGTTCAAGATATTCCTTTGGTTATCCTGCTTGCCCAAATCTCGAAGACCAAGTTAAACTTTTCAAATTACTTAATCCTGAAAGAATTGGTGTAACTCTAACTGATGGCTTCCAAATGGTTCCTGAACAAAGCACATCAGCAATTATCATTCATCATCCTGAAGCAAAATATTTTACAATATGACTATGAACCACAGATTAGTTTATCAAATTGACATTCGTGAATTCATTAATCGTTTGAATAAAGAATTTGATAAAAAACATAAACTCACTGATTTACCCGACGAATTTTTCGTCGAGCTTAAAAATCTTGGTGTTGAGTTCTTCTGGCCACTTGGAATTTTTGAACCAAGCTTGACAAGTCGTGAAATCTCTTTAACAATGAAAGAACTTCACAAAAAATATTATGAATCACTCACTGATTGGAACGAGAAAGATGTTGTCGGTTCTCCCTATGCAATCACCGAGTACAAAATCGCAAATGAATTTGGAGGTAACGAAGCTTTCAAAAAATTCAGAGCTAAATTGAAAAACAAATTCAAAATAAAATTGATACTTGATTTTGTACCAAATCATTTTGCCATTGATAGTCCTGTTGTTCAAAAGCATCCCGAATTTTTTATTCATGCACCTTCCTACTTAAATTCGATTAATACAAATGAATTCATCTCACTTAAAATAAACGGAAATGAACATTTAATTGCTCACGGAAAAGAACCATATTCCCCCGTTTGGAAAGATACACTTCAACTTGATTACCGCTCAAAAAAAGTTAGAGAATTTATGATTAAGCAACTAACAAAATTGAGCAACAAATGCGATGGCGTAAGATGTGATATGGCTATGCTGTTGCTCTCTGATATTTTCTTAGATAATTGGAAGAACTTTCCTCTTCCAAAAGATTATGTGCCAGCTGCTCAAGAATTTTGGCACGAAGCAATCAAAAAAGTGAAAAAGAAAAATCCAGAATTTGTGTTTATTGCTGAGGTTTATTGGAGCCGTGAAGATGATTTACTGGAACTTGGTTTCGATTATGTTTACGAGAAAAAACTATACGACATGCTTATTGACCACAAAGTAGAATTCATTAACGAGTACATAAAAAAAGTTTTTTCATATCAAAGGAAACGACTTCTCTTCATAGAAAATCATGACGAACAAAGAGCAGCTCATATCTTCCCAATTGACAAATTAAAAGCAGTGGCAACTCTCATTTACACTTTACCTTCAATGAAATTAATTTATGATGGTCAATTAGAAGGGAAAAAATTTCATCATGCTATTCAACTAAATCGAATTCAAAATGAAAATGTAAATTCTGAACTGAAGAATTATTTCAAGTTGCTCTTTCAATCAATCAAAAAATCAACAATACCGAATGGATATTTCAAATTACTTCAACCTTTCACTGCTTGGGAAGGCAATCCTGCCTTTTACAATTTTGTCACTTACCTATATGAAGATGATAAATTCAACAAAGACCTTGTTGTAATAAATTTATCGCCTTATCAATCTCAATGCAGAGTAAAAGTAGAATGCTATGACTTAATTGGTAAAAAATTTTTAATTAAAGATCGATTAAGTGATGAAGAATATCTAAGAGATGGTGATGAAATGTTTTATCGTGGACTTTATTTGGATCTGAAACCATATCAAGCTCAAATCTTTGAATTTATCAAACAAGTATAAACAGTTACGAAAATGGATAATTCAGAAAGACAAAGCTCTTCAAAACTTAAAAAATTATCTAAACTTAAACTGAAAAAATATCGTGAATTGACAAATTCATTTTTGATTGAATCAGAAAAAATTTTATTCGAAGCTCTAAATTCAACTTGGAAAGTTGATGAGGTATATTTATCAAGAGAAAAAATGAAATTGATTAATACTCTAAATGAATATTTGCCTCATCAACGACCAAATATTTTTCAATTAAGTGATAAAGAATTTCAAAAAATTTCAAATGAAAAAACTCCTTCAGGTGTTGCTGCTATAGTCAAAAAGAAAAAATTCGATATTGAAAATTTGTTCAATCATGGAGAACAAATAATTCCCGCATTTGAAAAAATTTCAGATCCAGGAAATTTAGGAACAATAATTCGTAGTATTGATTGGTTTGGTTTAAACTCAATTGTTTTAAGTGAAGAAAGTGTCGAGTTTACTAATCCAAAAGTCGTAAGAGCTTCAATGGGTTCAATCTTTCATTTAAAAATTTATGAAAAAATAGATTTGAATTATTGCATTGAATTGGCAAGAAAAGGTGGTTATAAGGTTTTTGCAACTTCAACTAAAGGTGAAGACATACGCAACTTTAATTTTAATGAAAAATACTTAATTATATTCGGAAACGAATCAAGAGGTATTTCAGAGGAAATTCTAAAATTTTGCGATGATGTAATCACAATTCCTTCTTTTGGCAAAGCTGAATCGTTAAATATCGCAATCTCCACTTCAATCATTCTTTATGAAATCCGAAGAAAAGATTTCATTTAATCGTGCAAAATCAATTTAAAACTTCAGATATGAATGTGTTTATATAAAGCACTTACAAAGGAAAGCTCGTCTTCAATTGTTCCACCGCATCTCAAGCATTTTTCTATATAAACTACACCTGCTGTTTCACCTGGCAGGATTGGTAAAAATTCGATTATAGTTCTACAACTCATACATTGGAGAATGTGAAAATTTTCTTTTCTCGATTTACAATCATCACACAACAAAGCATCAATAAAATTAATATCTTCAATTTTTCTTAGTTCATCGATTGTGACAATGTGAAAAGTATTGCAATTCTCGTTCAGACACGGCATAAAATGAAATTCGTGTTTTTGATCGGGTATTTGTTCTTGTGTTTCTTCCAATTTCTCTACTCACATATTTTCGAATGCAAATTTAAGCTTTAATTCCTCAAAAGAAAGACAAAAAATTTTCGTAGAAAATCACAGTTGTAAATAAACAAAGTTATTATCAGTTTTATTTGAATTGGTGGCTTATTCAAGAATTTTTGTTTCTCTCAACCTCAATCAATAAATTGATTAACAAACAAAAGGACAAAAATTGAAAGTTAAAGCAGATTTGCACTTACATTCCAACTTTTCCGATGGAAGGTATTCGGTCGAAGAAGTTGTAGAAAAAGCAATCAAGAAAAATTTGAAAGTAATTTCAATAACTGATCACGATACAATCGAAGGAGTTGAATTAGCAAATGAAGTATGTGAAAAGTATGGAATTACAAATATTCCTGGTGTCGAAGTAAGCAGTGAAATTGGAGGAAAAGAAATTCATATCTTAGGTTATTTTATTGATATTAAGAACTCGGACTTAAAATTTTATTTACAACAATTCAAATTAGAACGACTTGAAAGAGCTGAAAGAATTCTAAGTAACTTGAAAAAACTCGGGGTTAATCTTACGATTGAAGAAGTAATGCAATTTTCTGAAAGCAAGCCAATCACGAGACCACACATTGCCTTTGCATTAATCAAAAAGAAAATAGTTTCGAGTTATTACGAAGCTTTCGAAAAATATTTAGGTGATTATTCTAAAGCTTATGAGAAGAAAAATCATTCTTCAAAAGAAATAGTAATTGAATTAATTCATTCGTGTGGAGGTTTAGCTTTTCTTGCACATCCTTATAATCTTTCCGACGGAGAATTAACAGAAATCATAAAGTCAAAAATTGATGGAATAGAAATTTATCATCCCACTATCAAACATTCTCGTCAATTGTACCTTCACAAACTTTGTGTTGCTAACTCATTACTTGAATCGGGTGGTTCAGACTTTCATGGTGGACATAGAAACGATTATTCAAATTTTGGTAAATTTGGTTTAGATTTGCCTCAATTGAATAAGATATTAAATCACAACAAAGTCAGGAAAGTCACCTAATGAGCCTAACTCTACTCCATTAATCAGGAGAAATTAAATGTATCGCTTTATTTCTATTCTTATAATTTTCTTTAACTTTTCTTTTGCAACTGCCCAAATAGGCAAGTGGGAAAATTATACAAATCAATCAGACATTTATTCCATTACAAGTTCAAACGATGGAATTTGGGCTGGCTCATTTGGTGGAATTTTCCTTTATTCTAAACAAAATTCTTTCAATCAATTTAACTTATTGAATGGATTGAAAGAACTATCAATTACTTCGATTGAAAAAGATAAATCAGGGAAAATCTGGATTGGTGGTAAGTTAGGCTACATTTCTGTTTACAATCCTTTAGAAGGAAATTTTAGAACAATTGTGACAATCGCTCTTTCTGATAAAACACAAAAACAAATCAATAAGCTTGTATCTTCGGGCAATAAAATTTATGCATGTACGGATTTTGGTGTGAGTATTGTTGACGCAAACACTTTGTCATTCGGTGATACATACACTAAGTTAGGTTCATTTGGAATTGACTCGAAAGTAAATCATGTACTTCCTCTCGACACAATATGGGTTGCAACTGAAAAAGGAATTGCTGTTCAAAAATCTTCATTAACAAATTATCTCGATCCTCAAAGTTGGTGGAATTTTACAACTCAAAATGGCCTACCATCTAATAATGTAAGAGTTATAACAAAATTTAAGGACACAATTTTTGTTGGTACATCAAACGGTGTTGCTAAACTAAGGAACTCCTCTTTTCAATCAACTTTCGATTTTCTCTTTGCAAATAAAAGAATAAATGATTTCCTTGTGAAAGGTGATTCATTATTTATCTTGTCGGATAATGTAATTGCACTCTATCACAATTTTAATCTTTCCATTGTTCTTGAAAATTATTATGTCAACTTTCGTGAAGTTGAATTCCTTGAAAACAAAATTTACATCGCTACCAACGAAGGGCTATTGATTATTGAACCATCAAGAGCATATTTCTTAAATCCTCCAGGACCAAACTCAAATTTCTTTCCATCATTAGCAATTGACGAAAAGGGACAAGTATGGGCTGCTTCTGGTAGAGATGTGGCTTTGAAAGGATTTTATCGTTTGTCAAACGAAGGATGGAAAAACTTCACTACAACTTACTACCCAATTTTAGGTTCAAATGCTTATCATAGAGTAAAAGTTACTTCGGGTAATACTGTTTGGGCATTGAGTTGGGGTCAAGGTATGCTCAGAATTAAAAACGACTCGCAAATGGTGAGATTTAATAGATCAAATGTTAACGGTTTAAATGGAGTAATTGAAAATCCAAACTTTATTGTAATTAAAGCTCTTGCTGAAGACTCTAAAGGCAACATTTGGTTATTGAATTATAGAGCAAGTGATAACAGAAGCTTAATCAAACTTTCGAAAGATTCTACTTGGGAATTTTTTGTTAACGAAATCAATCCAAATTTAACTGTGACTGAAGATTTATTAATTGATCAAAACGATACTAAATGGATTTTGCTCGAGAAAGCTGGACAATTTCAAAATGTTGAAGGTTTAGTTTATTTCAATGAAAATGATAAGATGCCTTCAAGATGGGGCATTATTACAAAAGACAAATTTGGAAATTTCACTCCCACAAGTATGGCAATTGATTTAAGAAATGAAATATGGGTTGGAACAAGTCAAGGAATGTATATCATCCCTAACCCAACAAGACCAACTGAGAGAATATCAAGCGTGTACATTTTAAGAACTCAATACATTAATTGTATAACTGTAGATCAACTTAATAATAAATGGGTTGGAACTACAACTGGAGTTTGGGTTTTAAATTCAGATGGAACGCAACTTCTTGCCCAATACAATACAAAAAATTCCCCGCTTCCAGATGACAACATTAAAAGCATTGCAATCAATCCAAATACTGGAACTGTTTACATTGGAACTGATTATGGTTTAGCAAGCTTCAACTCTTTCTCAATAAAACCGAAAGAAACTTTTGAAAAATTAAAAATTTATCCTAACCCACTCATCGTAAATGAAACTCAGATTAGTAACTTGACTATTGATGGTTTAGTTAAAAATTCTACTATAAAAATCTTTTCATCTTCAGGTGATTTAATTACAGAATTTACAACACCTGGAGGTAGAGTTGCGATTTGGAATGGGAAAGATAAAAACAACAAACCTGTTCCAACTGGCATTTATTTCATTGTAGCTTATAGCGAAGATGGAGAGCAAATAACAACAAACAAGTTCACTATAATCAGAAAATAAATAGTGTGAGGGTAATAAGGTGGAGAAGTATAATCCCGAAATATTTACCAAAATAGTTAAAGCAGGAAAACGAACTTACTATTTTGATGTCCGTCCAACTAAAAATACTGCCGAATTGTATATCACAATTACCGAGAAGAAACGGAATGAAACTGATATAGAAAAATTCAAAATCTTTCTCTATAAAGAAGATTTTGATAAATTTCTAAATGCACTTCAGGAATCAATTGATTTTGCAAGGAAACATTCTAATAAAAATGAATCTTGATTAATGGTTTCTGTTGAAAATATATCTGTTCAATTTTCTGGCGAATATTTATTTCATTCCGTTTCTTTTAAAATAAATCCCTCTGACAAAATTGGTGTGGTAGGTCCAAACGGTTGTGGTAAAACTACTTTACTTAAAATTTTAGCAAAAGAGATAGAACCTGAATCTGGTTCAGTAAATTTTCAGAAAGGTTTGAACATCGGATACCTTCCACAAGACTACATTAGCGAAGTAATTGATGAAACATTATTCAACGAAGTTTACAAAGCAAATCGTGAAATTTTTGAACTCGAATCAGAAGAAAAAAGAATTTTAGATGAATTAAAAATATCTCAAAACAAATCTCTTATTGATAAACTTGACCGAATTCAATCAAGACTGCATCAATTAAAACCAGAACTTTACAAAGCTGAAGCAATAAAAGTTTTACTTGGACTTGGTTTTATTGAAAACGATTTTTCTCGTAAGCTATCGGAATTTAGTGGAGGTTGGAGAGTAAGAGTTGCTATTGCCAAGTTGCTTCTCTCAAATGCAGATTTACTTTTGCTCGATGAGCCTACAAATCATCTTGATTTCGACTCACTTGAGTTTCTCATTTCTTATCTGAAAAAATTCAAAGGTGCATTACTCGTCATATCTCACGATACTCATTTTCTTAATTCAGTAACCGATAAAACTCTTGGTTTTTCCTTTGGCAAAGTAATTTTATTTAACGGTAACGCTGAAAGTTTTTACAAATATCAAGAAGAACAAAAAAATCAGTTATATCTCGAGTATAAAAATCAACAGAAAAAAATCAGACATATTGAAAGATTCATTGAACGATTTAGATATAAAGCAACTAAAGCGAGACAAGTTCAAAGCAGAATTAAAATGCTCGAGAAGTTAGATAAGATTGAAATACCTGATGATGAAGAAACAGTCAATTTTAATTTTGATAATATACCTCCAAGTGGAAAAGTTGTAGTTAAGCTTGAGAATGTTTCTAAATATTACAACGAAAAACTTGTTCTTAAAGACATTAATCTTCAAGTTGATAAAGGTGATAAAATTGCAATTGTTGGTTTGAATGGTTCTGGCAAGAGTACACTTTCAAAAATTTTAGCTGATAAAGAGGAAATTTCTTTTGGAAGGAAAATTTATGGTCATAATGTTATCATTGGCTACTATTCGCAAAACTTAATTGAAGAACTTGATTTAAATAAAACAGTTCTCGAAACAGTAGAAAATATTGATCCCGAAAAAACTCAGGGACAGGTTCGAAAACTTTTGGGTTGTTTTTTGTTTCATGGTGATGATGTCTTCAAAAAAGTTGCTGTACTTTCAGGCGGTGAAAAAAGCCGATTAGTTTTGTTGAAAATTTTACTTCAAAAATCAAACTTCCTAATTCTTGATGAACCAACAAATCACTTAGATCGACAATCGAAAAAAATTCTTCAAGATGCTTTGATTGATTATGATGGAACTTTAATAATTGTTTCTCACGATGTTGATTTCGTTAATCCAATTGTGAATAAAGTAATTGAGATTAAGAACAATTCGCTTAAGCTTTACTATGGAAATCTTGATGATTTAATTCAACGAAGAAAAGTTGAAGAAAATTTTGAGAATGTAAATTCAAAGTCATTGGATTTAAAAAGTAAAGAGGCGAATCTAAATCAACGAAAGGTTCAACGACGAATTGAAGCTGAAAAAAGACAAAAATTTTATTCACTCACAAAAGAACTGAGGAAGAGAATTGAATTTTTGGAAAACGAAATTTCAAGACTCGAAGAACATAAAAAATCTTTAGAAAAATTTTTTACTCAACCCGAACTTGTCCCACCAGATCGAAATATTTTTCAAGAATACAAAGAAATTTCAGAGAGAATTGACCAGTTTGTTGAAGAATGGTCAAACCTCTCTGAAGAATATTCAAGAATTGAGAAAGAAATTTTTAGCGAGTAAAATCACCAACTTGTCAATTCATTATTTCCAAATGAAGTACCAACACGGACTGCCGTTTTAATCATTTGACAATCAACTGGAACAAGTTTCTTCTTTTTAATTGCATCACGAATTGGAATTGAAACTATCTTATCACCTTTCAAAGCAACCATGTGACCAAATTTCTTCTTTGCAACAATCTCAATTGCATGAGTTCCAAAACGAGTAGCTAAAATTCTATCAAATGGAGTTGGACTACCACCTCTTTGCAAATGACCAAGTATGGTAACTCTTGTTTCGAGTCCTGTCATCTCTTCAATTTTTCTTCCAACTAAGTGGCCAATTCCTCCAAATCTAATTGGATCGGTTCTCTTCTTATCTTTTTCTTGAATTACAATTTGACCACCAACAGGTTTTGCACCTTCAGCAACACAAACAATGCTAAATCTTTTTCCCTTAGTACTTCTCTCGATAACTTTTTCTGCTACATCTTCCCATTTGAATGGAATTTCTGGAATCAATATCACATCAGCACCACCAGCAATACCAGCACCTAAAGCAATCCAACCACCATACCTTCCCATCACTTCAATTACCATCACACGATGATGTGAAGAGGCTGTTGTATGAAGTCTATCAATTGCTTCAGTTGCAACGAATACTGCCGAGTCATAACCAAATGTTAAATCTGTTCCATACAAATCGTTATCAATTGTTTTAGGTACACCAACAATGTTCAAACCAAGTTTCATCAATTTAGAGGAAATATGCATAGAACCATCACCACCAATAACAATTAAGCAATCTAATCCCCAACCCTTATAATTTTTCACAGCCAGTTTTGCTTTGTTTTCGATTACAATTTTTTCACCATTATCTATAGGCCAGTGAAATGGGTCACCTTTATTAGATGAGCCTAAGATTGTTCCACCTATGTTAATTATTCCAGAAACATCTCTATTCGTTAGTTCGTGCATCTTACCTTCCACTAATCCCTCAAAACCATCTTCAATACCAATAACCGTCATTCCCATTTCAATTGCTGGTTTAGTTACTCCCCTTATCACTGCGTTAAGTCCTGGACAATCTCCTCCACCAGTCAGAATTCCAATTCTTTTTACTTTCATTATCACTCCTCTTTTTTACAAAATTAATTGAATTCAGATTTTTATTATTTCACAATTGAATAACATTTAGAAAAATCTTTTGTTATTAAAAATTTGAATTCTTCTTGCGTCTACGAAGTGCAAGTCCACCGAAGCCTGCAATCACTGCAATGTAAAAACCGAGGTCATACCACCAACCAGAATTGTTCGTTTCATAAATTCTAATATTTGAATCAAAAATTCCTATGATTAATGAAATTGGTGCAATCCATCCATGCCAAATGCCCATCAAAAATCCTGCTTCACTTTCTTTCTCTACTGAATGAGTTGGAAAACATCCAACAACAAAAATTATAAGTGAAACAATCAAAATTATTTTAATAATTTTCATCATTTTTATTCATTCCTTATTTTAGAGCAAAATAAAAATAATAAGTAAAAATACGGAGGTAAAAATGTTCAACGAATTCAAAAAGTTTGCTCTCAAAGGTAACATGATTGATATGGCAGTAGGAATTATTTTAGGTGCTGCCTTTGGAACAGTGGTTAATTCACTTGTTAATGATATCATAATGCCACCGCTTGGATTTTTGATTGGTGGAGTAGATTTCAAAGATTTGTTTTTGGTATTAAAAGGTGGACCAGTTGCTTCACTTGAAGAAGCAAAACAAACTGGTGCAGTTGTGTGGGCTTATGGTAATTTTATTACTACACTAATAAATTTTTTAATCATCGCATTTGCTTTGTTCTTAGTTGTGAAAACAATCAATAGAATGAGAGAAACCTTAGAAGAAAAAATTAAAAAAGAAACTGATAAACAATAACTTTGATTAATGCATTAGTTAACTAAGTTCAGTTGATATTATGATTTTTTAATTTCTTCAATCAATAGTGGGAGAAGAATTGTCAGAGAATTTAAGGTCTCAAAGAGTAATTTATATTGATTTGCTTCGTTTTTGTGCAATTTTTTTAATGGTTCATGGTCACACAGTTGATGTTTTATTAAGTCAAGAATTCCGTAGACCTGACTCAATTGGATTTAATACTTGGTTATTTTTTCGAGGATTAACGGCTCCATTATTTCTCTTCGCATCTGGTTTTGTTTATGGTGTTAGATTCAGACGGACTGACTCTCCTGAGAAGTTCAAACAAATTAAAATCAAAACCATCAAAAGAGCTTTGCTTCTAATTTTAATTGGTTATTTGATGAAATCTCCCACTCCGACAATCATTGATTGGGAACATGTAACCTATCAAATGATTCAACTTTTTTATGCAGTAGATATTCTTCAGTTGATTGGTGCAAGCCTTTTGATTTTTCTTGGAATGGAAATGCTTGCAAGAAAGTTTAAGTATGATGCTGCGAGATATCTGATTGGTATTTCAATTTTATTTTTGCTTGGTAAACAACTTTCAACTTTAGTTGATTGGGAAGAATATTTTCCACTGCAAATTTCCTCTTGGTTTTCACAAAGAACTGGTTCGTTATTTCCACTCTTTCCCTGGGGAGCTTATCTGTTCTTAGGTGGTGCAGTTGGAATTTATTTCCAACGAAAAGGATTTTTGAACGATATGATTCACCTTACTAAGGTGCAACTCAAAATAGGAATTATCTTCATCTTTTCAGCTTTCTTAATAAATTTTCTTGAGTTGCAATTTTTCAATCTCTCAACTTTTTGGACAACAAGCCCTGCACTATTCTACGCTCGATTTGGAACTGTTCTAATCTTTGGAAGTCTTTTTTCTGTTTTATCATTATATGTTAAAAAAATTCCGAAATTTTTGTACAACGCAAGCAAAAATTCATTATGGATTTATGTTGTTCATGTGATGTTGCTTTATGGAAGTTCGTGGAATCGAGGTGTTAAAGATTTTCTCGGTTATAAATGTAATGTACTTGAAACGATAATCGGAATTATTGTGATGTGGATACTAATGATTTTGTTTTCAGAATTCTTGATTTATTTGAACAAAAAATTTTCTCCAAGTACGAAAAAGCAATTGAATAGTTAAAATTCTTGCTTAATGTTATTTGACTTTAAAAATTAATCTTTTTTAAGTTTGCACGAGTTCTTTGATAACTTTGCTGGTCCTGAATGGTTAAAAGGGAAAGCGGTGAAAATCCGCTACTGCCCCGCAACTGTGAGTGCCTATAACCATTGACAAAAAGCCACTGTTTCGATTTCAATCGGAATGGGAAGGCGTCAATGGTGTTGCACAAGTCAGGAGACCTGCCAGCAAAGTTTCGAAACTTTTTCCTTCGAGGGAAAGGAAGGTTTCTAAGACTCAATTATGAGTTTTTTAAACCTCTTCACTCGAAGAGGTTTTTTGTTTTAAAAAAAATTAATGCTTGATAGAAATGAAACTAAAACTAATCACCTTGATTATAGGAAATTTTGTAATCGAGTTATTCTCAATAAGTAATTCTTCCTACAGATTACATTCCTCGATTTTTCACTTTGAAGACACTTCTAAAATTTATTCGATGAGTGAAATCTACATCATTGATCGCTTGAATTATTTCGACAATCTTTCCAGTGGATTTGTTAAGAAAATAAAATTGTCAGAACAACTATCATCTGTTTCAATTGGCAACTTAGTTTCATCTCGACCTGGAATATTCACTAAATCTTATGGAAGTGAAGGAAGTTTACAAACAATTTCAATTAGAGGTTCAGGTTCAGAATACACTTCTGTTTTTATTAATGGAATTAACTATAACAACTCATTAAATGGTGTTTTTGACTTCAGCAAATTCTCATCTGATGAAATAAGTGAAATCATCATTAAAAAAAGTAATGACTTTGAACCAATTAACAACAATTCTTTTGGCAATTCAATTGAACTAAATCCTTTTGAAAAAAATGATACTTCAAAATCAATCTTCAAATTTCAAATTGGTAGTTTTGGTTTTCGTGGATTTCAATTGAAAACAAGTGGTTATGAACTTAACACTTATTATAAAATTAACTTCTCAAAAAAATCAGCGAAAAATGATTACGAATATAAGTTCAATGACGAAACAGGAATTCGACATAACGCTGATGTGAATCAAAACTCACTAAGCACTGCGTTAATCAACAATTTGAATATTTTCAACCGACCTGTTTTGATTAATTCATTCTTGCATTTTATGGATAAGCAGATGGGACTTCCAAACTTTGTCTCATCGAATCGACATAACAACAGCGGAACAAGAGAAAGAGAAAAAAATTTTTCTTCCTCAATCAATTCAAAAGTTTTTCTATCGGATGATATTTTTATGAATGTAATCTTAGGATACAACAACAATCAAATGAAGATTGACGATCCCCTTCTTTCAATAAATCTCAAAACAAAAGAATACTTACTAAAAGAAAACTCAATTAACTCAAAATTATTCTTTAATCATTTCACAAAAAATTTTGTATTTACTTTTGGTTTTTCAAAGAGCATAGAGTTTTTTGATAAAAATGAAAAAAGAGATGATGGTTATGTTAATCAAGAAAATTTGTTGAGAAAAAACTTTAGCTCTAATCTAAAATTAAGTTATGATAAAAAATTTGCAGAAAACCTTATCTTCAAATCATCTTTGTTTGTTTCTCTCAATTATGTTGAAAATCATTTTAATTCTCATAACAAAATTTACAAGTTTCCAAATTTTAGATTTGGTAGTTCTATCAATGTTAAGTCATTAGGACTAAGTTCGTATGCAAATGTTGGAACAGGTATACGAGTACCGAATTTTTATGAATACTCATTCTCCAGACTAACCTCACTTACCAATCGTGAACTTGAACCAGAAAATATTTTGAACTACGAAATCGGGACTCGATATGAAAACGAAAATTTTCTGTTTGAATTCACCTATTTCACTTTTGATGTACAAAACAAAATTATCTGGAGACCACAACGAGTAGCTTTTTTCAGTCCCACTAATCTTGGAAGAATCAAATCAAATGGAATTGAGCTGAACATCGAACAAATAAAATTAAGCAACAATTTTTCTATTGGGGCAAATTATACTTTCACAAATGCTCTGAAAAAATCGAGATTAACCTTAAATGATCAATCTTATAACAAACAACTTCCTTACATTCCTAAGCACAAAGCTTCACTTATTTTTTATTACAAATTGAAATCCATCGAATTTGAGTTTTCATCAACTTACTACAGCCGAAGGTTTGTCACTGAAGATAACGATGTCCTATTCTCACTTGATCCAGTGATTATTTCAAATCTTTCTTCAACATTTTATTATTCAATCAACTCATACCATTTTCGATTAAATCTATTAATTCAAAATCTTTTCAACACTTCTTACCAATTAATTCAATCTTTCCCCATGCCGGGGCGAGAGTATCGTCTAACAATTCAAATGGAGGTATAAAATGAAATTCAAAATACTTTTTACACTACTTATCGCTTCATTTATTTTTTATTCTTGCTCAAAAGAAAATTCGACTGAACCAACCAATCCAGTCACAAAAGGTGTTTTTGTAATCAACGAAGGTTTGTACATGCAAAACAATAGTGAAATTACTTTCTATGACCCATCTACCGAACAAACAATTACAAACTTTTATTCTCAAAAAAATCAAAGAATTATTGGTGATAACGCAAACAGCATGTACATCTTCGAGAACAAAGGATATGTAGCAGTTGATGGGAGTAATAAAATTGAAGTGATTGATTTACAAACAGGTCAATCTTTGGGAATAATTAATCTTGGTCAAAATGGCAGTCCAAGAGAAATTTTTATTTTGAATTCATCAAGAGGATTTGTTACGAGTTTCAATAAACATTCTGTAATTGAATTCAATCCTTCAACTTTAAGTATCGTTCGAGAAATTCCAGTGGGCAAATATCCAGAAGGAATTGCTTATGCAAACTTTAAGTTATTTGTTGCAAATTCAGATTTGGGTAATGGTAATTCTATTTCTGTCATTGATTTAAATTCAAATTCAGTAATTAGGACAATTCAAGTTGGTAGAAATCCGAGGTTCGTTAGTTTATCGAATGATGGAAGAATTTTAATTGGATGTTCTGGAGATTTCTTTAGTGCAACTTCACTTGGTGGATATTACTTCGTTGATCCAAACACATTAACTAAAACGGATTCCATCATACTTTCTCATCATCCGCAAGACTTTGCTTTAACAAAAGATAACTTGCTCTATTACATTAACGACAAAGGAATTGGTAGAATAAACTTAAATAATAAAAACACTGATACAGTTTTCATTAGTGGTATGACAATAAATGATATGTATGGGATTGCGTATTCAATTGCTTACGATGAGATTAATCAGCGTTTGTATGTTGGCAATCCGAAAAATTTCGTTCAAAATGGTGAAGTAAAAATTTTTGATAAGAATGGAAATTATTTGAAAAAATTTGAAACTAAAATAAATCCTGGTGCAATCTACTTTTACCGAAATTAACCTTCTCTGTTTAACTATATAAATTCTTTTACGAAGAAAGTCGGGTTTAGCCCGACTTTTTATTTCTTAAAACTTAGAATTAGAGAAAGTGAGAACAAATTGATTGTAAAATTGTTTGATAAAAAAATTTAACTAAAAATTTTTCTCACTCTATCAGACTCTCAATTACACACCAATCTCTTGATCTTTATACTGCAACTGATATAATCTATAATAAATTCCTTTTAGCTCGAGTAACTCGTAATGGTTACCCATCTCTCTAATTTGACCTTTGTGCAAAACAATAATTTTATCTGAGTTTTGAATAGTTGATAATCTGTGAGCTATAACAATGGAAGTTCTACCTTTCAGAAGTTTTGTCATTGCTTTTTGTATCATTCTTTCAGCTTCAGTATCAATTGAAGCAGTAGCTTCATCAAGGATTAAAATTTTTGGGTCATAAGCAAGAGCTCTTGCAAAAGCAATCAACTGTTTTTGACCAAGCGAAAGAGTAGCGCCTCTTTCTTTTACTTCTTCATCATATTTTTTTGGAAGTTTTTGAATGAACGAATCGGCACCAACTATTTTTGCAGCTTCTAAGATTTTTTCAAAAGGTATTTGGTCATTCCACAGATTGATATTTGATTTAATATCACCACTAAATAAAATTACATCTTGAAGTACTAATGCAATATGTTTTCTAAGTTCTTTTTCATCAATTTGAGAGATATCAATATCATCAATTAAGATTTGTCCTTTATTAATTTCATAAAATTTAAGAAGGATATTAATAATGCTCGATTTCCCAGCACCAGTTGCCCCAACAATCGCAACTGTCTCCCCAGGATTTATCACAAAGGATACATCTTTCAGCACATAATTTTCATTATCATAAGCAAACCAAACATTTCTAAATTCCACTTTGCCTTTTAGATTATTCAATACGATTGGATTCTCCGGATTTTTAATAAAAATTTTTGTATCAAGCAGTTTGAAAATTCTTTCAGAAGAAGCCATTCCAGTTTGAAGTATGTTATACTTTTCAGCTAAATCACGAACAGGACGGAAAAACATTTCGGTATATTGAATGAATGCGAATAATACTCCAAGTGAAATATTTTTTTGAACAACTTCACCACCACCATACCAAATAATCAATCCAACTGCAATTGCACTAATCAATTCAACAAAAGGATAGAAAACAGCATGATAAAAAACAGATTTAATGTTCACATCTCGATAATCTTCATTAATACTTTTGAATTTTTTGAATTCCTCTTCTTCTTTATTAAAAAGTTGAACTACACTCATTCCAGAAATATGTTCTTGCATATAAGAATTAAGTCTTGCAAGATGTTTTCTTACATCTCGGTAGTTTGCCCTAACTTTTTTTCTAAAAAGGAAAGTTGCATAAATCAAAACAGGAATTACGCTCATCGTTACAAGTGCTAAATCAAAACTCATCACCATCATGAAAACAAATATCCAAATGATTATAAAAACATCACTAAAAATCATGACAATACCAGATGAAAATAATTCACTCAAAGATTCAACATCATTAGTAACTCGAGTAACTAACCGACCAACGGGACTTTTATCAAAAAATTTCAGGGAAAGTTTTTGGAGGTGTTGAAATATTTCCATTCTTAAATCGAACAAAGTTTTCTGCCCCATGTACTGAGTAGCAAAGGTCATAGCATATTCAATTATCGCTTGAAGTATAAGTGAAGATAAAATCAACAAAATGATTAGTAAGAGTCCTTTTGAATCACCAACAGAGATGTATTCATCAACTGCAATTTTAGTGAGATATGGTCGAACAGGTTCAAGTGCTGCAGTTACTATATTTAGGAAAATAGCAAGAAAAATATAACCTCTGTATGGTTTAACATACTTCAGAAGTCGTTTCATCAAACGAGAGTCATAAGCTTTGCCAATTACTTCATCATCTTGAAAAAAATCTGACATCAAATTTCCTCTAATTCTTTTTCGAGTAATTGTTTCTGATATATTCTTGAATAAATTCCATCCAATGCAAGCAGTTCTTCGTGAGTTCCTTTTTCTGCAATTGTTCCTTTGTCAAGAACAATTATTAAATCGGCATCTTTTATTGTGGAAATTCTATGACTTATGATTATAGAAGTTCTACCTTTCATGAATTTTTTCAAATTACTTAATATAATTTCTTCGGTGTTGGTATCTACTGCTGATAAGCAATCGTCTAAAATTAAAATTTTACCTCCTTTTGCAACTGCTCTTGCGATTGAAGTTCTTTGTTTCTGCCCACCTGAAAGAGTAATTCCTCTCTCGCCAATAATTGTTTCAATACCCTTTGGAAAAGATTCTATATCAGGAATTAAGTGAGCAATTCTTATTGCCTCTTCAATTCGATGATTGAATTCGTCTTCAGAAGTTATTCCATTCAATCCATAAGCAATATTGTTTTTAAGTGTGTCTGAAAAAAGAAAAGTTTCTTGCTGAACGAAAGAAATTTCTTCCCTTAAAACTTTCAAAGGAATTGTTCTGATATCGTATCCATCAATCAAAATCTGTCCCTCTGTTACATCGTAAAATCTCGCAAGTAAATTAACGAAAGAAGTTTTGCCACATCCAGTATGACCAATAATTGCGTATGTTGAACCTGCAGGAATTTTCAGATTAATATTTTTCAAAACAAATGGAAGATTATCACGATATCTGAAAGAAACATTACGAAATTCAATTTCACCTTTAAGAGAATTGATTGAATAATCGGTCAGATTGCTATCCTTAATTTCAGGTTCAATTGCGAAAATAGAATTCAATCGTTTTTGTGATGCAGCAGCTTGTTGTGTCAAATTAGTTATCCACCCGAAGGCAATTGCAGGCCAAATCAAATAACCCATATAGAGAACAAATGCGGTGAGTTCACCAAGAGATAAGTTACCATTAATCACTTTCATTCCACCGAACCACATGATAATAATTATTGAACTTCCAATTGTTAAAAATAAAACTGGATGAAAAAGTGCATCCACTTTTATCTTGTTAATGTTTTTTCTGAAATACTCGTAACTCAATTTTCTAAAGTGATTAATTTCCGATTCCTCTCTAACATAAGCTTTTATTATTCTAATACCATTCAAATTTTCTTGTGCTTTAGCAGTGAGAATAGAAAAATGTTCTTGGATTTTTGTGAAAAGGATATGAATTTTTTTACCGAAATAGTAGACAAAAATCGAAAGAACTGGAAAAGGTAGTAAAGACAAGAATGTAAGTTCAACATCAATTGAAAACATTAAAGCAAGAGTAAATACAAAAAGAGTAAAAGTATCAAAAGAATACATCACAGCTGGACCGACAAAATTTCTTACTGCATTAATATCATTTGTTGCATGAGCCATTATATCGCCAGTCTTTGTATTCTGATAATATCGAAGCGAAAGCTTTTGAAGATGTGACCAAAAATCATTTCTCAAATCAAATTCAATTTTTCTTGAAGTAACAATTATCGTTTGTCTGATTAAAAATCGAAATACTCCACTAACAAAAGTTACACCAACTATCAATGAGGCATATTTAATCAATTCAGGTGACGAAATTTGTCTGCGAAGTTCATCAATCCCATCTCGAATGAATAATGGTACATAAACACTCGTGATATTAGATAGAAAGATGAATAAAAAACCGAGATAGATTGTTGTCTTGTATCGTGCAAAATATTTTTTTAGTGATAGCAATGATTTCATAAGAATTTAAAAATTGGTACAAAGTCAAGTCATTGAACAATTAAAAAAATAGTAAAGTTCACTAAGACGAAATTTCTTTGAATTAGAAGAAAAGATTCCAAAGGATATAATCTAAAATAAGAATTGACGCTGCTGAAATTACGAAAGATCTAATAGTTGAGAGCCCAACACCTTCAGCACCACCTTCTGTTTTAAATCCAATGTGACAACCAATTAAAGCAGTTACAGCTCCAAAGAAAGTTGCTTTTACAATTCCATAAATAAAATCACCAATTGCAAAAAAACTTCTAACTGATTCGATGTAAACATAAGGTGAAATGTCAAGGAAAAAATTCGAAACAAGGAAAGAACCAAAAGTTGCGATAACATTTGCAAATATTACAAGCAATGGCATCATCACTAATGATGCTAAGTATCTTGGCATTGCAAGATATCGTACAGGATTTATTGACATTGCTTCGAGTGCATCAATTTGTTCTGTAACTTTCATCGTTCCAAGTTCTGCTGCTATCGAAGCACCGACTCTTCCTGCGATTACAATTCCTGTCAAAACAGGACCAAGCTCAGTTATCACTGCACGAACAGTTGCACCGCCAATAAATGAAAGTGGTGCAAGTCCTTTCAATTGATATGCAGCTTGCCATGCTGAAACTGCCCCAGTAAAAATTGCAATAACAATTACAAGCGGAATTGAATCAACTCCAATATGTTCCATTTGTTTTAGAATTAATCTTCTATCTCGAAAAACTCGATTCAAATGTAAATGTATTTTGAAGAATAAAATGCTTATTTCTCCAAACTCATCTAAAAAATTGAGTACCGATTTCCCAAGTCGTTCAAGAAATCTGAGCATTTTCTTTTTTCTTAATTATTTCTTTCACATTTAAGAAAACTTCTTTCAACTGCAGAATGACAATTAATAAAATTAGAATCGAAATTGTCCAATTAATGTATTCAGAGAAGGACAACAAAAACTGAAATTGATTTCGAAGATTTGGCAATTGAAATTCAACTAATAAATAAATTATTGCTCCAAAAAGAAGAACAATTGAAGTTAAAAAAACTTTGAATCTGGAATTTACTTTTTCATTAAAAACTAAACTTAATAAAACTGAGCCGAGAGCAAATCCAACACCATAAATCAAATAATTAAAATCGAAATTTGACCGATTAACAAAATCTCTTGTTTGATAAAAGTAAAGAAAAAATGTAACTGAAAAGAAAAATAAAATCGAAGAGATTAAAACAAGGTTTATTTTTTCTGAACCATAGAAATGTATAAAAATCACTAAACTAAAAATGACTCCACTCAAACTTATCCATTCATGCTCAGTTAGAGTGAACAAACCAAATTTAACTGCAATCCAGATTAAACTCGAAATTATTCCTGCAATTCCTAACTTGAATTGAATAGAGTAAGTGTCAGACATAAATTCAATAACTATTTTTTGATGGAATGATAAATCTTAAAATTATATAAATAATAATTGCCACACCTAAAGAAGTAATTCCAAAAATTATCCAGATAATTCTCATTATTGTTGGATTGATATTCAAGTATTCTGCAAGTCCACCGCATACACCAAATATTAATTTTTTATCTGAAAGTTTTAATGTTTTTTCATTTTGTTGGTTCATTTCCAATTTCTCTTTTTGAAAACCGTTAATCAAAAGAGCAATGCTGAAAACAAGTAATGTGAAAGAATCAATTCTTTCTGCTGCAAACTCAAAAACTTCTTTCAATTTAATCACATCCATTTGCATCAAGAGTAAAAGAACCAAACCGACGAAAAGAAAGATATTTGCAACTAACTTTTTCGAAATACTTTCTGAAGGAATTTGTTTTTGGTCATTGTGTGGGAGTAAAATTCCGAAAGCTGCATAAATCAAAAGTATTGGTTGACCCAAAAGCAAAAACAAAAGCAAAACAATTAGTCTCACTAAATTAGGATTATAGTTTATGTAGTTACCAAAAGCGGAACAAACACCCATCAAAATTTTTTGTGATGGGATTATTTCGAGTGAATTTCTATGTTCTTCTGGATTTATTTGCTCTTCAAAATTTTCCATATATGCTCAAAACAAATTTACAAAAGTTGAATTCGAATTTTTCATCGAGAATTTATCGCATAAGTAATTTTTGTTTTTGCAACGCTTCGAAATATTTACGAATTAAAATTTCATAATCCTTTGCATATCCTTCTTCAAGCGCCTTAAGCAAATCTTGTCGAATTTTTGAAATCAAATCATCTTGATTGAGTTTTAAATCTTCTGGTGGTTTACCAGAAATTTGTTCACCTGGTCTAGATTCTCTTCTTTTCTCATAATCTCTTTCATTCATTGAACGAGTTGCATCTAAGAGTCTTGTAAGTATTCTTTCTTGTTTTTGAATCAAATCATCGCTTACATTGTTTTGTTTTAACTCTCGAACAACTTCTTCCATTTTCTTTGCCACATCTTCTAAATCGCCAAGTAAACGACTTGATTGACCTGCTTCTTTCATTTCACGATTAAGCTCTTCGAGGGATTTACGAATCATTTCCTGTTCAGCTGCAAGTCTTTGCAACTGAGAAAGTTGTTCCATAGAAAGCTTACCTTGACCCAACATTTGAGTAAGATTATTCAAATTCATTTGTTGTTGAGCCATTTGTTGAAGTCTTTGCATGAAAGACATCATTCCACCACCCTGACCTCCTTGCATCATGTTTTGAAGCATATCTTGAATTAAGTCAGCTGCTTCGTTCAAATTTCCCATAGCATCTTTTTGTGATTGAGAAGAGATAGAAAGATTTCTGTTCAATAAATTTTCAATTGACTCGTTCATATTAATCATTGCTTTGCCTACAGCACGACCCATTTCAGGAGTAATTGCAAAAGTTTTATTTGAAAGCTCAATCATTCGGTCAATTAATTTTTTGAGATTTTCCATCAGTTCTGCTTGCTTTCGTGTAATTTCATTAACCTGTGGTGATGATGGTTCAGTGGATGAAGTTCGATTTTTCAGATTTTCTTGTTGCTTTGAAAGAGAGATTAAATCATTTGTAATTCTTTGTAATTGAATCATTGTTTGCATCATCTGATTACGCATCATTTCTTGCTTAAGTTGGTTGAGACCTTCTTGCAACTTGCCAAAACTTGATTTCAAATTTTTCTGATTTTCTTTGGAACTCTTAACATCACCTCTTTTCATTTGTTCAGATGAACGACGAGAACATTGTTGAGGATTTTGCGACATAAACTCTTCAGCTAACTTCTTCATTTCTTCAGTTGGCATTTCGTCCTGAAATTGTTCCATCCTTTCCTGTAAGTCTTCAAGATTTTTCTCCAAGTTCTCGATGTCTTTTGTTAGTTGATCTTGCTTCTTGCTTAGTTCATTTAACTTTTGTTGATCGTTTGGATTTGTGTTTTCAAGTTCGTTCATTAACTCGTCAAGTTTTTGATTCATTTGTTCAAGTCGCTTTAAGGCTTCATCCATTTTCTGTTCGATTTGAATTCGTTTCAATAGTTCAATAGTTCTTTCAATACTTGCTCTAAAATTTTCTTCATTGAATTGAAAATTCTTCAATGCTTCTTGAAGCATTTGTCGGTTCAACGATTTTAATGCTTCGTTTAATCTTTGAATTGCTTCTTTCAATTCTTTTGAGTCAAGTTGATTTAATAATTCTTGAAGCTCCATAAATTTTTGGAGCGTTTCTTTTGAAAGCGTTTTGTTTTCATTCAACTTGTTTTGAAGTTCATTTAATTGTTGTTGAAGGTTCTCAACCTTTTGAAGCACCTCTTCATGTTTCTTGATTAGGTCTTGAGTTTTCTTTTGTTCTTCCCAACTTAGTTTATCTTGTTGCTTTAAATCTTTTGGTGTTTTTATTTCTTTGTCAAGCTCTTCAAGTTTTTGTTTTAAATCTTCTACTTCTTTTTGAATGGACTTTGCGTCTTGAATTGTATTTTCAAACTTTTCATTTCCTTCAGCTAAGATTTCTTCCAATGAAGGAATTCTAACTTGCATTAATTGAGTTTGTGCTGATTTTGGTCCGCTTACAAAATCATTATCAAATACTTCGAGATAATAACTTACAACATCATCTGTTACAAGATTTAGACTCGATAAATTCCAAATGTAGGTAATTGTTGTATCTAATGAATTTCCAAATGGAATTTGTATGGTTGTGTATTTTTCTTTTGGTTGTTCATATCTCGAGTATGATAAACGATAGTTTAATGTCAACTTACTAAAACCATAATCGTCTTTAATTCTAAAGACAAGAGGTACTCGCATATTTTCTGTCAAATCAACTGTACCTTGAGGTATAATTAAAGAAATTGATGGAGCTAAATCTTCAATTAAATTAATTTGGTATTCAACAGGATTAAGATTTGGATAACCTTCACTATCAGTGATAAGAATTTTATAACTACCACTTTTTGTAGCTCTAAATTTTACAGAGGCACTAAAACCAGACACATTCATTTTAATTGATGTTGAATCATCGAAAAGAATTTTAGCGTTTCCTAATGTTTTACTTGACTTAATGTTCAGTTCGATTGTCGAACCTTTGATTGTGTTGATATTACCATCGTCTTCATAAAATTGTGGTTGTAGTTTTGTGTAAGAAGGTGGAAAGATTTTCAGTGAAAGTTCTTTTATTACTGGATAGTTTATCACTTCAACTGAATAGATTTCACTTTTTACATTTTTAGCTTCAGCATAAATTTTGAATGACCTCGGTGGTGCAACAAATGTGTATTTAAATTCTCCAATTGAATCTGCTTCTAAACTCACTTTGTCAAAAATTTCCATTCCTTCGAAACTATAATAAAGGTCAATCTTTCCTAATTCTTTTCCAATTGTTTTAATTCGACACGAATAGTTTTCCCCTTTTGTAATTTTTTTATTTCCAGGTTCAATTACTATGTAAAATTCTGGTGGCTTAACAAAATCCTTATTGAAATTTAAAATTCGATACGAAGCGAAAGGTAAATCAGGAAAAGCTAATCCAAGGAGCGTAAAAATTGTAACGGTTACCAAAAAATATTTCAAATACTTTTTGATTTTTTCTTTATTGATAACTTCGTTGAAATTGAACTGATTAAAGTAATTAAGATTTTGTTCAATTGCTGCGAAGGTTAAATCCTTTGAATAATAATTTGATTTATCTAAAGAAAAAATTAGCTGAAGAATGTTTACAAGCTTATCCTTTATCTGAGAGAAATGTAAACCAATTAATTGTCCGAGGCTAAGATAAACTTCTTCCTTTTTCTTTCTTAAAGACCTTAGTAAAGGAATTGTGATGAAATATACTATAAGACCTAATAACGAAATTAAAATTGAAATGAAAAGAATTAATCGAAAATTTTTTTCAAGTGAAAAGAAAAACTCAATTAGTGAGATGAAGAAGAAGAAAATTGTGAACCACAAAAGAGTTTTAATTAAACCTTCAGTAAGGTGAATAAAAGTGAGTTGCTTTCTTAAATCGTCAAGTTTGTTGAAAAAATTTTTTAGTCTTTCTTCGCTCATAATTCATTAAAAGTTTTAATGTGTCAATGCATATACAATAATGTTTGTTCCCATTTTCAGTGCAAGTTCTCGAATTTCTGGTGGATCATTATAAACTTCTGGTTCGACCCAACCATCGCCAAGATTGCTTTCATAAGCATAAAAAACACATAATCTACCATTTATAAAATAACCAAAACCTTGAGGTGGTTTTTTATCGTGTTCGTGAATTTTTGGAAGTCCTTTCTCAAACTTAAAGTACGAATGATATATAGGATGATTAAACGGGACTTCTTGCATTTGTTGATCAGGAAAAACTTTTTTCATTTCACGGCGAAAAGCTTGATCCATTCCATAATCATCATCGGCAAAAAGGAAACCTCCATTTTCAAGATACTTTCGAAGTCGCTTTGCTTCCGCATCTGAAAAAGTGATGTTACCGTGTCCAGTCAAAAACAAAATTGGATAACTGAAAATTTTGTCCGAATTAATATCAACGAATACATATTCAGGTTTAGTTTTTATGCCAGTTACATTCTGAACATATTTCAATAAATTAACTTCACCTGAAGGATCATTATACCAATCACCTCCACCACTGTATTTCAGTCGAGCAATTTGCACCTCATTTTGTGAGTAAACTGTTGAAAACAAAATAAGCATAAATGTGATTATTAAAATTTTCCTTTTCATATTAACAATATATTTGAGTATGGAATGATTATCAAATAATTTCTTTTTGCCTTTATTTATTCTAATCAATAAAATTAAAATTGATTGAACGAACATTTATAAAAATTCATTGTGAATAAATTTTTTCAGATAAAGTATCGAATGAGTTTTAATTAAGTAAATTTCTAATTGGAAAAATTGTGTTGGACACTTTATGTATTTTTCATGTATTAAGAAATCATCAAGAAATAAATCCCATTCAACTTTAACTATTCAAGTTATTACTTTAAATTTGTTTTAAGATGCTTCAAGATACAGATAGAATTACAAGACCACCGATAGAAAATCTGGATGAAGAATTCAGAAAAGAAGCCCTTCCACACATGGATGCTCTCTATAATTTTGCTCTTCAATTAACTCAAGACTCCGACGATGCTGCTGATTTACTCCAAGAAACTTACATAAAAGCCTATCGTTTTTGGGATAAATTCGAAAAAGGAACTAATTGCAAAGCATGGTTGTTCCGTATAATGAAAAATTCTTTCATAAACTTTTATCGAAAGAATACTAAATCACCTGAAAAATTAGATTATGATGAAATTGAAGAAATCTACGAAACAATCAAATCAAATGAACAAAATCCGCACAATCTTGATAGAGAAATTTACGACAATGTATTTGATGATGAAGTGATGCAAGCAATAAACTCTTTACCAGAAGAATTCAAAACAGTTTTATTAATGTGTGATGTAGAAGGCATGTCTTATGAAGAGATTGCCGATTTTATGGATATTCCTATCGGAACAGTAAGGTCAAGAATTCACAGAGCACGCAAATTACTTGCAGTAAAACTTTACGATTATGCAAAATCTCGTGGATACAATGTAGATGAAATCGGTGAAGAGTGATGGATTGCAAAGAATTTCAGGAATACATCTCTCCTTATGTGGATAATCAAATTGACTCAGTAAAAAAAAATGAAATTGAAGAACATTTAAAAATTTGCTCTTCATGCTTTTTCGATTTTAAGGTAGAAAGTCTCGCCAAACGAATTGTAACTTTTCGATTTCAAAAAGCGACCTGTCCTGAAGCTATCAGAAATCAAATCATTTTTAATTTAGCATCGCAAAGGAGTTTTTCTTCAAAAGTAATTAATTACATTAAAGTACTTTTTGCAAATAAGACTATTAGATATGCCATTGCATTTGGAGTTTTATTAATTGGATTTTTAATCTTTTATAATCCCTTCGAAAATCAGAAAGAAAAGTACTATTACGAATTAGCCAAAATTGTATATCAAAATTGTAAAGAAATTAGAAATCACAACTTTCCAGAAAAAACAATTTTTGCCTCAAGTCATGATGTAGTTATGAACTTTATATCCTCAAATGGTATCAAAAATCCGAAGATGCCTAAAACTCAATGGTCAATTATTGCAGCGGGAATTGAAAATTATCAGAATTATCAAGCAGCACATTTATTATTCAAATGTGAGAATGATACTATTTATATGATGGAATGTGAGATGGATAAGATTTCTCATTCTGGTTATCTAAATTTTGTGAAAGAAATTCACAAAGACTTAGCAAAGAAAAAATTCTTCAAAGTTGATCATGAAGGATGTTCAATTATTTTAAGATTAGAGAATGGTGTCCTTATGGCATTTGCTATGAGTTCAGATAATAAACACTCTATGAATGAATTAATCGCTTCACTTGACTGATTTCTTCTTATCCTCAAAAATTTTATCATCAATTCCCTTATTCACGACATAATTAAAATATTCAATTGTAATTTTCCCTTCACCATATAAATCTGAATTATCTTTTTGCTCTTTTTCAATTTTTCTTATTCGTGGAAAACGAATTCTACTTGCTTCAAATATTGCAACCATCTTTTCAGGTAACCAGTATTTTTCGTCAATTAATTTATAATAAAAGTCAATCTCTACTTTCCCAACACGTGAACCAATTACATTCATTTTTCTTATTGTGTAATTTTTTGAATTAACCCAAATTGTAACTACTTCTTCGACTTCAGGATTGTTTGAAATAAGTTTAACGATAAAATGTTTCACTTTATCAATGTCAACTTCGCCAATAATCAAAGTCGAAAAATCTTTTTCATACAAAATCTCAGGGCTAAACCTTATGCTCTGCTTTGGAATTATCATAAAGTTATCACTTTCAACTTTGAACTTATCAGGTTTCTTGAAAAAAATTTTTGCTTTTAATTCTGGAATAACTGCATCAGGAAAATCTACTTTACCTTTAATCTCAACGATGTAATCATTGATTAAATCGAAATTGGCTTTAATATTCTCAACAATCCGTTGTGCATTTTTGTCTTGAGAAAATAAAACATTTATCAGAATTAAAATTAAGAGAAAAGTTTTTTTCATATCTCACCTAAGTTAAAATATCTTTCTTTCTGAAATAGAAAATTGTAATCGCAAAAAATAGAACAATGTGTCCAAGCAAAATCAGAAGTGAGTTAAAAATTTTTGTCCAATCAATTGGATAATCAAAAGCATCGAGCCATACTGTCATATACTTTGTGAAAAGAAATGGAGCAATTCTTTCAAAGAATTCAAATGGTAATTCACCAATAATTAAAAAAATTACAATCACAGCCATGGTTCCGACAATTGGTCCAATTGCATTATTCACCAATGAAGAAAATAAACCAGCTAAACTTAAAACGACACACATGGAAATAAACGACGAAAAATATGCAAGTAAAAATCTTGTAAGAATCTCTTTCGAAGGTATGACTACAATTTTTTCAAGTGGAACTATCAAATCACCTACTCCCAAAAAATAAATCGAAGGTAAAGTTGAGATTAATGCAAAGAACAATACGAAGATGAATGTATATATAAACCCGGCAATAAATTTTGAAACAACAATCAATTCTCTTTTGAGTGGTCTTGTCAAAAGCATTCGATAAGTTCCTGCTGAACCCTCACCAGCAAATAAATCTCCACCAACAAGAGTAATAAAGAATGGGATGTGAATTATCATTGCTTGAATTGTTATGAAAGCTACATACCAACCGTTAACCAAATTGCCTACAATTAAAAACTGATCACCAATGTTTCTTTGTAAAATTCTTTGGTAATGATTTCCACTAACACTTACACCATAAATCAAAATTGGAATGAAAATACCAAATGCTAAAAATCCAATGTAAGTTCTCCACTTCTTAAAAATTTTATAAAGCTCGATTGAAACTAATGTGAATATCATTTTTGACCGTGAGTTATTTCAAGGAAATATTCTTCAAGAGTTCGTCTTGGATAGAAAGCAAATACATCAATTCCTTTTTGAACAAATGTTTTGTTCAAGTCAGTTGCAGAGACTTTTTTTGTTGAGATTGTAATTTCATTTTGATTTATTCTGAAATCTTCACCAGGAATCAAGTTCATGCTTACTAAAACATTTTTTGCTTCATCTATATTTGAAACTTGAAAAACATATTGTGCTTTGTCTTTATCAAGTAGATCTTTCACATATCCTTCTACAACTTTTTGACCTTTGTTTATGATAATCATTCTATTTGCAATCAACTCAACTTCGTGCAAAAGATGAGACGAAATGAAAATTGTTTTCCCTTTGTCTTTCGAAAGAGAGATGACAAGTTCTCGAATTTCTTTCATACCTTGTGGATCAAGTCCAGTTGTCGGTTCATCAAGAATTATTAATTCTGGATTGTGAAGAAGAGCTTGTGCGATACCAAGTCTTTGTTTCATTCCATGAGAGAATGTTTTAACCTTGCTATTCCATCTATTCGCAAGACCAACAAAATCGAGTATCTCCATTATTTGATTTTTAGTTGGAGTAAATCCATAAAGTCGGGCAAGGATTTCAAGATTTTTATATGCAGTTAAATAGAGATAAAAGTCTGGACTTTCTACAATTGCACCAACTTTTTTTAAAACTGATTTTGAACTTGGTGATAATTTTTTGTTAAAGATGAAAATTTCACCTTCATCAGGATAAATTAATGAAGTCAACATTCGAATTGTTGTGCTTTTACCTGCTCCGTTGGGACCTAAAAATCCAAACACATCACCACGATAAACACATAGACTTAAATTATCAACGGCAGTTATTTTTTTGAACTTCTTCGAAAGATTTTTTGTCTCTAAAACTACTTCCATATTATGAAAAGCTCATGCTTGATTAAATAAAAAATTTTCAACTGAAGCATAATCTAAAAAGTTACATTTGCATCAACAAGCATTTTTGAATAAAAGTTTATCAAAGGTTTTCGTAATAACAAATTTTGAAGAAGAACTTTTGCAGAAATATGACAAAATAAATTGATACATTTTTCACAAATTAAATCTATTGATTGAAATACATTTTCATCTCTATCATAAAGTTCATTGATTTTATTGAAGAATAAATCTTCGAGATTTTTGATAATTCAAAATCACTTTAATAACAATTTTTAATTAGTTCGTAATGTTTCTTTACTTTGTTTCACAAAGAAATAACAGATTTTTTCATATATAAGAAATCACAATTCTTCATTGAAAATTGTAAAACTTTTGATTAATAAAAAACTAACTTCTTCTATTCAGAGAGAAATCAAGACCAAACAAATTTTATCTTTTCTTAGGATTCATGCTTAAAAATTCTTAATAAATTTCTTGCTAATTTTGTAATACTAAACAACAAAAAATGAGGACAAATGATGAGCGGATTAATTGAACAGATAAAAGAAAAAGCAAAACAAAGAAGAAAAACAATTGTGTTGCCAGAGGCACACGACGAAAGAGTAATTCAAGCAGCAGAAAAATTACATAAAGAAGGTATTTGTTCTGTTATTCTTCTCGGAGACGAAAATAAAATCCGTGAAGATGCAAAAAGATTGAATGCAGATTTAACTGGAATTCGCATAATAAATCCAATTAAATCTGACAAACTTACTGACTTCACAAATATCTACTTTAATTTGAGAAAAAATAAAGGCGTTGATTTCGAGAAAGCCAAAGAGACAATGAAGAACAATTTGTTCTTTGGCGCTATGATGGTTCGTGAAGGAATGGCAGATGGATTTGTTGGTGGTTCAGCTTCGCCAACTGCCGATGTATTACGTGCTGGAATTCATTGCGTAGGTATGCCCGAAGGAATTTCAATTGTTTCAAGTTTTTTCTTGATGGTGATGCCCCAAAAAGTTTATGCTTTTGCTGATTGTGCCGTTGTGCCAAATCCGAATGAAGAACAACTTGCAGACATTGCAATTTCAACTGCTGATAATTTCAGTAAATTGGTTGGTGAAGAACCGTTAGTTGCAATGCTCTCATTTTCTACAAAAGGAAGCGCAGAACATGAAATGGTTGATAAAGTTAGAAAGGCAACCGCAATCGTAAAGCAAAAACGACCAGACATTAAAGTTGATGGTGAATTACAATTTGATGCTGCAGTTGTAGAAAAAGTTGGAAAATCCAAAGCACCAGGTAGTGAAATTGCAGGTCGAGCAAATGTATTAATCTTCCCTGATTTAAATGCTGGAAATATTGGTTACAAAATTGCACAAAGGTTTGGTGGTGCCGAAGCTATTGGTCCAGTTGTTCAAGGACTTCGTAAACCAATTTTCGACTTGAGCCGTGGATGTAGTGTAGATGATATTGTTGGAACTGCAGCAATTGCATGTTTAATGGCTGATTAGTAAAAAATAATTTATCAACCGAAGGTCATTCTGAAATTCGAGTTTGTTTTAATCATCAATTTTTTCAGAATGACCTTTTCTTAATTGAAGGATTTACAAGTGCATTTCCTCTCTAAACAAAAAGTTTGGGTTTTTGATGGGGCAATGGGGACGATGCTTCAGCAACTTGCAGAATTTGAATTCACCTGCCCTGATGAATTAAATCTTACTCAACCCGATGTCGTGCTTAAAGTTCATCAAGCTTACATTAAAGCTGGTTCAGATATAATTCAAACAAATACTTTTGGTGCAAATTATCTTCGACTAAAACGATTCGGTCTCGAAAGTAAAACTTACGAAATCAACAAACGAGCAGTTGAAATTGCACACAAAGCCTCAAGCGGAAAAATTGTAGCTGCATCAATTGGTCCACTTGGAGAATTGATTGAACCTTTTGGTGATATAACCAAAGAAGAAGCATTCAACTCTTATATAGAACAAGCAAAAGGACTTGACGAAGTTGATTTCATAAATGTTGAAACGGTTCAATCACTTGATGAGGCTGAAATAATAATTAAAGCTTTAAGAGAAATTCTTGCATTGCCAATTTCAATAACAGTTACTTTTCAAAAATCTCCTCGTGGATACTTTACGATGATGGGTGAAAGCATTTTAGATTTTGTCAACCGAGCAACACAATGGGATGTACAAGCAATTGGTACGAATTGCGGTGAAGGTTTTGAACAATCACTTGAAATCATTTGTGAAATGAAAAATCTCACAAATCTTCCTTTAATTGCAAAACCAAATGCTGGAATTCCACAATTCGAAGATGGAAAGATTGTTTACCGAGAAACTCCCGATTTTGTTGAACCGTTGATTGAAAAATTTTTCAATAATTGCGTGAAGATTTTAGGTGGATGTTGCGGAACTACTCCAGAACATATAAAAGCAATCAAACGAATTGCAAACAAAATTAATTTCGATGGATAGTCAAAATTCTAACATACTCATACAAATTTCAGATTTAATCATAAGTGGAAATTACAAATCAATCAGTAGTGTAATCGAAGAAGCATTAAGAACAAAAATTACAGCAAACGAAATTTTGTCTTCAGGTTTATTGAAAGGGATGGAGATTGTTGGAATTAAATTTCGTGATGGACTAATTTTCCTTCCAGAAGTTTTAATGTCTGCCAAAGCTTTCAAAGAAGCAATGAAGATAATTGAGCCTTTGTTAATTCAAGAAAATTCTTCAGATAAAATTGGGAATGGAAAAATTCTCCTTGGAACAGTTAAAGGTGATATTCATGATATTGGAAAAAATTTAGTTGGTGTAATGCTGAAAGGAAATGGATTTTCGGTAGTTGATATTGGTGTGGATGCTTCTATAGATAAATTTGTTGAAGCTGTGGAAAAAGAAAATCCAGACATAATTGGACTTTCGGCAATGCTCACAACAACAATGATTTCGATGCAAAAGACAGTTCAGATATTAAAAGAAAAATTTCAAACAAAATTGATAATCGTTGGTGGAGCACCAGTTTCACAAAATTTTGCAAATAAAATTGGTGCAGATGGTTATGGTAAGAATGCTATCGAAGCAGTTGAACTTTGTAAAAAGTTATTGAGAATAAACTAAAATCTTCTTGCAAGTAAATTCGAATTCCACAAAAATTTTTGAACTAACTCAAGTAAAGCAAAATCAATTTGGAATCATTCACTTCCAAAAATTGTGACCTTTGGTGCTTTTGGTCCATCAATTTGCTTTAGATTTTCAAGAGCATTTTCTTGAAGCGCAAAAAAGCTAAAGCCATAGAAATAAGGTTTTAAGCTTTGAGTTTTCTTTTCGTCTGGATGTGGTAATCCATTATTTTTTTCACGGAGTTTTCTATTGTATTCGATTATCTCTTTATTCTTTTGTACAATCTTAGCGTTTTCTTTTTCTCGTTGTTTGTTAAGTTCTAAAGAACGGTTCATGTAATCAATCAGTCTTTCAATTTTAACTTCAGGTTCAGTCGAATGAATTAAATAAACAGTTCCATCGGAACCAACTGAAATTATTCCAACATGACCAACATAAACATCATCAGGATTGAATCCTCTAACAACATTCACAAAATCTCCTGTCTTCAAATACTTCAATGCTTTCGGAACTTCTGAAGCTGGAATATATGACCAATTCAATTGCTGAACTGGAATATCTTGACCTAATCCCCACTTACTGAAAAATTTTGCTCTATCAATTTTAGTTGTAACTTTTTTCGATTGAACATTAGGCAAACTATCTGTAATGTTTTTGATTAACCACGAATTGTTAACTGTCCAATCTGCTTCGGTAAAATGATTTCGAGTGAGTACACCAATTACACCATCTTTGTATCGAATTCTTTGAAGCATTGCAAAAAATTTTTTCCAACTATCTGAAAGAGCCATTGCGTAAATATGCTCACTAAAAACAACGCAATCGCTTTTGTCAATTGAATAAAGTGGCTGTGGGTCATAAATTTCGAAAGGAAATTCACCTAAGAGATAAATTTCATATTTCTGACCAATCATTTTCTTTGCAAGATGATCAACTCGTTCTCTCAAACTTGGTTCGTATTCGTAAAGAAAGCGAAGATACTCATCAACATCTTCAGCATCGAATTCATAGAGTGGTTTTTCAATTAAAGTTTTGAATTCAGCTACATCAATTTTCTTTGTTTCTAATATTTCAACTGCATCTTCATCTTTAAGTATTTCTTCCGCTTCGGGCAATCCTTCAATTTCTTCTTCTTTCAAAACATCAGTTGTTTTTTTAACTGTAGAACAAGAAACAAAAATAGCAAGCGAAAGAGCAATTAAAATTTCCCTCATCTTCAAACTCGTTTTTTGTGAGAATTTATTTCAGATTAATTCTAAGTGAGTTAGATGTTAAATAAATACCATCACCTTTGTAAACATAAATGTTGTACTTGCCAGGTGAATTAAACATTACTTGGTGTGAAAACTTTTTAGCTTTCGGGTCAACTTCTTTATAAATAGTTCTGTCATAAATTTCTTTGCCTTTAGTATCTACACGATAAATTTCGTAATAGACTTCATCGGTTCCAACTTCAAATCCAAGGTCTACTAAAAAATATAGATATCCACCTTTTGGTGAGATGTTAAAAGAAGTTGCAGGTGTGATTGCGTTACCTTCTTTATCTACACTATCACAAAAGAATAAAGTTTGACTAAATGATTGATTGACTACTAAAACTAAAAGCAAAGCAGAAACAATTAGTAAAAACTTTTTCATCTTCGACCTCATTTGTTGTTTTTATTTTCTGAATAAGATAGAACATCAATAAATTTATTTCGAACATTTTTACTACAACGATTGCATTTGGTTCGATTTATTTCAAAGAGAAGAATATTTTTCAACATATTTTTTTATGTCGAATTTTCTTTCAAGACCTTTGTCGTTCATGTATCTAATCTTTCCAAAGATTGGTCTTTCGAACCATGGACGGTCGTGAGTTCCAAAGCACCAAGATATTCCAGCATAACCATTTGGGTCACGACCATCAAGCTCATATTTATCATTTAAGTAACAAGCATAATCAAAGGCAGTCTTTGGTTCTTTTGTCCATTCGATTAATTTTTTTGACCAATACATTCTCATGTAATTATGCATCTTACCTGTTTTCAACAATTGAATTTGTGCTGCATTCCAATATGGGTCGTGCGTTTTTGCAAATTCCAATTCATCAAGTGAGTAAATGTATTCTCGTTTATCGTTCAAATGTTCTTCTAAAGTTTGTTTTGCCCAATCGGGAATTCCTTCATATTCATTGTAAAGTGGATTGTAATAGCAAAAATTTCTTGCAAGCTCACGCCACACAACTGCTTCGTTAATGAAAGTTTGAACATTTTGATCTTTCAAATCATAATGTTTTAGAATTTCAAGAATTATTTGAAGAGTAGAAATTTGTCCAAAGTGTATGTATGGACTTAACTCTGATTGAAAATCTTTCGTTGGATCAGAACGAAATTCTTTGTAACTGGATAATTTCTTTTCAATAAATATCTTCAAAAATTTTTCTGCGTTATCAAAACCTCCAGCATAATATTCAGAAACAGGTTTGACAGACTTATCAATGTTTAAGATTTGAAGATATTCTGAAACAGATTTGAAATTTAACTCATCAAATTCAAAATCATTTGAGCTAATTTTTAGTTCTTGATGTTCAACTGGTTGAAGAAATTGATTTAACAAATTCAAAATTTTTGGTCTGATGGTCATCGCATAAGGTTCTTTCTTATTCGAAACGATTTCAATTGGTACAATCACATCACTTTCAACTTCGAAAAGCGGAACATCAATTTGCTCAGAAACTTTTTTTCGCCAAGCTCTTTGTGTTTTCAAATAATTTTTATCTGTTACAAGGGCAACAGAATTTGATGATAATTTAATTGAACCTGAAACATAATCTGATTTCTGAATTACGAACTTTATTCTTCTCTCTTCGAAAGCTTTCTTTAGCTTGACCAATCCTTCAATCATAAAAGTGTAGTAACGCAAATTACTATGTTTGAATTTGTCGGTAAGATTAAAAATCACAATGAGCGGTTTTTGTTTTTCGTTAGCCAGTGAAATAGCGAACTCAAGGGCATGATTGAAATAAGCTCGTTGACTTGCCTCCATCACATAAGCAACGTATTTACCAGAATCGTTGAAAGGTTTATCATTTAATTTTTTTATTCTTTCGGTCATAGTTGTCATTGCAATTCATTAATCATTTAGATTAAATCTATTGAAAAATCTTTTGGTTTAAGTTAATGAAGGGAATTCATCAGATTCAATTTTCAATTAATTCGCTTTATCCAAAGTGCAGTTGTATCGTCATCAAGTTTCATATTTGTGAATTGAAGTAATCTTTCTTTCAACGCAGTAAGGAATGATTCGTGTTGATAATTCTGAAATATTTCTTGAATTCTTGTGTGACCAAATTGCTCACCGTTTTCATTTTTTGCTTCTACAACACCATCAGTAAAAATTGCGACTTCGTCATTAAGGTCAAGCTTTATGTTTATATCTTCATACTGACTATCTTCCAAAAATCCAAGTAACAATCCGTCAGATTCTATTTTGATAATTTCACCAGTTTTAGCTTTTTTCACCAAAAGTGGTAAGTCACCTGCACCAGTGTATTTGATTTCATTCGTCAAAGTATTAATCACAATTAATGATAGAGTTGCAAAGATTTCTGAGACCTTTGCATCTTGATAAATTGCACGATTCAATTTTTCCATAATTTTCGCTGGTGAATGTTCTTCACCTGTTTGTGCAACAAATCGTATTGCACTTCGAATGTATCCTGCGTATGCGAAAGCAAAATACCAAGCGCCCCACTTCTTACCCATTACATCACCAAATGCAATCGCATAAGTATCTGATGATAACTTGATATAGTCCAAAAAATCACCACCAGGAATTCCTTGATAAGTTTGATGCCATTGTTCAATTATATATCCATCCAATTTTGGTGGACTATCAGGTACAACTTTTAACTTAATTGACTCGGCAGCATGTTGTAGCTCTTCTACAACTTTTTTTCTCTCTTTTTGTAAAGACTCAACAATTGCTTTTACCTTTGCAGTAATAACATTCATACCAGCAGTTTTCAAAACATAATCATGTACACCGTATTCATATCCTTTCAAAATATCTTGTTCTTCAGTTTTAGATGTTAAGAAAACAAATGGAATTGATTTTAATTCCTTATCAGCATTCAAAAGATTTCTAAACTCAAATCCATCAGCTTCGGGCATTAAGATATCAGATAAGATTAAATCTGGTCTGAACTCTTTTGCAATATTAAATCCATCAAAAGCATTGCTTGCTGTTTTTACTTCAAAGTCTTGCTTCTCTAAAGCTGAAGCTAAAAGTTTTGTTAAAATTTTATCATCGTCTACAACTAAAATTTTTGGTTTTGCTGTGTGAGTAAGTTCTTCAATAACTTTTTTTGCACCATAAGCTTTATAGATTTCGGCTCGTTTCAAAAGAGCTCTGATTTTAAGTAATAAATCATCAATTATGAATGGTTTTGTTATGTAATCATCAGCGCCCAGCGCTACTGCTCTTTCTTTATCAGCTAAAGAACTTTTTGCAGATACAAAAATGAAAGGTAATGCTTTGTATTTTTCTTGCGAACGCACTTTCTCACAAAAAGTAAATCCATCCATTCCACTCATCATTATATCACATAAAACTAAATCGGGAGTTGTCTTCTCAAGATGTTCAAAAGCTTGACCAGGTCCATCGGCTTCGATAACATCGTACCCGACTCTTTTTAGATTAAAACTAATTAATTTTCGCATTGCCGGGTCATCATCGATTACAAGGATTTGTTTAGTTTCATCCATTAATATGCACCTTTACTTTTGATAACTGATTTAATGGTATCCAAAATTAATGAAATATATCCTTTAACAGAATCAGTCCTATACGGTTTTAGTCGAGCTTTCAATTTTTCATCTGCTATTTGTGATATAGCTTGAACAGAATCGTGAATCGTTCTTTCTTCAGCTGATAATTCTGACCTTCCCCTCGATTGCCAGTATCCAGCTAATCCCAGTTTACCTTTAAATCTAATTTGAGCAACATCTTTTAATCTAAAGAAATTACTTGAAACACCATGTTCATAAAGTGCCTGTGCTTCTTGCGGTGGAAGTCCCCATATTCCTACCAAACTTAAATCACCTTTAATTACATTGATTAACAAAGGCAACTCATCAAGACTCAATCTTCTCAAAATTTTACCAACCCTTGTAACTCGAGGGTCATCTTTTGCTTTGAAGTAAGGACCTTCATCATAAACATTTAGTTTTCTAACATTATTATTCAAAATTTCTTCCGTTTTCATTGTTCTAAATTTCAAATAAAACACTGCTTTCTCTGGTTCATAACGATACCAATTTTTTTCCTTTTGAATAAGAAGTGGATGAATAATTCTTTTAGAACGATAGAAAATAGGTCCTTTGGAGTCAATCTTAATCAGTATAGCAATTAGCAGCATCAAAGGGAAAAATAAAATCAAACCAATTGAAGCTAAAACTAAATCAAGCATTCTAAAAATTAATTGTATAATCCTGTCTTTAATTTTCGATTTAATGTTCGGAGAAAGTATAAATTTATCCGTTACATAAATCCCGAAACTGTTAGTTGTATTGATGCAAAGATTTTTATAGATAATTGAATTTACGATTTCCAAATTTTTGCCGATGTAAGTATCGTTTAGAATTAGAGAATTCGAGATTGTTGTTCCTTCATCAATTATTACATTATCACCAATAATCACAGTCCCTTTTATGCTAACATTCTTTCTTAACTCAGAATTTGAACCAATGAAGATTGGAGCTTTAATAAATTTCAAAATATCTCTATGAATTTTATTTGAATAACTAAAAATTAATTTTTCCTCGTGAGCTGAAAGCAATTTCAGAAAACGAAAATTTGCATTAAGTAAATCCTTAGGAAATTGAATCTTGAAATATTCACCTTTTACAAAATAAGCATAAGCTGGTAAATTCAATTGACAAATTTTTTGTATTAAATCTGTTTCAATCGAAAAAGATTTGTTTGATGGAATGTGATTAAGAATTTCTTTTTCTACAAGAAAAACTCCTGCTGGGATTAATGACTTTCCCCCTCCACTTGACCTGAACTTACAATCAACAATTCTTGAATTTCTGTTTAATCTAATTTCACAACTATTTTGATGTGATTTACTTTCAACTACTGCACAACTAAAAACACTTTTTCTATTCTTATGAAAATAATAGAAGTCATTTAAGTCAAAATCCACAAAGCAATTACCGAAGTAAACCAAAATTGTATCATCAAAAAAACTTGGGATTCTTTTTAATGCAGAAGCTGTACCCAATAAATCTTTTTCTAATGAATAGGATATTTTGAGATTGAAATTTTCTCCATCACCAAGGTAAGAATCAATAATTTCAGGAAGATGATGAACGGAAACTTTTATCTCTTTTATATCATACCTTTTGAGATATTCAATTATGTAAGCGAGAAGAGGTTTATTGAGAATAGGCAACATTGGTGCAGGAAGTTCGTTGGAAAGAGGTTGAAGCCTTTTTCCCAATCCTGCACCAAGTATAAATGCTTTCATTTTTATTCAAAACTTTTAACTGCATCTTCAACATTTTCATAACAATCAAAAACTTTATGCATTCTGGTGAGTTCCATCATGGCTCTAACAGCTTGACGAAAACCAACAAGTCGAATATCACCTCCTGCTTGCGTCATTCTTTTAAGACTAACTACCAATGCACCTAAAAAAGTTGAATCAACAAATTCACACTGAGAGAAATCAACAACAATTTTTCTTTCTCCCCGTTCGATTGCATTAAAAAGCAATTGCTTGAAAGTTTCAGCTTCTTGAAGAGTTGCCCGCGCTAAATTGACGCCGACAACGAGAACATCCCCTACTTTTTTTTCTACAAAGTTCATGATTACCTCTATTTAGTTTTACTTACCTTTCAGGTTTCTTCCAAATATTTGTTTTAGGTCTAAATGGGTATGTTATTAATGCAAAAACTGAAGCAAAGTTCATTAAGAGAAATGAAAAAATCAAATAAATAATTTGAATTCTTATTCCTATCAACTCAAATGCTAATCCAATCAAAGCAATTGAATAGATAAAAAATTGTAAATAAAAAGTTACTTCATAAAAGTATGAACTACTATGTGTGAATAATATCACATTAGAAATAAACAAAAGTAAGAATGAAATTGGCATCAAAGTCCATCGCAAAATTCTATGACTGATGAATTGAAAAGAAAGAAATTTATATTCTTTTATATTAAAGAGATTTTTTAGAATAGAGATTGATTGAATTCCTCCAGTGGAGATTCTAACTCTGCGCTTAAATTCTTCAAATATTGATTTCGTAGGTGTTTCAATTGAATAAGCATTTGGTTCATAAACAACTCGATAACCTTTAGATGCAACATTCATCGTTAATACAAAATCTTCGTTAATTACATTATCAGGAATTTTATCTATTAAATTTTTTCTTATTGCAAAAATTTCTCCAGCTGCACCAACAATTGAATAAATTTCTGAATCAAGTTTTTTTAAGAATGATTCGTATTTCCAGTAAATACTCTCAGCTTCTGTTTTTCCTTCTTGAGAAATTACTCGCTTCTCTCCTGCAACGCATCCCACTTTTTCAAATTGGAAGTGTTTAACTAAATGTTTTATTGCATCTCTGTTGTACATTGAATTAGCATCCGAAAAAACAATTATCTCTCCTTTTGCAAAATTTAATGCTCTTTGTATTGCTTTAAGTTTTCCTTCTCTCGTTGGTTGGTGCAGAAGTTTGATATGCGAATTTTCAGTAGAATATTTTTCAATGATTTGTGGTGTTTTGTCAGTTGAACCATCTGTCACAAAAATAAATTCAATTTTTTCAACAGGATAATCGAGTTGTAGGCAATTCAAAATTTTCTTTTCTATGAATTTTTCTTCATTGTATGCAGCAACTAACATGGAAACGGATGGTGTGAATTCTTTTACTTTCAATCGTTGATTAAGAACAATTGGTCCAGCAATGTTTGGATTCAAAAATACTTTTCCAGCATCTTCAGGAATTCGAATTAGATATCTTAACCAATCAATTCTGAAAATTAAGTAAACAATTAAAGGATAACCCAGGAGAGTATAGAAAATAACGAAGAAAGAAAACCAAAATACCCACTCAGAAATAATCATTCTTCTTTTTCAATTTTGATGTTGTATTCTTTCATCATCCTGTAGATTGTTGCTCTACCAATTTTTAGTCTTCGTGCAGCTTCTTGAATATTTCCTTTTGTTACTTTCAAAGCATGACGGAGGGCATTTTCTTTAATCTTTTCGAGAGGAATTATTTCGTGAGTTTCTGCTTGAACATTTTGAGGCATTGATGCAAGTGCTTCAGGTAGATATGCTTGCAACGCCAAAGGTAAATCTTTTACTTGGATTTTATTTTCATCACAAATTAAAACTGCTCGTTGCAAAACATTTTCAAGTTCTCGAACATTTCCAGGCCAGGGATAACGAAGGAAAATTTCAATTACTTCTTTTGTAATTGATGGAACCTGAATGTTTGCTTCTGCTGCAAATTTTCGAACGAAATGATCTGCAAGAACAACGATATCACTTCTTCTTTCCCTTAATGGTGGAACTGATATTGGAAAAGTGGATAAACGATAATATAAATCTTCACGAAATAGTTTTTCATCTACTGCCTTTTTCAAATCTTTATTCGTTGCTGAGATAATTCTTGCAGTTGTTGTAATTTGTTCGTTACCACCGACTCGTTCAAAAGTTTTATCTTGAATTACTCTCAGTAATTTTGCTTGAAGTGAAAGTTCAAGTTCACCAATTTCATCTAAAAAGATTGTACCACCATCAGCTAATTCAAACTTACCAATCTTTCGTTGAAATGCTCCTGTGAAGGAACCCTTTTCGTGTCCAAACAATTCACTCTCCAGTAAATCTTTTGGAATAGATGCGCAGTTCACAACAACAAAAGGCTTATCTTTACGATTACTATTTGCATGAATTGCACGAGCAATTAATTCTTTCCCTGTTCCACTTTCACCGTAAATCAAAACATTCACAGAAGTATTAATCACTTTTTTCATCAACTTGAAAACTTCCTGCATCTTATCGTCAACAGCAATGATGTTATCGAATTGATATATTTTTTCTCTCTCTTCAAGAAGACATTTTACTTTTTTCTGTAGTTCATAATTTTTTATTGCATTTTTAATAGCAATTTCAAGTTTGTTTAGTTCAACAGGTTTGGAGAAGTAATCGAATGCACCAATTTTAATTGTCTCAACAGCAATATCTACATTCCCTTGAGCAGAAAGCATAATAACAGGTAAATCTGGATTTTGATTTTTAATAACCTTAAGAAGTTCAACTCCATCTAATTCGCCAGGCAACATAATATCAAGTAAAATTAAATCTGGTTCTTCACCTTCATATTGCAAAAAGTCTGATGTTGAATTGAAAACTTTGAGATTATATCCCCATCTTTCTCTAATCCAATGCTCCATCAATCGTGTGAAATTTACTTCGTCATCGATTAGAAATATTAATTTCTTTTCCATAGCTACACTGTTTTTAAGTTCTTAATTATGTTGATAAAATCTTTTATTCTAAATGGTTTAGTTAAAAAGTAATCAGCACCAGAATTTTGAGCACCTTGACGATAAAAATCAAAATCAACTGATGAAAGAATAATAACTGGAATATCCGAAGTCTTTGGATTAGTCTTTACAAGTCTACAAAAATTTATTCCATTCATATTTGGTAAAAGGACATCTGTAATAATTAAATCTGGCAACACATTAGTCTCTTCTAAAAATTTAATTGCGTCTTCACCATTTTCTTTGACTACTACTTTATAGTTTAATTTTTCGAGATGATAAGTTACAAGCGTTTGAATTGACTTTTCATCTTCTACAAGTAAGATTAAATTTTTCATATCACTTAGGGAATAAAATTTTAAATGTTGAACCTACATTTTCTTGACTTTCAAACACGAGCTTAAACCCATGTAAATCAAGAATTTTTTTGGTAATAGATAGACCAAGTCCAACTCCTCGAATTTCTTTACCAGGTCTATAAACTCTATAAAATCTATCAAAAATTTTGTCTTTATCTTTTTCAGGAATACCAATTCCAGTATCGCTTACTTCAAGTACATGATTGTCTTTTGTTTCATAGAGAGTAAGCTTGACTCTACCTCCTTCAGGAGTGAATTTAATTGCATTGCTGACAAGATTATTAATTGCTTGTTGAAGCTTGTTCTCATCAGCGACGATGATGATTGGTTTTTCTGGCAATTGAATTGAAAACTCAATATTTGTGGCTAAAGGTTTGAATTGTTCATAGGATTTTTCAACCAATTCTTGTAATTCAACATTTCGAAGTTGTAATGAGATTTGATTCTTATATAATTGAGATACATCAAGCAAGTCGTTTATAGTGGCAGCCAATCTTTTTCCTTCTTCTAAAATGATATCTAAAAATTCTGTATAAATTTCTTTTGGTAAGTTTGGATCATTTTTTAATGTTTCAGTAAATCCAATTATTGATGCAAGAGGTGTTCTTAACTCGTGTGAAATACTTGAAAGGAAATTTTCCTTTAATTTTTCAAGTTCATCCAAAGATAGAATTACATCGTAATTTGAAATGTTTTTTGAACTTTCATCAGTTCTTTTGACAAAGACTTTTTGTTCAAGTGGGTCTTTCTCAAATTCATCTACATCTTTCATTTTGAAAAGAAAAATGTAATTGAACTGATTATTCGTTTCTTGATTAACTTTAAATGCTTTCATCTCAAATGGTATGAGCTGATTGTAACTCAGTCTAAAATTTACATCACCATTATAAGAACCATTTTCTTCTATCTCGTTTATTATATGAGCAAAATCACCATCAGTTGGTTTGAAAAGTTCACTAACATGAATGTCAGTTAGCAAGATTTCGTCCTTGTTTGCAGAGTTACAAAGTTGAGATAGAAATTTATTGTAAAGTTCAACTTTTCCATTTTTATCAGTAATGATAATCATATCGTAGTTTTTTGCTCCTTCGTTAAGGATTTCGATTAAATTTATTTTTTTACTTTTCTTCTTCACTTTTCAGTTTTTCCTCAAATGCTTCTTTATACTCGTTAAAGAAAATTATGAATTCTAAAGCTTCGAAATAAAAACCGAAAGTGTATTTTAATATTCGTTTCAATCGAACATCAATCAAACGATTTAGAATAATCACCGAAGCAATTGCGCCGATCACCAATGCAAAAATACTTGCAATAGCCGCTCCAACCAAACCAAGTCGTGGTATCAAGATTAAATCTAACAGAAAATTAAAAATCAAAAGACCAATCATGAGCTTAAAATTGTAATCAGGTTTTTCAAGTGCCTCAACTGCAATTCCAAAATATTTAATAAAAGGCTTAAACAAACTGAAAAAAATAATAATATAAATTGCAGGAATTGCATCTAAATATGCTTCTGTTGCAATTATCTTTACTATTGATTCAACAAAAATCACTAAAATCAGAATCGTTGGAAGAACGAACGCTAAAATAAGTCCCACCGACCTTTCATAAAGATGTCGTAACCCTCGATACCCAACACTCTGAAGCCTTTGCGATGATTTCGGATATACAATTGATGCAACTGAGGTCATCGGTATATCAGAAAAATTTCCAACTCGCATAGCCGTATTGTATGTAGCAACTAATTTCGTATTGTAAAAATATCCAATTAAAATTTGATCAATATTTGTAAAAAGAATGGAAACAACATTACTACCAAAAACATATTTCCCGAAACCAATTAATTTCTTTAGCCAACTTATGTCAATGTTTGTTGAAAGTCTTATTGATTTACGGTCAATCAAAAACAGATATATTCCCGCAACTAAAACTGCAATAGCTTGAATCAAAGGTAACTTGTAAATGGGGAAGTCAATTTTGAAGAAAATGATGTAACCAATTGCTCCGATGAAAATAGTGTTTCTCAAAAGATTACTGAAATATTGATTTCTAAATGAGAAATTTGCTTGCTCAATTGCAGAAAAATAGAGAAACGGAATCTGACAAACTGCATAAACGGGATAATAAATTAATAACTCGTAAAACTCATAACTCGACCAAATCCTTCCAAGCGATGGTGCCAGCAAGTAAATTATAACTGTCAAAAAGAAAGTAAAAAGAACATGCAAAAAAAGTGAGCCACTTAATACCTTAGAATAATCCTCCTCTGAACTTTGAACTGATGCATATCGAACAAGAGCATTTGTAACAAATCCTGCTCGAGCAACATCTGCAAAAGATGTCATTGCGAGATACAATGCCCATGCCCCAAATTCAGATTTATCATAATATCTCACAAGCAAAACAAATCCTGCAAATCCCGAAATAAACAAAACTACATTTTGCAAAAACGAATAAACTCCATTGGGTAACCAATATTTTTTAACTTCTGTCATGCAGTTTTAATCTCTCATAAATTTTTATTAGTTCAATTATCGAATCTTCTATATTAAAATCTGTTTCAATTGTTCTTCGTGCTTCGAAACTAATATTTCGGTAGAGCTTCTCATCCGAAGCTAATCTAAAAATTGTATTCTTGAATGTTTCCAAATCTAAATCCAAACAAAAACCATTCTGACCTGAATTAATTATCTCACGATTACTGGGAATATTAGAAGCAATAACTGGAATTCCACATGACATAGCTTCCAAAATTCCATAAGGTGAACCTTCCCAATAGGATGGCAAAACAAAGCAATCAATAGCATTCAAGTAATTTTCAATTTCTGCAGTTGGTTCTAAAATTTTTATGAACTTGCTCAAATTATTTTCCTGAATGTATTGAATAATATTTTGTTTTAATTCACCATCTCCTATCATTAGCAACTTAAAGTTCTTATTCAACTTTGTAAATCCATTATTCAATACATTAATTAATTTTAATACAAAGAATGGATTTTTTTGATGCGTAAATCTTGCAAAGTAACCTAAGACAAAATCATTTTCATAAAAATTCAATTCATTTCTCAATTTTTCATTTCTGAAAGGTTGAAAACGAAAAGTATCTACACCATTTTTAATCAAACATTTTTTATTTGGTGAAACAAATTCACCTAATTGATAATCATTTTTTGAGACCAAAATCACTCTGTACGAATAAAAACAAATTAAACCTTCAATCAACTTTCTTATTAAATTTTGAAATCTACTTAATTCATTATGGAATGACCAACTGTGAACTGTATATATCATTTTTTTCTTAGTGAGAATTGCTGGAACAAGCGTCATTAATGCGCCCTTTGTACCATGAGCGTGAATGAAATTTATCTTCTCTTTCCGAATAATTTTTATTAGTGAAATTAAATTTTTCAGATAATCAGAAAGATTACTCGATAAACAATAAAACTCAATTCCAAGTGATTTAGCATAATCAGATAACTGACCAGATTTGAAACTGACCAACACAGGAACAAAACTACTTCTATCCACAAAGTCAAAAATATATCGCAAATGTGTCTCGCCACCTCCGAAATCCGCTTGCCTAATTATGAATAATATTTTTACATAACTTTTAATCATAGCTATTGGAATTTCTTTCTAAAATTTTTTCGATTGAGATTTCATCGAGATGATTTGTTTTTAGTGAATTGCTTCTTGCTTCTCCAATCTTAAACAAAGCACGAATTTGATTAATGAAAATTTTAGGAAGATTTACCATAAGCTTTAACGATAAAATATTTTCTTTCTTTAATATCAATATGATTATTAATGAAAAAGCGACCAATAGAAACAAAAGAATTACGGATGTTAAAACATTAATCATGAATCCAATGAAAATAATCATGATTGAAATAAAGTAAAGAAAAGTCAAAGGTGGCCTTAAACTAACTATCCCAAAATGAATTTGATTGAAGTTAAACCTCAATATACCTGATAAAACAAGCTTGATTCCAAATTTCAAAGCATTTAGAAAATGGTAATATAACCATCTTCGTCTCTGTTTTATGTAAGATTGGGAGTTTTGAATTTTTTCATCGTAAACAATAGCGTTTGAATTTATTTTAATTGGAATGTTTTTAAGCATCAAATTTGATTGCAAAATTTTGTCAAATCCACCGAATGAGTTTATCTCTTGAATGGCATTAGCAAACAAGTTGCTCCTAATTGCAAATCCTGAACCGCTTAATGTACCTGTAAGACCAAGTTTTGATGGAATTATTCTATCGAGTTGATTGTAAATCATATCTGTCAATGCATCGAGTTTTTCGTCGAGTGTTTTTAATTTTTTTGGTAATCTCAATCCTTGAACGACAAAAGTTTCTGCATCAATTGATTTGTTAATTTCATTTAAGAACTCTGGATGAATTAAATTATCTGCATCAAGTACAACAACGAAATCGAAATTGTCAACAATTGGAATAGCTTGTTTAAGCGATTCAATTTTGGAATGTCTATCTAAATTCAATCTTATAATTTCAAAATCTTTTTCGATTTGATTAAGTATTTTTTCTTCACATTCATCAGCAAGAATTATTGCTCTGAAAAAATTGGTAGGATAATTTATCTTTTTGATTGCTTCAATTGTTTTTAATAAAATTTGATTTTCTTTATATGCTGGAATCAAAATCAAAAATTTTTGTAATTCCCTTCCCTTTTCTTCTTTTCTTTTTAAGCTTAAGTATTTGGCAGATATAAATAAAATAATTTGATAAGCCAAAAAGAAACTCACCGATGCAAATAAAATCCAATACAACATTATGATTAATTGTTCCATCTTAATTTGATAAATCTTTTCTTAATTTGATACACTCTAATCTAAATTATCGAAAAAATGAAAAATTTTCTTAAAATTCTTGAGCATTGGTAGGATATCTTTTAACAAATTCATCTAATCGAGTGGAAGGTAAATTCAAATCAGTAAAAATTCACAGCAAATAAAACTCAATTTGAATAAATACGGAAAAATTATTTTTGTTTTAACTTTAACTTAGACCTAAATTTTCGATTCGAAAAAATTATAAGCTTTGTTCTGCAAATATCTTTGAGTTAAAAATTAATTTCTTTGAAATAATTTGAAGTAAAAGTTGTTTAATGAATTAATTGAAAAAATAAAATTGTTTTTAATAAAAATAAGAACTGCAGCGGAAGGGAGTAGAAGGCTGCAGTTCCGGGGTGTGGGAGTTTCCTCCCAAAAACTTAATTGAGGCAATAGAGAGGGTTGTCGTAGAGCATTAAAGAAGGAGTTGTAAAACTGCCAAAGATTCTTCGCCCCGAATTTTCGGGACGAAGAATGAAAGTCCACATTTGCACACTTTCAAGTGCCGTTTGATTAAATAAAGGAGAGCACCACGAATTTGGAGAGGAAAATTTATTTAGGTTTTTATTATATGATTTATTGAGGGTGATAAAATGACACTCATTGTTGGTTTCTAAAATCTTTGAGAGCTTCAATCCAAGTTCAATTAAAGCCTCAAAAATTTTAGCTTCAATTTCTCTTTCAAAATTATTTAACTTTATCGTTTTCATAACACTTTCTTAATTTCAAATAAAATGCCAAATATTTTTCTTCAATTTTTTGCATTGTTTTAAATGTAACTGTTTCAAACTGAAATCCATCTAAATCTGAGACTTTTCATTCTGTTCTTTTTTGATTAATTCTTTCATCACACTTATCACCTTAGCTTTAAGTGAATTCTTTCCTTCAATTTCATTAATTCGAAATGTGGAAAACATTTTAATTTCATCAGGATTATGTGTAAAACCAATTATTTTACAATCTTCAGAAAATTCTGAGAAGACTCTTTCGATAAAAGATTTCTGAAAATTTTTAATCAAATCTAAATCAATAAAGGCAACATCTACTCTGTTTTCCTCAGCAAATCGTAATAAGTCAAATAAATCGTTACACAAGTAAAGGAAACTATTTGGTTGGAAACTATTCGTATAATTTTTTATCGTTTTTAATTCTTGATCATCACCAAAGAAAATACCAATTGAATTTGGTTTGCTGAGTTTTAATTTAACTTTTGTTCCTTTTTGACTTTTTGACTCAATAAAAAGTTTTCCATAATTAGTTGTTATGATATCATAGCAGAATTTTAAACCGAAGCCTGTGCCTTTCTCACCCATCGTTCCAATTTGAACTTCAAAGTTCTTTGATTGAAATAGTTGATTAAAGTATCGCTCGGAGAAGCCAATTCCAAAATCTTGAATAATTATTGTCGTGTAATCCTCTTCATCTTCAGCTGAGATTATTATTTTTCCATTCTTATGAGAGAACTTTATTGCATTAGAAATCAAATTTGATAAAACAATCTTTAAGTAATTTTTATCGAAAAATACTTTTAAGTTCTTGTCAAAATCTTGTACAATCTGAATTCCCTTTTGATAAATTTGCCCACTAAAACCAGATATGACTTTGTTAAGAATTGAATTGAAGTTGAGAAATACTGGAGAGAACTCAAGCAATCCTGCTTCAACTTTTGACCAATCGAGCAAATCATGAATTAAATCGAGTTGTTGTTTGGTAGTATCGTAAATGTATTTGAGAAATACTTTCTTTTGTTCTTCGTCTATTTTAACTCCTTCGTTTATCAGATTTATGAAATTCAAGATTGTGTTGAAGGGAGCTTTCAAATCATGCGACACAATTGAAAGTAATTTATTTTTATCGTTGTTTAATTTTTGAAGTCGCTTTTCATTTAATTTTAATTCAGTAATATCCGACGCCCAACCTTTTATTATTTCCTTACTTTTATTTTTTTGATAGAATAATTCTATTTGTAAAATTCTACATAACTCATCTTTATTAATTTCATACTCAAATTTTAATGAATTGGATAATTCAACTTCATTTAATTTTTCCTCAATGCCTTTTAGAAAATCATTCAATAAATTTTCTTTATTGACCGATTTATTTGAACATTCGTGTAGAAGTGAAAGAAGTTGCTTTGTGTAACTTTCCAATTTCCAATCATTACTTTTTCTTACAATTGAAAAAAACGGGATTGGTAAATCTTCGATTTCAATACAACCTTCAGTTTCAAAATCATCTCTTTGTATTTTTGCAACACCTTGAAGTTGAATCAATTGTTCGTGACTATCAAAAACAGGATAAATGGTTTCGTTTACTTGATAAGTTTCTCCGTTACGATTTTTAATTGAATAATTTGTTTCAAAGTAAAAGATATCCCCATTTAATCTCCTGATTAATTTTGTTTCTTGATTTTGTATCAAGTTGAGCCACAGTTTCGGATTGAGATATACATCTGAGAGTTTGTAGCCAGTTACTTCTTCAAATTGAGGCGAAAGAAAATTAAATCTCTGTTCAGGTACCGATAGTGACCAAAACAGGTAAAAACCTGAAAAATCGCAAAATTTTTCAAGATTTGCGGAGGAAGAAGCAGTAAATTTTGATTCCATATTTCCTCACATTAATTATATTTCAAATGGTTCTGATTAAGATTTTAATCTAATTATCTTTTCAAACACAGATTCATTTCATTTATTATGCCAGAGATTTTGGATATGATTAAAAAAATTTCTTTTTCTCTATCAACTCACTAAGACAATTACTTGATTGAAAAGTTTTGATTTTTATTTTAGATGGAATGAATTAACCATATATGATATTATTTCAATTCTTTGCAAATCCAATCAAAATAAATCATCATTGATGGTTAAAAACTTTTCTTGAGCTTGATTAAATAAACTTTTCAAGAAATGATTTCAATTATGTGATGAAGCGATACAAATTTTATCGCCCAAATTGATAAGATTATTTCTGCGAAAGATAATCTTTGTATTGAAATTCATTTAGTAGAAATTAATCCCATAGTCAATCAAAGTTGATTAAAATGTGATTGACTAATCAAAGAGAAAATTAATTTTAGTTGAAAGAAAAAAAGTTGATTAAGTCAAAGGTGCAAGAAAAATTCTCAACACTACATAAATTAATTCATTGAAATATTTCCAAAGTGGACTGTAAATAAACAAGATTAAAATGATTGAACCTGCAAAACCAAAACTTATAATTTTTTCAGTTAATCGTGAATAAAATATAGAATGTAGAATATAAGCCCCATCAAGTGGTGGGATAGGAAGTAAGTTGAACATAAATAAGAATATGTTAAGATAAATTCCATATCTCCATAAATTAGATAAAAATATTTCGCGTCCATTAAGATTAGCGATAGAAATTTCAGGACTTACCATTGCAATCACTAAAAAAATAAATGCGAGAACCAAATTCGCAAAAGGACCAACAAACGAAACAATTCCATCGCCTACTCTTTTATTGCTAAAATTATCAGGATTAATTGGTACTGGTTTTGCCCAACCAATCAATGCAATTCCCGATGCAAAAGATGCAATTGGTAATAAAACTGTACCAATAATATCAATGTGCTTGAAAGGATTAAGCGTTAACCTTCCAACTCTTTTTGCGGTATCATCACCTAATTTGTAAGCGAAATATGCGTGTGCAAATTCATGAAATGCAATTGAAACAAGAAACACAGGAATAAACATTAAAAAATAAAAAAGTTTCGGATTGATTGAGATTTGTTCAAGCATAATTTTAACTCACAATTTAGTTTGCTCTTGGATGATATTTCATTAAAACCTCACGCAGCATCGTTCGATCTACATGAGTGTAGATTTGTGTCGTTGAAATTTTTGAATGACCTAAAAGTTCCTGCACTACTCGAATGTCTGCACCTCGTTCTAACAAGTGCGTCGCAAAACAATGTCTGATTGTATGTGGATGAACATTCTTATCAATTCCAGCTTGATTAACATATTGTCTAAGAATTTTGAAAAATCCCATCCGACTTAACTTTCCTCCACGATTGTTCAGGAAAAGAAAATCTTTTGAAATCATTTTCTTTGCCAATGCTGGACGAACTTTGTTTAGATATTGTTCTATCCAATAAATTGCATGAGAACCAATTGGAACCAATCTTTCTTTCGAGCCTTTCCCAAATACTCTAACAATTTCTTCTTCCAAAAATAAATCTTTGGTCTCTAAGTTAATCAATTCAGAGACTCTCACCCCAGTTGCATAAGCAAATTCAAGCATTGCTTTATCTCGAAGTCCAAGTAAACTATTTGGATTAGGTTGTTCAAGAATTTTGTTGATTTCCTCAAAGGATAAAACTTCTGGTGGATGAATAGTTATCTTTGGTGCTTTGAATTGCAATGCTGGATTTTTTTGAATGTAATCGTTCAAAAATAAATACTTAAAAAAACTTTTGATGGAAGAGTAATTACGAGCTATTGATTTATTTGAAAGACCAATAGCATCTAAACTTGTAAAGTAGCTGCTTAAAATTGATTTATCTACATCATTAAAATCATCAACTCCTCTGCTTTCTAAAAAACTAATAAATCTCTCTAAATCAATTCGATAAGATTGAACTGTATTCAATGAATAACCACGAATTGATTTCAAATAAATTAAAAATTCATTGACAAGTTTGTTAAGTGTATCTATGTACATACTACCCTTCAGGATATTCAATGCGTTGATGATAGAATCCGAGCAAAGTGTCAACAAAACTTTCTTTGATTTTTTTCAGGTCTCTTAGAGTTAAACTCGACTCATCTAATTGACCTTCGAAAAATCTGCGTTTGATTACTTCATCAACTAAAGCACTTAAACTTTCTTCTGAAATTGTTTCCAAATTTCTACTCATAGATTCGACAGCATCGGCAAGCATAACAATTGCAGTTTCTTTTGATTTTGGTTTTGGACCAGGATAACGGAATTTATCTTCATCAATTTTTTTCTTGAGCTTTTTTGCCATGTTCAAGAAATACTGAACCTGTGTAGTCCCATGATGCATTGGAATGAATTCAACAACTTCTTCGGGGATTCTGTACTTTCTTGCAAGTTCAATCCCTTCTTCAACATGATTTAGGATTATTTGTGCAGAATGTTCTGGATCAAGGTCTTCATGTTCACTTTTATCATCACGAATATTTTCGATGAAATAATTTGGTTCAACAATCTTTCCTACATCATGATACAATGCACCAACCTTTGTTAAAATTGTGTTTGCACCAATTGATTTTGCAGCTGCTTCTGAAAGTATGCTCATATTCACTGAATGATGGAATGTACCAGGAGCTTTTAACTTCAATTCTTGCAATAAAGGATGATTGAAATCGGCAAGCTCTAATAATGTTAAATCGGTGGTTACTTTGAAAATTTTTTCAAAGAAAATTAAAAGTCCATAGGTGAAAACTGGTGAAATAATAGAATTAGCCAAAGCTAAAATTGCTTCGTTTCCAAGTTCATTTATTGTAGAATATCTTTCCAAACCAAAAGCCAAAATTGTGACCATATATCCAGTTAGGATAAATAGTAATGAGCGAAAAATTTGAGCTCGATTTTTTATATCTCGTACAGAATATACAGCCAAAGCTCCTGCAACAAGATTCGCAGTAGAAATTGTATAGTCGTTACCTCGTATTCCACCAATTATTAATGCAGTTACAACAGTTACATAAAATCCCAACCTTGAGTCAAAAATGATTGTTATCAACATAGATGCAGCAGGAACAAAAATTAAATATTCCACTGGTAATTCAATTTCAATTCTCGAAATAACATAAGCAAAGAAGGAAACTAAAATTATCACCAAAGAAATGATTAAAATTTTACTGGTACTTGAATAAATCTTTTTTCGAAATAAGTAAATGTAAATACCAAGAATTAGAAAAATCACAGAGATGTGTAAAACTTTCCCAAAGTATTGAAGCACCTCATGAAATCTTTCACCTCTTTCGAATTTCATTTTTCGATAAGAGTCAAGCTTTCGTTTTATTTCTTCTGTAATTTTTTGATGTTTTGCTACAATTCTCTCATTCTCTAAAACAATTCCAATGTTCTTGGAAATTTTATTTTTTGCTTCTTGTCTTGCCAGATTAGTATCGTGTTCATTGAAAATTATATTTGGTTTTACATTTTCAACAAAAAATTTTTTAATCAATGGAATAAACAATTGCTTATCACTTTCAGCTTTTTTAATACTTTGAAGAACAATTTCATTCACATCATTTTCATCCAAAAAAACATCCTTAGCAAATTTTCTTTCTTCTAATTTTTTTCTGATGAAAATTGAATCTCGATCAATCTTTTCTTTTGGAATATTTATAAATCCGATAGAATAAATATATTCAACAAGCTGAGTTGTAATTATTTCGAACTCATTGAAGAAATCTGCATTGAGATTTTTTAATATTTCTTGATTTTGCACAGTGGAAAGTTCTGGAAAATAAACTTTAATGACTGAATCAAATTCTATTTTACCTTCATTTAGTAAAGCTATATCTTTTCTAAATCTCGAAATGAAAATTTGAATAGAATGTTTTACTTCTTTTGGAATTGAGTCATGAATTTCAAATATGGGGAGTTCTGATTTTAAAGCTTCTTGAAGTTCTCTTTCGTACTCTTCAGGATATTTCAAGACAGGAAAAGAAAATTGAGCAATTAAATCTTTTGAAGTCCAGATGTCTCCAACTTTAACTTCATAATCAATAATCTCACTCCTTGGAAAAAATAAAGAAATTACTATTACAGTAGCTAAAACAACGAAGAGCCTACTGAATTTTTCAAAATCAAATTTTCCCTTTTTTGACTTCATATTTCAAAATTAAAATAAAGATAATTTTTTATCAGTTAATTTGAGTTAATCAATTCAAAAGCAGATTCACTTTTTCATTTTTGATTATTATCTAGTTCAATCTTTCGAGCCGATGAATAATTTTCCAAATCATAACGAATGATTTTTTCGGGCATTGGTAACTTATCAATTTGGACACCCGCATCTTTCAAGAATTGCACTCCAAGAGAATCATGATAATCAGAAAAAACAACAACTCGCACAATTCCCGCAGCAATTAAAGCTTTTGCGCAAGTTGTACATGGCATGTTTGTAACATAAGCTGTTGCACCTTTAACCGAAACCCCATGAAGTGATGCTTGAACTAAAGCATTTATCTCGGCATGATTGGTTCTAACACAATGATTATCAACAATCAAACAACCAACATCATCGCAATGCGGAAGACCTGGTAATGAACCATTATATCCAGTGGCTAATACATATTTATCTTTAACCAACACACAACCTACATGCATTCTTGGACAAGTTGACCTTTCAGATGCAAGCATTGCAAGTTTTAAAAAATATTCATCCCAGCTTGGTCTTTTTTTGTGTTCCATCATTTTCTCCGATTTAATTTCATTTATTACGAAATTTAATTCGTTTTTTTGTTTTATGGAATTTTAATTGAAATATATTTTTTAATTCAAATTAGTAATTAAAATTTTGGAAATCTTTCTAACAACTTGGGTTAATTCTGTATTTTTTTCAGTTTTAATCGAATTTTACTTTCGCTAATTCAAACAGAAATGAGTTGTTATCTTGAGTTCATCAAAGGATGACAACTTAAAATTAATGTGAATAAATCTCATACATAATTCACAAATTAAGCAGATGATTTTGCGTTAAATTCTTATTTAACAAACATATTTTCTCGTCTGCTTAACAAAAACAATTTGTCATCCTGAATTTATCGAAGTATAACTAATAGAAAATTATTGCGAGAAAAGCTCACTCAGATTTAAAAGTTTAGAATAGATAAAACTTAAGTTAAATCTACTTTGTCAAATCTTAGGTTTGCTAAGTTCGAAAATGCTTTCTCACTAACTGCGTAAACAAATCATATTTTTCTTAATTTAATTTTATTAAAAACTAATTTTGAAGAGATTATGTGTGGAATTTGTGGAATAATAAGTTTCGATAATTCAACGATTGATGAAAAAATTTTAGTACAAATGCGAGATGAAATGAAACATCGTGGTCCAGATGATGAAGGAATTTTTATCAATCCTGAAGGAAAAGTTGGATTTGGATTTAGACGACTTGCAATAATTGACTTATCTCCTGTTGCAAATCAACCAATGTCGAATCATGATAAGTCAGTTTGGATTGTATTCAACGGTGAAATTTACAATCATCTCGAAGTAAGAAAAGAACTTGAACAAAAAGGTTACAAATACAAATCCAGAAGCGATACCGAAACAATCATCTACGCATACGAAGAATATGGAATTGATTTCATTCACAAATTGAATGGAATGTTTGCAATTGCAATTTGGGATGAAAGAGAAAAACTCTTCATTGCTTATCGAGATAGAATTGGCAAGAAACCTTTTTATTACACATTCCAGAATGGAAAATTCATCTTTGCATCTGAAATAAAATCAATCTTGAAAACTCCTTATGTAAAAAAAGAAATCAATCTTAATTCACTTTCACATTATCTTACTTTTTTAATTCCACCTTCACCCGATACAATGTTTGAAGGAATCAAAAAACTTCCTCCTGGTCATCGCTTAATCATAAATCAATCAGGTGAAATTAAAATTGAAGAATATTACGATGTATTGAATTCTGACAACGAAGTTTTAGAAATGGATGAAACAGTAATTAAACAAAACATTGTGAAACTTCTCAGACAAGCAATTAAAGATAGAATGATTAGTGATGTTCCATTTGGAGTTTTTCTGAGCGGTGGAATTGATTCATCAACAAATGTTGCTTTGATGGCTGAATTGATGGATAGACCTGTTGACACTTTTTCAATTGGCTTCAAAGATTTTCCGTACAATAATGAATTTGAATATGCACGAAAAGTTGCTCAAGTTTTCAAAACCAATCATCACGAAATACAAATTGACGCAAAAGATGCTTTAGAGTTCTTTCCTAAACTTGTTTATCATCAAGATGAACCATTGGCAGATCCTGTTTGCATCCCACTTTTTTTTGTTTCAAAACTTGCAAGAGATAACGGAACAATTGTTGTTCAAGTCGGAGAAGGTAGCGATGAAGAATTTGCAGGATATCCATGGATGTTGCGTGAATTAAAATTGTCAAAACTCAACCAAAACTTGTTCAAAAATTTTCCTTCAATATTCAAGAGTGCTTTGTACAGCATTACGAAAAAATTATGGGAAGATGAAGGTAAACTTCTCGAGCTTGATTACATTCGACGAATCAAAGATAATCAATCAATTTATTGGGGCGGTGCAGTTAATTTTACTCTTGAACACAAAAAGAAATTGCTCCTTCAAGACCTGAACAATTCTTACGAAAAGATAAATTCTATTTATCAAAAATATTTTAGCAAAAGCAAAGTAAATGACTTACTGCGTCAAATGATTTATCTTGAGTTCAAAAATCGTTTGCCTGAGTTACTCTTGATGCGAGTTGATAAAATGTCAATGGCAACTTCTGTGGAAGCACGAGTTCCTTTTTTAGATTATCGTTTAGTTGAGTATTCATTCAAAATAAATTCACAAATAAAAATTAAAAACAACACAACCAAATACATTCTCAAGAAAGCTGTTGAAGGAATAATTCCAAACGAAATCATCTATCGAAAGAAACAAGGCTTTGCTGCACCAATGAATTACTGGCTAAAAAATGAACTTGCAAAATTCACCGAACATTACTTAATCAATTCAAAGATTCACAAATTGAATTTGTTCAATAAAGACTTCATTAAATTTTTGATTGCATCTCCACTTTCAGATAGATATGATTTTGTTCAAAACACTTGGAACTTGTTAAATCTCTTCATGTGGTATGATTACTGGTTCGAAGAAAAGTTGATTGACTAATGGACTATTTATCTAAAATTAATTTGTTCAATCTCACAAAAACAGCAAAACAAACCATTGCACTTTACTTTTCACAAATAGGTGCGATGGTCTTTGGTGTCCTTTTCACAATACTCAATACAAGACTTCTTACAAAAACTGAATTTGGAACGCTTAATTTCTACATACAGGTTTTAACTTTTGTCGCTTTGATTTTTGAGTTCGGATATTTTACTGCTGGTTCAAGATTAATTGCAATTGAACGAGATTATCAAAAAGAAAGAGAACTAATCGGCACACTTTACATTTTGGGATTAATAATTTCTTTAGCATACATTTTTACACTTTTACTCATTTCATTTTTTGTTGATGATATTTTCAAATCAAATGTAAAATTTTTGATTTTAATTGGTCTCATTCCATCACTTGCATTTCCGTTTCAATTTCTTGTTCAACTTGTTTTTCAGGGAAGTAATGAAGTATTAAAACTTTCTTTGTACACCTTGCTTCCAAGACTTCTTTATTTCGTTTTTATTGGAGTTGCTTATTTAATAAATCTCTTCAATTTAATTTCAACTTCGTTACTTTATGTTTTATCGTTTTTCATTGCAACAATCGTCACGGTAATAATTTCAAAACCTTCGTTGAAGAATTTTCAAATTCATTTAAAGGAAATTGTGAGAGAGACAAAAGAATATGGATTTAAAGTCTACATTGGAAGAGTTACGGGAATGATTGGATATCAATCAAATGTTTTGCTCATTCAATTTTTTGCCAAAGAGATTGAAGTTGCTAACTATTCGCTCATAAATTTTTTCACTACACCAATTTCAGTTTTTTCAAGATCTTTGTGCACTTCTTTGTTCAAAGGTTTTGCTCATCTTGAAAAAATTCCTTCTCGAGTTTTCAAGATAAATTTTATTTGGTTGGCTGTAGTCAGTTTAATTTATCTTTTGATTGGAGGATTTATAATTGAATTTCTCTTCTCAAAAAAATATTCCGAAGCAATTCCATTGATTTTGCCAATGGTGATTGCAAATTTTTTCATGGGTGCGTTTCAACCATATAATTTTTTCTTGACTGCGAAAGGTAAAGGAAATTACATTTTACGAATTGCAA
>JAOAHM010000011.1 GCA_026415235.1 Ignavibacteria bacterium | reverse complement strand
ATAAATTTTTTTATTCTAAATCAAAAGTCAAAACAATAATTTCGGAACATAAAGTTAATTTTAGTTGAGAAGTTGATTATTTTACTTTTAGAAAAGAGGAAATTAAAAATGTCTATCTTGCTTCAACTTGTGCTTATGGTACTTATTTATCACATAGGTAGTTGGTTAGTAAGAGAATTTAATTTGTACGAAAGGATTGAAAAATTTTTTATGGACAAATTTAAGGATAGGATATAATCACAATATCCGAGCCTTCAAATCTTTTATTCATTCCAAGATTAGCTAATAATCTTCACTGATTAATTTGCTTTAGAATAACTCTTCAAATTTTTAGTGAGATTTTTCTGAGAATAAAGATTAATCTACTAAACAAATCATCTACGGAAATAGAACAATAATGAATTAAATTTGTAAAGTAACTTGAAAATTTTAGTTAAAATTTAGGAGGAAAAATTGATAAAATTTTCTCAACAAAGGTTAAATGAAATATTTAGCAAGTTTCAAAATAATAGAATTGCAGTAATTGGCGATTTAATGCTCGATGTTTATATCTGGGGAAAAGTTGCTCGGATTTCTCCTGAAGCTCCAGTACCAGTAGTAGAAGTACAAGAAGAGTCGTATAGATTTGGTGGTGCAGCAAATGTTGGAATGAACATCAAATCACTTGGTGGTAAACCTATTTTAATTGGAGTAATTGGATATGATCGTGAAGGAACTATTATTGATGCATTGATGGAGGAGAATGATTTTGAAAAGGAAGGAATTTTTTATGATGAAGATAGACCTACAACAGTTAAAACCAGAATTATTGCTCACAATCAACATGTCGTTAGAATTGATAAAGAAGATAAAAGAGATATTTCAAACGAAATTGAAGAAAAAATTTTGAATTATCTCAATCAAAATAAAACAAACATAAATGCGATTATTCTCGAAGATTACAACAAAGGAATGTTGACTAAAAATTTAATTCATAAAGTCATTGAATTTGCTAAGAGTAACAATATGATTATTACTGTTGATCCAAAATTTGACAATTTTTTTGAATATAAAAATGTGACTGTTTTCAAGCCGAATCGAAAAGAAACGGAAGATGCGCTTGGTATTCGTTTGGACTCAGAAGAGAGAGTTTTAGAAGCAGGAAAATTGTTGAAAGAAAAACTCAATCCACAATATTTACTTTTGACAAGAGGTGAGAAAGGAATGACTTTGTTCAATGAAGATAGTTCAGTATTAAACATTCCAACTCGTGCACGAAAAGTTGCTGATGTTTCAGGAGCAGGAGATACAGTGATTGCGACATTGACAATGGCATTGGCTGCTGGTGCAAATATCGAAGAAGCAGCAACGATTGCAAATCTTGCAGCTGGTTTGGTCTGCGAAGAAGTTGGAGTTGTTCCTGTTGATAGAGAACTTCTTTATCAAACTTTAGTAGATGATGGAAAATAAAATCTGAAAGAAATATGAAAACACTTTTATCACTTGAAGAATTTTTAGAGATAAGAAAAAAAATTAAAGAAAATGGTGAAATACTTGTCTTTACAAATGGAGTTTTTGATATCATACATCGTGGTCATGTTGATTATTTGAATCGAGCAAAAGCACTTGGTGATTATTTGGTCGTTGCTCTTAACTCTGATGCATCAGTTAAAAGATTAAAAGGAGAAGAACGACCAATCAATAAACTCGAAGATCGAGCTTTTGTAATTGCAAACCTTAAAGCTGTTGATTATGTAGTGAGCTTTGAAGAGGATACTCCATTTGAGATTATTTCAGCAATAGTGCCTGATGTTTTGGTGAAAGGTGGTGATTGGAAAATTGAAGATATTGTTGGTCGTGATGTTGTTGAAGCAAATGGAGGAAAAGTCTATTCGCTTCCTTATGTAGAAAATTATTCTACTACTAATATTATAAACAAAATGAAAAGTAACGGATAGGAAGTTGAGATTAAGATTAGATAGTCAGCATAGATTAAGATATAAGTCAACTGCTTTTAAAGTATTTCACTTTATTGGGAAGAGTCTGCTTTTTGTTTTCATTTTGTTTTTGATTTTTGTTGGGTTTACTCAAACAAGTTATTTCAGAAATATTTTGAAAAATAAGATTGTCGAGCTCGCTGAAGAAAATTTGAATGGTAAGCTTAGGATTGAATCAATATACGGTACATTATTTTCTTCACTCACAATCAAGAATATCAATTACTCAATTGATGGCGTTGAATTTGTTTCAGCAAAAACCATTCATGTTTCAGTAAACCCAATTTCATTAATCCAAAATAAAATTGTGGTCAATAAAATTTTTTTGGAAAACTTACACTTCAATTTTATTCGGTTTAAAGATGGTAAGTGGATAACTGACAAAATATTAAAACATCCTATCGAAAAAGATACAACTCCATCAGAAAAATTTAATTACGATGTGATTATTAAGTCCATCATTTTATCGGATTGTCAGCTTCAGTTAAAAAAGAATGTTGACTCCACTGATTATTCAAAATTTAATTTATACGATACATTCAATTATGACGATTTGATAATTTCAAATCTAAATTTGAATCTTAAATCACATCTTAACTTTCCACAAAATGAGTTTGAACTGAAAATTAAAGAATTAAATTTCGATACAAATGTTAAAGATTTCTCTTTGAAAAAATTTGAATTAGATTTTTTGGCGAGTAATAAAACTTTTAAGCTAAACAATTTGGAGGTCAAAACATCAAAATCTGATTTAAAAATTATTTTGAGCATTGACGATTTTGATTTGAGTGACTCACAGTTGTTTGAAAAATTTCCTGAGAAAAATCTTAAGCTTCGAATTCAATCCAATCCGTTTGACTTTCATGACCTTTATTCATTTCTACCGACTGTGAATTTTCTAAATGGAAAAGTTTTTGTTCAAGCAGAAGCCAGTGGCTCTTTGAAATCTCTTGATGTTGAATACATCACTGCAAAATACGATTCGACTAAATTGACTGTTCAAGGTTCATTAAAAAATATTAATGACCCAAGTCAACTTTACATAAAAGCTCGAGTTGTAAATTCCGAATTATTAATGAAAGATGTTTCAAAGCTTTTACCACTTTATGACATTCCAAAGTTCGAAACTCTCGGTTCCTTAAATTTAAATATCAATTATGAAGGTTCTCCATTAAACTTCAAAACAGATTTTAAGATTATTAGCACAAGTGGTGAAGTTATAGGTTCAACAAGATTTAATTTTAATAGAAAAGTTCCTAATTATTTTGTTGATATTTCGACAAAAAATTTAAAGCTATATCCATTTTTGAAATTTGATGGTAATCTTAATTCTAAGTTAAACATTATTGGTGAAGGCTTTAGTCCAGAGACAATTAATACGGATTTGAATTTCTTTGCTTCAAACTCATCTATTGTTGGCAATAAAATAGATACTGTAGTATTAATTGCAGAAGGCAAAAGGCACAACTTCAAAATAAATTTATTTACCAATTCAGAAAATTCAACTTTGAACCTTGTAAGTTCACTTGATTTAAAGAATAAAGAACTTCCTTCATATTCACTTGTTATAGATGCTCAGAACTTTATTCCCGAGAAATTTCTATTTACCAAAGATTTTGAGGGCAATTTAAATATTCACGGTGAGCTTAAAGGGCAGAGTTTAAATTTAGATGAAATGGATGCAGTACTTAATTTTTCAATTTTTGAATCGCTGATCAATAATTTTACAATTGATAAATCAAATCTCTCACTTAGTATAAATCATTCTAATAATGGAATAAAATCAATTCGATTTAGGTCAGATTTCCTCGATTTGGATTTAAATGGTAATTATAAATTCAGTGATGTCTTAAAAGTTTTACCTGAGCAAATTAATTTAGTCAGAAGTGAGATTGATGCGAAGATAAAACTTTTCAATCATGGTGAAGATACATTAAAAGTAATTGCTACATCAGAAAAAACAAAAGTCTCAAAAGAAATCGAAAAACATTCTAAGATTGATAATCCAAATTTCGAAATAGATTATAAAATTAATTTCAAAGAATTTGATTTGGTGAATGTCTTCTTAAAAAACTTAAAACTTAATGTTGATGGTAATATTTCTGGAAGGATTTCAAATAATCAGAAAGAATTCATTTTTGAAAATAGCGCTGCAATTGATGATTTCTGGATGGTTGATGTTGAAAAATCTACTCGTATTCGAAATTTTAATTTTAATGTAAAATTAAATACAACCAATGTTAACACTACTACGCCAAATTTTAGAGTTTCCACATCGCTTGAGACAGAAAAAATTATTGCTGCATCTAAATTAGAAGATTTGAAAATAAACATTGATTTTGAAAAAGATACTTTCAAATACAAAATTCAGTCTGTCATTGATTCGTTGATTTCCGTTCGCTCTGAGGGTACTTTTGATATATCAACTCCAATTTTCAAAGCATCTATTGATAAGGCAACTATTACTTACAAAAAATACAAGCTAACAAATCAAGGAGCTTTGATTTTTGCTTTCAGTAAAGATAAAGTTGAGTTTGAACAGTTCGTTCTTCGAAGAAAAAAAGAATTGTTTAGAATTTCAGGTGAACTTGGTTATTGGGGAAATCAAAATCTTAAATTTAATGTGGATAGATTAGAACTCTATGATTTAATTTTAAACTTCTTCCCAAATATTACAGAAGAAGTTGGTGGTGAGTTATCAATTGAGTTCAACTTAAATGGCGTTGCTGAATCTCCTAAAATCTTTGGTTCTTTTGATTTAAAAAATCTATCAATTGGTGAAGACCAACTTGGAGAATTTTCAGGTAAGATTGATTACAAAAATGAAATCATCAATTTTAATGCTTCTTATTCTGATTCTGTTTACAAAGGAAATGATTTTGAACTAAATGGTTATCTACCAATTAATCTTTCATTTAAGGATATAAAAGATAGATTAAAACGAGACGAACCAATTAACATTTCTCTTACTTTAAGCGATTTCAATCTTCAACCACTAAGAGCAATTATTCCGTATTTCAAGAACATCGAAGGCTCACTAAATGGTAATCTTTCTATAGTTGGTACATTTAATAAACCAAACTTTATTGGTACTATAACTTCGAAAAATATGAATTTCCTCTTAGCACAAAACAATTTGAAATACTCATCAGACTTACGATTGACGCTTAAAGAAAATAAAGTAATTCTCGAAAAACTTGAATTGGCAAATCTCAATACACGAAAGAGAGGTAGACTATTTACAAGTGCTGAATTAGAAATTGACAACATCGGCATTAAAAATTTGAAAGTTGTTACTAATGGTAGTTTACTTGTTCTTGGTTCTGAATCTCGTGCAGTTAGTCCAAAAGTTTATGGTGATTTATTTTTCGAAACTTCATCACCCATTGTCATTGAAGGAAGTTATAATGATTATGTAATCACTGGTGATATTAACATAAAAGAATCATCTTTGATACTTCCACCAATTCAAACTGAATATTCAAGCGAAGAAGAAATGTTTGTTTATAAATATGTAGACTACTCACCTCAAATTAATCCTGCAGATATTGCATTCCTTCAAGCAGAAAAAGAATTGCGTGGTCAGAAAAAAATAAAACCTCAATCAAGTTCAAATGTTTTATCAAAAATTAGAGGCAGAGTAAAAATCTCCCTTAAAAATAATGTTTCTTTGGTGCTTGTATTTAATCAAGAATTAAATCAAAGACTTTTTGCTGATTTGAAGGGAGAAGTAATTTATAATTTTTCAGAAGAACAAACTTCAACTCAAGGTGAAATTGAATTAACACAAGATTCTTATCTCGTTTTTTATCAGAGATTTTCTGCATCTGGTAAAATTCGATTTGAAAGTGAATTGTCCAATCCTTACTTAGATGTAACTGCAACTTATTCAAACTATTACATTGTTGGAGACACAGTAAAACAACAACTTAGAGATGTTTTAATTAAACTTCATCTTGTGGGAAGGGTAACTGAGCTTGGAAAGAATCTTGTTAATAATCGTGAGAACATCGAGGTTTTTATTGATGGAAATGTAGATAAGTCGAAAGATGCTTCGGATGTTGTTGCATTTATTTTACTTGGAAAATTTAAAGACGATTTGACAGCAGAGGATAAAACAGGTGCATTGTCAAATTGGGGCGGAACATTTCAAAGTGCTGCCAGTTCTCTACTTGGTTCAGTGGTAACCAATTTCGCAAATAGCATCTTAGGTGATGTACTTAGAAATGTAGAGTTCAAGAAAGTTGGTGAAGAAACAAGATTTAGTTTTGAAGGTCGTGTGAAGGATGTTCGATTTAAAGTTGGAGGTGGAACAGATGTATTTCAAAATTTTGCTTTAGCGAATATTCAAATTGAATATCCAGTTTCGGAAAAATTGTTCTTAAGACTTGTTCGAAAACCCTCTCAAATGCAAGTATCTAAATCCACCGAAATGATAAATGAAGTTGGTCTTAAGTATAAAGTTGAGTTTTAATATATAATCCAAATAGCTTGGGGATAAAATGAAAAAATCAAAGATTAAAAAACAGATAGAGCAAATACTTCAAAGTAGTCCAACTCGTGGATACAAATCAAAAGAAATTTCGAAGAAGTTGAACATCAAAACAGATGAAGAGTATACAAATCTAAAACAGATACTTGCAGAGTTATACAAACAAGGAAAATTAATTAAACGAGGTAAGCGTTATTTACTTGCACGAGATGCAAATCAAATAATTGGTACACTTCAAATGACAAAAAATGGATATGGATTTGTAACTCCAGAACAAAAAGATGGTGAAGATATTTTTATTTCCGAAAAAAATCTTGGTACTGCTCTAAATGGTGACAAAGTTTTGGTAGAAGTTTTTGCTCGATACAGAGGAAAAAACCAAGAAGGTGAAATTGTTAAAGTAATTGAAAGGGCTACAGAAGAGTTCGTTGGTAAATTAGAAATTTATCGTGGATTCTATTTTGTAATTCCTGATGACAAGTTAATTCATCGTGATTTTTTTATTCCCGAAGAGTTAGTTCATGGTGCCAAGCATGGTGATAAAGTTGTAGTTCGACTTGTTGAATGGCATACACCTAAAGTGAATCCCGTAGGAGAGATAATTGAAATAATAGGTAAACCGCTCGATCATGCAACTGAGATGTTGTCAATTGCTAAGAGTTTTAAGATTCGCACAAAATTTCCTGATGAAGTTTTAGAAGAAGCAAATCAATTTTCTGAAGAGACTATTAAAAACGAAATTCCAAATCGTTTGGATATTAGAGATAAAATTGTTTTCACAATTGACCCAGTTGATGCAAAAGATTTTGATGATGCTCTTTCAATTGAACCGATTGATAAAAATAGATTTTTGGTTGGTGTTCACATTGCAGATGTAAGTTTTTTCGTAAAAGAAAATTCTCCACTCGATTTAGAGGCAAGGAAACGAGGGACAAGTGTTTATCTTGTTAATTATGTAATTCCCATGCTACCAGAAGCTTTATCGAACAAATGGTGCAGTCTTGTTCCTGGTGAAGATAGATTATGTTTTTCAGTTTTTATTGAAATGAACAAGAAAGCAGAAGTGTTAAACCACAGAATTGAAAAAACTGTCATTAACAACAAAAGAAGATTTACCTACGAAGAAGTCGAAAATATTTTGAAGACAGGAAAAGGAGATTTCGCTGAACAGCTTTTACAATTAAATGAACTTGCAAAACAACTTTTCAAAAAAAGAATCCAAAATGGAGGAATTGATTTTACAACAGATGAAGTGCAATTCATTTTAGATCCTGATGGAGTGCCAGTTGAAGTTAAGAAGAAAGAGCATCTTCAAAGTCATAAATTAATAGAAGATTTTATGCTTTTAGCAAATAAGATAATTGCTTTAGAAGGAAAGAAATTCGAAGATGTGAAGAAAGTTCCTTTCATCTATCGTGTGCATGATGTACCTGATGAAGAAAAAATAAGACAACTTGCAAGCTTTGTGAATTCACTTGGTTATAAGTTAAACATTGCTGGTGGTGTGAAATCCAAAGCATTACAAAAATTGCTTGAACAAGTTAAAGGTAAACCTGAAGAAATTTTAGTCAACGAAGTAATGATTAGAGCAATGGCAAAAGCTGAGTATTCAGAAAAAAATATTGGACATTATGGATTAGCATTTCAACATTATACCCATTTCACTTCACCAATAAGACGATATCCTGACTTAGTTGTACATAGATTAATCAAAGAATATGAAGAAAATATCACTCCTAAACGAGCAAATGAACTCAAGAAAATAATTCCAGATATCTGCAAGACAAGCTCAATTGCAGAACGAGTAGCAATGGAAGCAGAGCGTGAAGCAGTAAAGTTCAAACAAGTTCAATTTATGAAAAATAAAATTGGTCAAGACTTTGATGGAATAATTTCTGGAGTTCAAGCATTTGGGATTTTTGTCGAATTAATTGATAATCTTGCCGAAGGTTTGGTTCGATTAAAAAATATGCCTGGGGATATTTATTTTTATGATGAAAATAAATATGCCCTTGTTGGTAGACTAAATAAGCAAGTATATAGACTTGGTGATTTGGTAAGAGTTAGAGTGATTGGAGTAAATGAAGAAAGGAACGAAATCGATTTTGAGCTTGTTGAATAACAAAAAATTACGGTGATTATGTATGAAAACTAAATTATTAATTTTTATCTCTTTGTTGTTGCTTGTTAATAGTGGTTATCTTTTTGGGCAGTTTGGTAAGAATAAAGTTCAATATAAAAAGTTTAATTACTACTTCATTCAATCAAAGCATTTTGATGTTTACTTCACAGATGGAGGTGAAAGACTTGCAACATTTGCTATTGTTGCTGCTGAATCCGCACTTGTTTCAATTCAAAAAACATTTAAGTATAACATCAATAATCGAATATCTATTATCGTATACAATTCACATAATGATTTTCAACAAACTAATGTTGTCAGTGAATATCTTGAGGAAGGAATAGGAGGTGTAACGGAGTTATTTAAGAATCGTGTTGTTGTTCCATTCGAAGGTTCTTATGACCAATTTCGACATGTTATTCATCACGAGCTTGTTCATGCTGTAATGAACGACATGTTCTACGGTGGTTCGTTGCAATCTGTGATTTCAAATAATATCACTCTAAGTTTACCACTTTGGTTCATGGAAGGCTTAGCCGAATTTGAAGCTCTCGGTTGGGATACTCATTCTGACATGTTTATGCGTGATGCTTCAATAAATCAGTATCTTCCTGATATTAATCAGCTTGATGGCTACTTTGCATACCGAGGAGGTCAATCAGTATTTTGGTTTATTTCAAAAAAATATGGTCGAGAAAAAATCGGAGATTTACTCAATCGAATTCGTGGTCAGGGAAATTTCGAAGGAGGACTCAAAGCTGCTTTTGGTTTTGATTTGAAAGAATTGAATGAAAAATGGAAAAAAGAACAAAAAGTTCTATACTGGCCAGATATTGAACTGAGAAAAGAACCAAATGAATTTGCGAAGCAATTAACTGACCACACTAAAGATGGTGGATTTTACAATACCTCACCAGCAATTTCTCCACAAGGTGATTTAATTGCATTTATTTCAAACCGTGATGATTACTTCGATGTATTTCTTATGAATGCTTCGGATGGAAAAATTATCAAAAAACTTGTGAAAGGGAATACAACAGCAAATTTTGAAGAACTACATATCTTAACACCAGGACTTTGCTGGTCACCTGATGGTAAGAAAATTGCACTCTCCTCTAAAGCTGGTGCATCAGATGCGATTTTTATAATTGATGTAAAAACTGGTAAGCATGAAAAGTTAAATTTTAATCTCGATGGTATTTTCTCGGTTGATTGGTCACCTGATGGTAAAAAACTTGCATTCGTCGGTTTGTACAAACATCAATCGGATATTTATGTTTATGACTTAGAAACTAAAAAGTTGGTAAACTTGACTAATGATATTTTCAGTGATTCCGATCCACACTTCTCACATGATGGAAATGCAGTCTATTTCTCATCGGATCGTGGAGATTATACAGAACTCGCATCACGTGAATACTTTTTTGATATAATAAATCACAATTATCGTCAGCTTGATTTGTACAGAATTGAAATTTCAACTCGTGAAATTCAAAGAATAACTGATTTACCAAATAGTAACGAAACATCAGTAGTTGCTTCAGGTGATGGTAGATATATTTACTTCATTTCAGACATTAATGGAATAAATAATGTTTATGTAAAAGATATCTCAAACCTGAATTTCAATCAAGATTATTCAATTCCTATCAAATCGAGTGATGATTTAAAACCAATTACTAATTCATTAAATGGTATATATCAAATCAGTTTATCCAGTGATGGTAAGCGACTTGCTTTCAGTTCCATGTTCAAAGCTGCATACAATATTTTTGTGATGACAAATCCTATCGAACAAATTTCAGATTTTAATCGCTTACCTTTGACAAAGTTTGCACAATCAAGACTCACTCAACCAAAAAATAAAGAAGATGAAATTGATACGGTCAAAGTTATTACTAAAGAAAAAGTAGAGATTGCTTATACTGATTCGATTCTAATCAAAACTGGAAATATTATTGATACAAGTAATACATTCTCAGAAATTGCACGACAAAACTTCACTAATTACATATTCAACGAAAAATTTATTACTCGTGAAAACACACAAAACGACACAACTCTATTCACTTATGATAGAAAAGATTCACTTGGTAATTTCATTGTCAATAAATACAAAATAAATTTCTCACCAGATATCGTATATGCAAATGCTGGTTTTTCAACATTTTATGGATTGCTTGGCACAACCGTTCTTGCCTTTAGTGATATGATGGGCGATCACCAAATCATTGGTATAACGAGCTTGAATGTCGATTTGAAAAATAGTGATTATGGTTTAGCTTATTTCTATTTACCAGAACGAACGGATTTTTCTTTTCAAGCATTTCATACTGCAAGGTTTTTGATACAAGAAAGAAACAGATTCTATTATTTGTACAGATACAGAAACTATGGAGCATTTTTCTCTGCATCTTATCCAATAGATAAATTCTATCGTATTGAAGGAGGACTTAGTTGGTTAAATGTCAGAAGAGATAATCTTGATATTTACGAAGAACCACCGCAGACACTTTCGCTCTTAATTCCATCAGCAAGCTTTGTTCACGATAACTCTTTATGGGAATTTACTGCACCATCAAGAGGAACAAGATATAACTTTACAATTTTCGGTGTTCCACCTCTTCGAAAAAATTCATTTAGTTTTGGAACAGTTACTGGTGATTACCGAACTTATTTCAAGTTCTGGAAAGAATATTCATTAACTTTTAGAATATCTGGAGGTGTGAGCCTTGGAAGAAATCCACAAAAGTTTATGCTCGGTGGAACTGAAAATTGGATAAATTATCAATTTGAAGAAAATAGAATTCCTATTGAATCAGCAGAAGATTTTCTCTTCTTAACTCCTGTTTTGCCACTTCGAGGGTATAATTATTCTCAAAGACTCGGAACAAAATATGCACTTATGAATTTTGAATTTCATTTTCCTCTGATAAAGTTTTTAGCAACAGGTGCAGTACCACTTCTCTTTCAAAATATACGAGGAGTCGCTTTCCTTGATATAGGTTCAGCATGGAACAAAAATTCTGACTTCAGAGGAACTATTCGTGATGCTTATGGAAATGTTTATACAAAAGATCTATTAATCGGAACTGGTTTCGGAACAAGAATCTACATGTTCGGTTTCTTGTTGAAGTTTGATTTTGCTTGGAATTATAATTTTGTAAACTTCTCTGATACTAAGTTTTATCTTTCATTGGGAACTGACCTCTAAAACGAGGTCAGTCCTCATTTTATTCATTACTTGTTTTCAGTTTTCGAAGTTTCTGAGGAGGATTTTGTAGAAGAAGTAGAAGAGGATGAATTGCTTTTTTTGTAGTCAGTGATATAAAATCCACTTCCTTTGAAAATCAATCCTGAATGTAAACTAATTTGTTTTTGTGCAATTGAACCACATTTCTGACATGTAACTTGAGGTCTTTCATTTATTCCATGAAAAAGTTCGAATGTGTTTCCGCACTTAATACATTTATAGTCATAAGTTGGCATATATCCCTCATTATTTATTTTCAAAGTTCCGAAAAAATTTTTACTACTCCAATTTTTTGATGCATCTTAATTTTAAAAGTTTCAATCATTTCTTCGTGGATAAAGAATACTTAACATAAAATATTTGTAAAAACTTTGAATTCTTCTTAAACTGAGTTCAAAGAGAGTGAGATTAAATTTATGCAGAAGTTAAGATGTATAGTTTATTGTTTAGTATTATTATCGTTTTATGGTTGCATCAATTTTGAGATGGAGACATTTATTGGTGCCGATGGAAGTGGTTCGGCTATTATTCACTATTGGACAGATATCAAATTAATTTATCAAGATACCAGCGAAACAAATTTATTTTCATTTAATCAAGAAATTATAAACAAAAATTTTAATAGTGATGGAATAGAAGTTAAATCAATTAAAGTTTGGGAGGACGAAAAAGACAGTACCTACCATGCAGAAGTGAAAATCGTTTTTGATGATATTAATAATCTCAATAAAAACAAGTTCTTTAGTGAATATCAATTCAAATTTGTTGATGGAGCAACTGGGCAGAAAATTTTTGAACAAAGAGTTAAAGGTTATCATTCTCCATTTGTTGATGCAGAAAAATACAGTTTGAAATTTATCTATCACTTCCCTGGACAAATAATCACAGATAATGCGAATGAACGAAAAAACAATACTTTGATTTGGAAATTCTCATTAAATCAACTAAAAACTGATAAAACATTAACTGCAACAATTAAAACACCCGTTGGCACTAACCTTACATTTCAAATACTTGCATTAGCTTTTATATTAATTTTATTATGGATTTTACTGATAATTCGTAAGAAACGAAGGAAAATTGAAGAATAACTGAAAATAATTAATTTTTTACCAAGTGTTGTTAAATTGAAATCTTTTTAGCTTTTTAGTATTTTAGCAAGTCTAAATTGAAGATATAAAAAGTAATCCAACTTGTAATGAGTAATCTGGTTAGAGATTTTAAGGTATTTACTGGAAATTCCAATAAACCTTTAGCCGAAGCGATAGGAAGAGAATTAAAACAGGCTTTGGGAAAAGATTTAGGTCACTGTGAAATTAAAAAGTTCAGTGATGGTGAAATTTGGGTAAAATATGCTGATAATATTCGTGGAAGTGATGTTTTTATAATTCAATCTACAAATACACCCCACGAAAATTTAATGGAATTATTGATAATGATAGATGCTGCTCGAAGAGCTTCGGCGAATAAGATAACCGCTGTAATTCCGTACTTTGGTTACTCAAGACAAGACAGAAAAGATCAGCCACGAGTATCTATCACGGCAAAATTAGTGGCGAATTTGATTACAGTTGCTGGTGCTGATAGAGTAATTACAATGGATTTACATGCAAGTCAGGTTCAAGGTTTTTTTGATATACCTTTTGACCATTTATATGCATCGGCTACATTTTTTAAGAGAATTGAAAAGTTGAATTTAAATAACTTAGCTGTTGTTTCTCCTGATGTGGGAGGAATTAAGCTCGCAAGAGCATATGCTAAAAGATTTAACGCAGATTTAGTTGTTATAGACAAACGACGACCTCAGCAGAATGTGACAGAAATAATGAATATCATTGGAAATGTTGAAGGTAAAAATGTATTGTTGGTAGATGATATTATAGATACAGCAAATACATTTACACAAGCTGCTCATTTACTTAAAGAAAAAGGTGCTCTTTCTATAATTGGAATTTGCACACATCCTGTTTTTTCGTCCGATAGTGCAGTAGAACTTTTAAATAATGCACCGCTTGATAAATTATTTGTTACTGATACAATCAACAACGAAAGAGTTAACAAAGTAAAAAATTTAGAAGTAGTTTCAGTTGCAAAAACATTTGCTTTGGCAATTCAATACACTTTTGAATATAAATCAATTAGTTCACTATTCGATACAGATAAAGATTGAAAAAAGGAGTTAATAAGCTATGGCTCAAGTTACACTTAATGGTATAAAACGAGAATTAAGTACAAGAGGTTACTTAACAGAATTAAGAAAGAAAGGTTATGTTCCTGCTGTCTATTATGCACACGGAGAAGAAAATATTTTTCTTGCTGTTCCAGAAACTAAGCTAAAACCAATTGTATTTTCTGCTGAAACATATTTAATAAATCTGGAAATTGATGGAGTTGGAACAAAAACCTGTATTCTCAAAGAATTTCAGCTTGATCCAGTAACTGATAAGATTATTCATGTTGATTTTCATGGATTGAAAGCTGGTGAGAAAGTAACAGTAGAAGTAGCTGTTCATTTAGTTGGAACACCAATTGGTGTCAAAGAAGGTGGACTATTACAACATTCCTTGCATAAAGTTGAAGTTGAATGTTTGCCCACTGAAATTCCAGATAAAATTGATGTTGATGTTTCAAATCTCAAGATTGGCGAATCAATTCATGTTAAAGATTTGAATGTTCCTGGATTAAGATTTGTATCAAATCCAGAGGCAACAATAGTTACAGTAATACACAAAACTTTACACAAAGAAGTTGAAACAACTGCCGAGGCTCCATCAACCGAACAAGCAGAGCCTGAAGTCATTCAAAAAGGTAAGAAGACCGAAGAAGAAAAATAAGATTGGAATGCTTTGCGCGTGATAGTTGGTTTAGGAAATCCAGGTATTAAGTATTCTGAAACAAGACATAATGTAGGCTTTAAGGTTGTAGAAAACTTAGCTAAACTTAAAAACCTTAAATTTGACAAATTCAATCAAAGTGCACTTTATGCGAGGGGAGAAACAGATAATTCTGATTTCTCTCTTCTTCTTCCTTTAACTTACATGAACATATCAGGTAAGGCAGTTCGTGATTTCCATTCTAAATTTAATTTTGATTTTGATGAGATGTTAGTTGTTTGTGATGATATTCATCTTGATGTAGGTAAGATTCGGCTTAGAGCAAAAGGTTCTCATGGTGGTCACAATGGATTACTATCAATCATTGAAGAAATTCAGTCGACAGATTTTCCAAGACTTAGAATTGGCATCGGCAAAAATTTTGAAAAAGATAAACAAGCTGAATATGTACTTTCCCCTTTCAACGAAGAAGAAAAACCAATCATTAATGACGCAATTAATTTATCTGTAGAAATTTGTGAGGCTTTTTTAGTGGGAGGCTTAAAAAAAGCGTTGGAATATTATTCTAAAATTCATTCCAATAAAAAATCCAATCCAACAATTAATGGGGTAACAGAATGAATAGTTTGCTCTACTTACTGCCTATTGTAGCCATACTTGGTTTACTTTTTGCTTTTCTAAAAAGCAAATGGATTTTGAAACAAGAGCCTGGCAACCAAACAATGCAAGAAATTTCTTCTTACATCCAAGAAGGTGCCATGGCATTTCTTAGAAGAGAGTATAAAGTTTTAACTTTCTTTGCGATAGTTGTCGCAATTTTACTTGCAATTAGTGGTTGGCAGGAAGAAAATTCTTCTCCGCTTGTTGGGATTAGCTTTTTGGTAGGTGCCTTTGCTTCTGGACTTGCTGGTTGGATTGGAATGTATATCGCTACTAAGTCAAATGTTAGAACCACTAATGCTGCACAGACGAGTTTAGTTAAAGCATTGCAAGTTGCTTTTTCTGGTGGTTCGGTTATGGGTATGACAGTCGTTAGTTTCGGATTACTCGGTTTAAGTGTACTTTTTATTGTTTATCAAGGTTTGTTTATTACAGCAGATGGTTCAGTTGATTATCTAAAAGTTTTGAATGTATTAACTGGATTTTCACTTGGTGCTTCTTCAATTGCATTATTTGCAAGAGTCGGTGGTGGAATTTACACGAAAGCTGCTGATGTTGGTGCAGATTTAGTTGGAAAAGTTGAAGCAGGTATTCCTGAAGATGACCCAAGAAATCCTGCAGTTATTGCAGATAATGTTGGTGATAATGTAGGTGATGTAGCTGGAATGGGAGCTGACTTATTTGAATCTTATGTAGGCTCGATTGTTGGAACAATGGTTCTTGGAATTGCTTATTTAAGTGGTGCCAATATCAATTTAATAGTGCTTCCGCTTATTCTTGCTGGTGTTGGAATTTTAGTTTCCATTCTTGGAACATTTGTCGTAAGAACTGAGGAAGGTGGAAATCCACAAAAGGCTCTAAACCTCGGAACTTTTGGTGCTGGTATTTTGATGATTATTCTTTCCTATCCAATAATTAGTTACTTTGTCCCACAACCAATTGATCCAGTTAATAATATTACTGGTACTTTGAAAACAATAACTGCTAATGGATTATTTATTTCTGTAATCTCTGGTTTGATTGGTGGTATTGGAATTGGTTTGATTACTGAATTTTACACTTCTGAATCAAAAAAACCAGCTCAAAAAATTGCCGAACAATCACAAACTGGAACAGCAACAAATATCATCGCTGGACTCGCATTGGGAATGACTTCCACAGCACTCCCAATGTTAATGATTGGCGCTGCAATTGTAATTTCTTATTCATTAGCTGGACTTTATGGGACAGCAATTGCAGCTCTTGGTATGTTATCCACAACAGGAATTCAATTAGCAGTTGATGCTTATGGTCCAATTGCTGATAATGCTGGTGGAATAGCAGAAATGAGTCATTTAGGTAAAGAAGTTCGTGCAAGAACCGATAAGCTTGATGCTGTTGGAAATACAACTGCAGCAATTGGAAAAGGTTTTGCAATTGCATCTGCTGCATTAACTGCTCTTGCATTGTTCAGTGCATATCAAACTGCTGCTGATATTGATAAAATTGATGTTAGTAAACCGTTTGTAATAGCTGGCTTGTTTGTAGGTGCAATGTTGCCATTTTTGTTCTCTTCAATGGCTTTGAGAGCAGTTGGTGATGCAGCTTATGATATGATTGCTGAAGTACGAAGACAGTTCAAAACTATACCAGGACTTTTAGAAGGAAAAGCAAAAGCAGATTATGCAAAGTGTGTAGATATTTCCACAAAAGCTGCTATTCAAAGAATGGTTGTTCCAGGTTTAATTGCTATAGTAACTCCAGTATTTTTTGGATTTATGGATAAAGAAGCATTAGGCGGATTGCTTGCTGGTGTTACTGCTTCAGGTGTATTGTTAGCAATATTTATGGCAAATGCAGGTGGAGCATGGGACAATGCAAAGAAGTATATTGAAGCTGGTCATCTTGGTGGAAAAGGTTCTGAAGCTCACAAAGCAGCTGTTGTTGGCGATACTGTTGGTGACCCATTCAAAGATACTGCAGGTCCTTCATTAAATATTTTGATAAAGTTAATGTCAGTTGTATCATTGGTAATTGCACCTTTATTAAAGTAAATTGTTCTTTATTTATTGATGTAATTAAAAAATTCAATTTAAATATTTAAATTTGTGAACAATTAATTTAACCATTAACCCTGCTCTTGAGGGAATCAAGAGCCAAAAGACCAAAGGGAGATAAATTATGGAAGAAGTAAAAAAACAAAATATTTACGAAACGGTAATCATAGTTAGTGCATCTCTTGAGGATGAAGATATCGAAAAAATCTTGAAGAGATACGAAGAATTTTTCAAGAATAACAATGTCGAGATTCTTGAAATCGAAAAATGGGGAAGAAAGAGAATGGCTTATCACATTAAGAAGATAAGAACTGGCTACTACTTCCTCATTAGATTTAAGAGCGAAGGAAATTTCATCAAAAAATTTGAAAGAGCTTTACAAATAGATGAACAGATTCTTCGATATTTAACAGTTAAACTTGATAAAAAAGCACTTGCCTATGCAGAGGCACAAAAAGGTAAACCAGTTGCTTCTTTAGAAGAAGAATATGATTTTGAAGATGTAAATCTTAATCAAAATCTGGATGAACAAGATACAAGTAATAATAACCAATAGAGAGGAGATATAGCTATGGCAGATTTCAAAATGCCCGAATTGAATTCAGTTATCATTGCTGGTAACCTTACTAAAGATCCTGTTTTCAGACAGACCACTAATGGAACTCCTGTAGTCAATTTTACCATTGCTTCAAATAGAAAATTTAAGAACAATGGTAAATGGCAAGAGGATGTTTGCTTTGTTGGTGTTGTAGCCTGGAACAAGTTAGCAGAAAGTTGTAGAGGAAGACTCCAAAAAGGAAGCGCTGTTTTAATTGATGGTGAACTTCAAAGCAGAAGCTGGAAAACAGAAGATGGTCATAATCGAAGCATCGTAGAAATTAAAGCTCGAAGAATCCAATTCTTGAACAAGAGAATGAAAGTTACTGAGACTGGTCAAGAAGTTGAAGATGAAGAGCCTTCAACATATACTGATGATTCATTTGACAAATTTTTAGCTTCAAGCGAAGGTGAAAACCTTGATACTCAAGAACCTGAAGAAGAGAACAAACAAAATTGATTGAGGTGACAAAGTGAAATTACAAAAAAAGAGAACTTGTCGTTTTTGTGAAGCAAAAGAAGAATATATTGATTACAAAGACGATCGAAGACTTGCAAAATTTATTACTGAGCAAGGTAAAATTATTCCACGAAGAATAACAGGTACTTGTGCAAAACATCAGAGACAACTAACTACTGCAATAAAAAGAGCAAGACATCTTGCTTTGCTTCCATTTGTTTCTGATGTAATTAAATAAGGAGATTGGAGATGAAAGTAATATTGCGTCAAGATTATGAACCACTCGGTAGAGCGGGTGATGTAGTCGAAGTGAAGGATGGCTATGCTCGAAACTTTCTTATTCCAAAGAAAATTGTCTATCCTGCTACTCCAGGAAGCATAAAAGCAGTTGAAGAAGAAAAAAGAAGAATGCAAGCAAAACTTCAGCGTGAGAAAAAATCAGCTGAGCTGCTTGCTACTGAACTTGAGAAAGTTTCGGTTACTATTCCTGTTACAGTTGGTGAAGAGGATAGAATTCATGGAACTGTTACTACTGAGATGATTGCAAATGCTCTGCTCGAGAAAGGTTATGAAATTGATAGAAGAAAAATTGAGATTGAAGAACAAATCAAAACTCTTGGTATTTATAATGCCAAGATTAAACTACATCCAGAAGTTGTCGCAACAATTAAAGTCTGGGTTGTGAAAGAATAATCATGTACCATTTGATTTATTGATTAGAAAAAAAGGAGTCAGTCTCAAAGATTGACTCCTTTTTTTGTATTGACTTGATTAAGAATTTTATTTTTTATATTTAATATATGTATGAAACATTTATTAAAATCTAAACTTAATTTTATCTTATTCTTTTTTCTCTTTTTATTTCCTCAAATAATCACTCCTCAATCGAATTCTATTCTTCTTTTCGAAAAAGAAGAAGATGTTACAAGACAAGTTTATGTAAAAGATGATTATGTCTTTTTTGAAATAAATGGAAACATCATTTCAACTATCAAAATTAATGTTAATCATTTTAATCTTTTGAAGGGAATAGACGGAAATTCAATTGGAATTGTCAGTTACACATTCGGCAATAAATCTGATAAAACTTTACTGGAAATTTATCTGCTCGATAGAAATTTTAAAATTTCTTTTTTCAAAAGATTAAGTTTCTCTTACGAAGAACCATTACCAAAAATTATTCAACTCTCTTCAGATAAAATCATTTTGTTCCGACCAGCACTTGGTGAATTAAAAATTTTAGAAACAAAAACGGAACATAGCTTCAATCTTTTAGAGGAAGGTGAAAATAAATTTTATCAAGAAAGAATTGGATATGTTTTTAAAATAAATGATAGATTGATTGTAACTTTATCTCATGTAAGGAAGAATGATGATTTTGTTTCTAAAATATATTCAATTGATTTAAAAAATGATGAGATGAATTTTATTGAATTTGGAGTGGATATTATCTACAAAGTTTTTCCAACAAAAACAGGATTTTATTTTTCTGCAATTAATATAGACCCAATTTTTTATAGTGAATTTTATCAACTTGAAGTTAATGATGAAAATTTTCAGGATATTAAAATATCTAAAATCGCAGATTTGGTAATTGAAGGTCAGGTTAAGAATGTTTCTGACTTATACTATTCGAAAAATTGTTTACATAAAATTTACTCTCAGTCTATTCAAAATGTTGAATTATGCTTTGATGAAGAAGTAATACTTGATGCAATCGCATTTCACGATAGATATCTAATCCTCACTCGAAAAAATCTTTTGACTTATCTATACGAAATCAATAAAGGTTACAAGATAGTCGGGCGTGAAACCATAGAGCGATTCCTCAAGCAACCACAAATTAATATTCAATCTTCTGAGAAAATGGTTATTATGGATAACAATAAAATTATACTTGAGAAAAATATTTCGGAGGAGTAATGAAGCTTCGAATTAAACACTTGATTTATTTACTTTCTTTTTTGATTTGTTCTTTACCTTCGCTTTATGCTGGTACAACAGGAAAAATTGCTGGAAGAGTTATTGACGCAAAAACAAAAGAAGGAATACCTTTTGCAAATGTGATAATTGAGGGAACAAACCTTGGTGCTGCTACAAATCTCGAGGGATATTATACAATTATTAATGTTCCTCCAGGAGTTTATACTCTGAAAGCATCGGTGGTAGGATATGAAACAAAGATTGTAACAAATGTTCGTGTAAACATTGACTTAACAACTCGAATTGATTTCGAATTGCGAGAAAAAACCTTAGAGCTTGGACAAGAAGTTGTTGTTACAGCAACAAGACCATTGATTCAAAAAGATTTGACAGCATCAACATCAGTTGTGGGCTCAGATTTGATTTCAGAATTGCCAGTAACTGAAGTCCGTGATGTGTTGACTTTACAAGCTGGTGTGATAGTTTCTGCTGGTGGTGGAATACACGTCCGTGGTGGAAGAGCAGGACAACTTGCCTATCAAATTGATGGTGTAACAATAACCGATGCTTATGATAATTCTACTGTAATTGATGTGGGAACAAGTGCAATTCAAGAATTACAAGTAATTTCTGGTGCATTCAATGCCGAGTATGGACAAGCAATGTCTGGAGTTGTCAATATTGTTACAAAAGATGGTGACAATAAATTTACTGGAAATGTTCAACTCTATGCTGGTGATTATTACTCAACTAGAAAAAATATTTTCATGAATATTGAGCGAATCAATCCGCTCTCAGTTAGAAATGTTGATGTAAGTTTGAGTGGACCAATTATCCGAGATAATCTATTCTTCTTTACAAATGCGAGATATTATTTTAACGAAGGTTATTTATATGGAAAAAGAGTTTTCCTACCAACAGATGTAACAAGAGAAGTTTCACCTGATAGCTTTATTGTTCAAGCAAGTGGTGATGGTGCCTTCGTACCAATGAACCCCAACAAACGATATTTCTTTCAAACAAAATTGACACAAAGATTAACATCAACTTTTAGAGTTAGTTATAATTTCATTTACGATTATCAGAATTACAAAGATTATGATAATTATCAAAGACTTAATCCAGACAATAATTTGAATCGATTTAGAAAAGGTTACTCAAATACTTTCTCAATTAATCACGCATTATCAAACTGGACTTTTTATCAATTAAACTTATCGTATTACTTCAAAGATTATCGACATTACTTATATAAAGACATCTACACAGGCGACCCAAATCGTCCAACACTTTATGTTGATAATGATAAAATTCAAAATCCACCTTATAGCTTCAGCACAGGTGGAACAAATACAAGTCGCTTTGTGAGAAATACAGGAACTTACTCAGCAAGACTTGATTGGACATCTCAATTGACTCAAGAAGTGGGCATCAAATTCGGTGGTGAATTCAAACAACATAGAATTTATTTTGAAAACATTAATTTACAACCAATGTTAGATGCCAATGGAAATAAAGTCAATCCTTACAATGTTGTAATTCCACCAATCACAACCAATAATCACGATAAGTATTTAAGAAAGCCGCAAGAAGGAGCTGCATATTTTCAAACAAAGCTCGAAATGTTCAATATGATTGTTAATGCTGGATTGAGACTTGATGTTTTCAATCCCGATGGCGTTGTTTTAAGTGACCCAACTGATCCAAACATTTATGACCCTATAAAACCAGATAATAAATTCTTTGACTACAATAAAAATGGTGTTCAAGATCCAGGCGAACCATCAAAAACTGTAGAAGACAGAATGAAGTATTGGTACAAAAAAGCTTCTGTTAAATATCAAGTTAGTCCAAGAGTTGGTATCGCTTATCCAATTACTGATCGTGGTGTAATTCATTTCTCTTATGGACATTTTCTTCAATTACCTTCTTATGAATTGCTTTACACAAATCCTGATTTTGAACTTGGAGTTGGAAGTGGTAACCAAGGGTTATTTGGAAATGCTGATTTAAAACCTCAAAAAACTGTTAAAGGTGAAATTGGTTTACAACAACAAATTGGCAGTGATATCTCAATTGATGTAACAATGTTTTTCGAAGATTTCAGAAATTTAGTTGGAACACAAACAGATGAAGTTTTAGTTTTTGGTGGTGCAAGAAGTTATTCAATTTATGCAAATAGTGATTTCGGATTTTCAAGAGGAATTACTTTAAGATTTGAAAAAAGATTTTCAGGTGGATTAGCAACGAACATTGATTACACCTATTCAATAACAAAAGGTAATGCATCCAATCCTGCTGATGCTCGTAATGCAATCCTTGGAGGTGCTGCTCCTGAAACTTTCATTGCACCACTTGATTGGGATCAAACTCATACACTTAACATTGTAGTTGCTTATTCAAAACCACGTGATTTTGGTTTTTCAATCATTGGTAATTTGTATTCGGGTCAACCTTACACTCCACAAATTAATAAAAACACAAGAGTTACTCAGAATGCATTCCCAAGAAATAGTGGAAGAAAACCAAACATTTTCAATATTGATATGAGAGCTTATAAAGATATACCAATTGCAAGTACTACTTTAACATTTTTTGTGAAAGTATATAATCTACTCGATGCGAATAATCCTCGTGGAGTTTATGGTGATACTGGCGATCCTTTCTTTACATTTGGAAAACTTGAAGCACAAAAAATTAATCCAAAGCTTTATTACAATACTCTTGATGAACTTTATACAAATCCGGGATTTTTCTCGGAGCCAAGAAGAATTGAATTTGGAATCTCCTATAACTTTTAATGGGATGGAAATATGAAAAAGATAATTTTGATATTCACAATCGTACTCTCGTTATTCGAAATTTTACTTTCTCAACGAAGTGACCCTTCTTTAAGAAGGATTGGTTATCATACTGGTAATCGTGCAGGTATTTCTTTTTATAATGATGGAGCAATTGCTGGATTTAACCTTGGAGTTGATATTCGTGGTGAATGGCCACTTGGTTCAGGTGAGAATTATATTGGTGATTTAACTCCCTTAATTGGAGTTGAATTTATCAATCGAAGATTAGATACACTTCACTCTGTTTGTATTTCACGCGGTCCCAGAAATGGTCAAGCCGATGAACGACATCCAGTCTTTGGATATTTCTGGGGATTTAATCCTTTGCCTGGTTACATGAATCCAAACGCTCAATCTGTGGCAATGAGTCATCTTCCTAACACTTGGCCTATTGAAGGATGGGCTGATCAACCAACTTGGAAAGATAAAGATGGAAAAACTCAATGGAATGGTTACTTTGGTCGTGGTATTATGAATGCTGATCAAGAAAGTTATTATCGAGCTGATGACCAATGGGATGATGAGTTTAATGGTTTCTTCCTACCAGATAGTAGAGATTCAACTCGAAAAGGAATGGGATTACAAATGGCAGTCCGTGGTTTTCAATGGTCCCATTTCCTTGCTGAAGATGCAATCTTTTGGTTATATGATATTAAAAATGAAGGAACAACAATTTATCGTAAAGCTGCATTTGGAACTGTTGTAGGTACATTAGCTGGAGGTGATGGAGATAGTGGCGATGATTTAGGTTATTTCGATGCAAATGATTGGATAACATATTCATGGGATAGTGATAACAAAGGAAACAAAGGTCAAAAAGTTGGTTATGTTGGATACGCATTTTTAGAGTCACCAGGTAATCCGTTTGATGGAATTGATAATGATGGTGATTCGCCCGATCCAAATTCGCCAATGTTTGTAAAATCAGATTTTGATTCTGTCACATATAGAGCAGGAGATAGAATAGTTCTGATTAATCCAACTACTTATGAAAGAACATTGTATACAGTTAAATCAACCATTGATACAGTTTATTCAATGGGAGTTCGTTTCATTATAAATCCAGGTGTAACATATTTTCGAGAAGGTCATATCGAAAGGATTGAAAATGGTGTAGCAATACCACATCGAAGTGCTTATGATGGAATTGATAACGATTTAGATGGATTGATTGACGAAAACGAATCGGTTCATCTTGCTGCAAGACAAACAAAAAATTATCCTGCTTTGAAATATAAAAACTACAGAACAGGAAGGGGAGTAAACGACCCATTAATTGATGAGAAAAGAGATAATGATGCAGGTTCTTTGATTACAAGTTGGGTAAGATTACCAGACGGTTCAACTACACTTCTAACACATTGGTCAGGCGATGAAGATGGTGATTGGGATCCATTGGTAGATGATGTAGGAAGTGATGGAGTTGGTCCTCAAGATGATGGTTACATAGGACCTGATCCTGATGGAACTGAAGGAAATGGCAGACCTGATCAAGGTGAACCAAACTTTGGTAAAACTGACATTGATGAATCTGATCAGATTGGTTTAACAAGTTTTAACTTCTTTAATCTTGCTGCTTCACCAAGAATGAATGATGATGAAGTTTTATGGTCAAGAATGTTCCCTGGTCGTTTTGATATTATTCCATCTCAACCACAGGATGGAGATTTCATTTATGGTTCAGGTTATTTCCCATTAGTTCCAGATAAAATTGAAAGATTTTCAGTTGCAATTTTGTTCGGCGAAGATTATAGAGATGTAATTGGAAATAAGAAAATTGTACAACAGATCTACAATGCTGGTTATAAATTCCCACAACCACCAAAGAAACCAAAGATTACAATAACTCAAGAAAATGGTAAAGTAGTAATTTATTGGGATGGAAGACCAACAGAAAATTCTAAGGATTTTATTACAAAGCAAAAAGATTTTCAAGGTTATAAAATTTATCGAGCAACAGATGCCGGATTTCAAGATGCACGACAAATTACAAATGCAGTTGGTGTTTTAACTTTCGATAAACCCATAGCTCAATATGATTTAAAAGATACAATTCAAGGATTTTTCTACCCATCGCGTGCTTTACTTGAACAGGTTGGCGGTGCAACATTTTATCTTGGTGATAATACCGGTATTGTTAATAAGTTTGTCGACTCAACAGTGGTTAAAGGTCAAACTTATTTTTACGCAGTCTGTGCATATGATCGAGGCGATGAAGCTTTAGATATCTTTCCATCTGAAAATTCTAAATATATTTTTAGGACAAGCACAGGTCGAATAATTACTGATGATAATACTGGATACATCACTCCTGGTGGAAGACCTATAGGTTATACTGCAGCTAATTACTCTTCATTTACAAAATCACCGAATTTTAGAGGAACTGGTTCAGGTGAATTGGAAATTATTGATGATGCTGCAATTAAAGATGGTTGGAATTATAAAATTGTTTTTTCTGATACTGCAATTCAAGGTTATACAAGAGATTGGTCTTTAGTAGATTTAGTTACTCCCGACACTGTATTTATTCCATCTCAGAATAGAACTTATATTGTTAAACCAAATGAAAGTATAAACATACCAATTAACGATACAATTTATGTGAATGGAAAAAGAATTTTCACTGATACGACTGTTTACACTGCAACTTATGATACATTGATTTCAAGAGAAACAAGGTTCAACGGCGAAACTCCAATTGTTCATGGATTTAGAGTTCATCTTTACAATCATCCTGAAATAGTGCTGGACACTATCAAATCAAAAATAGATGGTGGTTCAACACATCCAGCTTTGCAAAAACCAATATTTGCACCTTTCTTCTGGACAGCAAGCGGGCCTGGTGCTGCTTATAATGGAATTAGAATGCCTTATGATTATGTAATAGAATTTTATCCAACCGTTGTAGATACATCAGTCGCTGATACTTTATTCCCAAGAACACCAGGAAATGTTTTACCAGCTCGACCAGTTAATTTTAAGGTTAAAAATTTAACGACCAATCAATACATTAATTTTGTTTATTGGAGAACAGGTACGGTAAGTACAACTCACAATATTTACTTTAGAGAAAAAATTCGAAATCCAATTACAGGCAGAGATTCGATTTATCGTACTTGGCGTTTGAACTTAATCTTCAATGCAGCAAATATCCCATTAAATGATACAACAGTCGGTCGTTATCTTTACTTATATACACTTAAACCATTTTCAAGAAATGACTCCTATACATTCTCAACAAGAGGTGCAACTATTAATGCCGAGAAGGCAAAAAATGAACTTGATAGAATCAAAGTTGTACCAAATCCCTATGTTGTTACTCATGAAGCAGAAGCAAGACTTTTAAGTACACAAACAAGTGGTAGAGGTGAAAGAGAAATTAGATTTACCTATGTTCCACCAGGTTCGAAAATTTCAATCTTTACAGTTAGAGGTGAATTGATAAAAACACTTTATCAAAATAATCTCTTTGTAGGAGATGTATTTTGGAATTTAAGAACCGAAGAAAATTTGGATGTTGCTTATGGTGTTTATGTGTATGTGGTTGAGGTTCCAAATGTTGGGACAAAGACAGGCAAATTCGCATTAATTAAGTAATGGAGATGAGAAAATGAAATTGAAAGTTATTTTCATCATTTTGATTTGCTCGACAACGATTTTTGCACAGACAAAAGTTGGTTCAACTGCTGCACCATTCTTAAACATTGGAATAGGTCCTCGTGCGATTGGTATGGGTGGTGGTTTTTCAGCTACTGCAAATGATGTAACGGCATTGTATTGGAACCCAGCAGGTATTTCCAGAACTGAATACAACGAAGCTATGTTCTCTCATACGAGGTGGTTCGCAGATATTACATTTAATTGGGCTGGTGCAAAAATTAATCTGCAAGATTATGGTGCTGTAGGTTTAAGTATAACATATCTTGATTATGGAAAAATGGAAGTAACCACTTTGAAAGAACAAGATGGAACAGGTGAATTCTTCACTGCAAAAGATTTATCTTTAGCTCTTAGCTATGCATACAATTTGACAGATAGATTCTCAATTGGTGGTAGTGTGAAATATATCAATCAAAGTATATGGAATTCTTCTGCAGATGCAATTGCTTTTGATATTGGAACACTTTTTTACTCTGAGATTTTTAACATGAGAATTGCTGCAACAATTTCAAACTTTGGAACTGATATGCGATTGAGTGGAAAAGATTTGCTCGTGCTTTATGATATTGACCCAAATATTTATGGTAATAATGACCAAATTCTTGCAAATCTAAGAACAGATAGTTATCCATTACCATTACTTTTTAGAGTCGGTTTAGCAATGGATTTATTGAAAACTCAAATGCATACCTTCACTCTCGGTGTTGACGCTTTGCATCCAAACGATAATGCTGAATCACTTAATGTTGGTGGTGAATATATTTTCAATAATTTTATTTCATTGAGAGCAGGTTACAAAAATTTGTTCCTAAAAAACTCACAAGAAGGTTTGACCCTTGGATTTGGTATTAAATATGATTTTTCAGCTGGATATGGTTTTAATTTCGACTATGCATATCAAGATTTTGGAATTTTGAAGAACACACAACATCTTTCAATTTCCGTTCGTTTCTAATTTTGCTATTCTTCCATCAAAGGCTGATGAAAATTCTTCATCAGCCTTTTTTTATATAAAGACAATTTCTGTTAATACCATCTTTATCATGATAAATAATCAATTTTGCTTTCATCACCGTTACTATTGCTTTTCAAAAATTACAATCAAAGAATTAAATCTAATTCGACAGAATTTCAGAAACTTAGTCGGGTTGGTTAATTTAATTACTTGAGTTTGCAAGAAATGTAATTAATAGTTCGAATGTTTGAAAAAACTTCATCCTTATCTAAATTAATTTTAAAACTATGGCAATTGAATGTTCGATAGAGAAAAACAAGTAGTAATAAACAGATATTCACGAGCAATTTTTCATAACACTGATAAAATTTCGATTTCGGATTTAGTTAAGCTTAACATTCCAAATTCAATCAAAAAATTTTTTGAGCAAGAAATTGAGAACAAAGTCGAATTTGAGTTTAATGAAATAAAGAAATTCTCCAAGTTCAATTTCGAGCACGAATTAGTAAAACCGCTTTTAGATGAATTAAAAGTTTTGCTCAAATACACAAAAGAACTTGATTTAGAACAATTTTCATTCTTACTCAAAGTTGCATTAGACTTAAATCTTGATTATTTACTTAAGCCTTGTGACACGCTTACAACATTTGTCTTTAAGTATGAAGAGATACAAAGTGTTCATATAATAAAAGAACGATTAAAGTTTATTACTGAATACAATTATTTCCCAATTTTACTTAATGAATATTTCAATCGTACAGGTACAACAAAAATCAAAAAAACGGATTTTGTTCAACTGCTTTACAAAATTGAAAAAGAATATTCAAAAAATTTCACTTTATTAGACCACTATAATTTGTTTAGTAGTTTTAAGAACTTTCTTTTAGAGCTTAACTTATTCATCAACGATTTCCCTGAATATGAAGCATTTATCGTTCATTTGAAGGATAAAGGACATATTGAACTTTCTCAATTTCTTGAGGAGCATAAAGACCATTTTAAATCCTTCGGTGGTAGTGTTCTCTCGTATTTACAATTCTTAACAGAACCTTTAGTTCAAGAAACTAAAAAAGAACAACTTATAGTAGAGCATCGAGAAAAAACAACTCAAGACTTAATAACTAATCAGAAAATCGAAGAAAAAGTTGTTGAAACTAAACAAGATGTACTTTCAAAAGAAGAAACAATTCATGAAGAAGTAATGACCGATTTGAATGAAGAAGAAGAGCAAATTGTAAATCAAGATAGTTCAGCTGTTGTCACCGATAAAAAAGAATTTTCAGAAAAATTAACTTCAACAATTTCAAATAAAAGAACGAAGGAATTTGACCGCAATCTTGATGGATTGATGCCAAATAGACTAAAGAAAAAAATAATTAAAAAAATTTTTGATGAGAATGAATTTGCTTTTGCTGAATTTATGAATAAAATAAATAGAGTTGAAAATTGGGATGAAGCTTCAATCTTACTAACTGACCTTTTTGACAAAAAGAATATTCAACCTTTTTCAAAGTGGGCAATTAAATTCACCGAATTCCTTTACGAAAACATAAAGTGAAAAATCTATGTTTATTGATTTAGTAGAAATTTATGTTAAAGCAGGAAATGGTGGTAGAGGTGCGGTAAGTTTTCGTCGAGAAAAATATGTGCCAAAAGGTGGACCAGATGGTGGTGATGGTGGAAAAGGTGGTGATGTGATAATTATGTCAGATCCTAATATGTCTACATTGCTCGATTATCGTTATAAGCGTAAGTATATCGCACCTAATGGTGAACATGGAATGGGCGCACTTAAAACAGGCAAAAGTGGTGAAGACATAATTCTAAAAGTGCCAGTTGGAACAGTTGTAAAAGATAAAGAAACCGATGAAGTTCTTTTTGATTTTACCGAACCTTATCAAAAATTTGTTGTTGCTCGTGGTGGAAAAGGTGGAAGAGGGAACACTCATTTCAAATCGCCCACAAATCAAGCACCTAGAAAAGCCGAACCTGGTCAACCAGGCGAAGAACGATGGATTGTGCTCGAATTGAAATTAATAGCGGATGTTGGAATCGTTGGTTTCCCAAATGCTGGCAAGTCTACCTTAATTTCTGTTATTTCAGCAGCACGACCTAAGATTGCCGATTATCCTTTTACAACTTTAGAACCTGTTCTTGGATTAGTGCAATACAAAGATTTCAAAAGTTTTGTGGTAGCAGATATACCTGGAATTATCGAAGGCGCTTCAGAAGGAAAAGGATTGGGATTGAAATTTTTAAGACACATTGAAAGAACAAAAATTCTTCTTTTTTTGATTGATGCAACTTCAGAAAATCCTTTTGAAGATTATAAAATCTTAATTAAAGAATTGAAATCTTACAGTAAAGAGATGTTGAAGAAACCTCATCTTGTTGCCATTTCAAAAATGGATTTGATTCCTGAAGAAGATAAAAAAGATTTTGAACGAAAAATTAAATCAAAATTCAAAGAAGCTGTCAAAGGATATACAAAACCAAAAGCAATTTTGTTTATTTCCGCTGTTGCAAACATTGGAATTGAAAACTTACTTGACAAGTTAGCCGAAGTGTTGAATTTGAAATAAAACAAATACTCTTTGCATTTAAATTTTTGATTATTCTGAAATGCTTTCAATTTTTATGTATGATTTGATTTAATATTTAAAAAGATGAGAAGATTTTGATAATGATATTCCGTTGCTTTTCTATTATAACTTTAAGAAATAATAAATCGAAATGAGTGTTGGTTCAAAATTAACTGCCCAAAGAATAATCCTTTACTCTGCAATACTTTTCTTTTTGTTGATAATAGTAATTTTAATGAGTTTAAGTTTTGGAGCAGAATTTATCTCACCTTTAAAAGTTTTTCAAATTTTTTTTAATAGAAATGAAAATTGGATTGAATACGAAATCATTTTTCAACTTCGATTACCAAGAATACTCACAGCAGCAATTGTTGGTGCTTCGCTTTCGATAGTTGGAGTTGTTTTTCAAGCGTTACTAAAAAATCCACTCTCTGAACCATATATTCTTGGCGTATCAAGTGGAGGAGCCTTAGGAGCAATCCTTTCAATTTCATTTGGAATACATTTGATTGGCATTTCATTTTTTTCTTTTGCTGGAAGTTTAATTACATTTTTCATTGTTTATCTATTTGGAAGAAGATTTGGCGAAATCGAACCTAATACAATTCTTTTAATTGGTGTAATGATTAATTCATTTTTTTCTGCTTTAATTTTGTTGATTGTATCTTTTTTAGATCAAAGTTTTAGAACAGCCCTTTTCTGGTTAATGGGAAATCTTTCTTTAGCAAATTACAGTTCTGCTTTGTTGATTTTTGTGATTTTTATTTTTTCTTCTATTATTTTTTTAGTTTACTCGAATCAATACAATTTGATTTCGATTGATGAGGAAAATGCAAAACAATTTGGTGTGAACACAAAGCAATTAAAAAATTTATCATTGATTTTTGGAAGTTTGTTAATTGGAGTTGTTGTTGCAAATGTTGGAATTATTGGATTTGTTGGATTGGTTGTCCCACATATATGCCGATTAATTTTTGGATATGACAATCGAATTATTATTCCGACATCAATTTTTATTGGAGCTATGTTTTTGATTTTATCAGATTTAATCTCACGAATTCTTTTTGCACCGATGGAAATTCCTATTGGTTCTATTACAGCTATAATAGGTTCACCGATTTTTATATTTTTGCTAAAGCGTAAACAATTTTCAAATGGAGGATAAGATGAATAAGAATTTCAAATCACTTATATCATTTATTCTGGTTTTCTTTTTCTTTGCGGGTTGTGCAAAATGGGGTTTAAATATTTTTAGTGATAGTGATGAAGTTAATTTGGGAATGCAACTCGACCAAGAAATAAGAAAAAATCCAAAAGATTATCCCATCTATTCAGGTGATCCAGCAGTTAAAAATTACATTATCAACAATATTTTCAACCAAATCTTAAATTCACCAGAAATTAAAAAACGAAATGTTTATAAATATCAACTTGAATTGATTCAAGATGATAATACCTTAAACGCTTTTGCAACACCTGGTGGTTTCATTTATGTCTACACAGGAATATTAAAATATCTTGATAGTGAAGCAGCGCTTGCTGGAGTTTTGGCTCATGAAATTGCTCACGCTGAAAGAAGACACGCCACTCAAAATCTTACATCTTACTATGGTTTATCAATGCTTGCGAGTTTAGTTCTTGGTGAAGATCCAAACGAACTTGCACAAATTGCTGCTAATCTTTTAACTGGATTAACTTTTCTCGCTAATAGTCGTCAATTTGAAGATGAAGCAGATGATTATTCAATCAAATATTTGAGAAGCACAAGATTTTATCCAGGAGGTGTAAAATTCTTCTTTGAAAAAATGCGAGACGATAAGTTAATAGATAATCAACCTTCAAAAGTAAAAACATTTTTATCTACTCATCCCGATCCAATAGATAGAATTAAAACAGCTGAAGCACGATTGAAAAATTTAGGCATTCCTATCAAAGATTATAAATCAAACGATCCAGATGTATACCGTCAATCTTATCAAACAAACATAAAAAGCAAATTAAGATAGGAGTTTTTATGAATTTCACCTTCACTGAAGAGCAATTAATGATTAAACAAACGGCAAAAGAATTTGCTGAAAGTGAAATTGCACCAACTGCTGTTGAACGAGACATCAAAGGTGAGTTCCCTTACGAAATCGTGAAAAAACTTGGTGAACTTGGATTTATGGGAATGATGGTTTCGCCTGAATGGGGTGGTGCAGGTTTGGATACAATAAGTTATGTTCTTGCAATGGAAGAAATTTCGAAAGTTGATGCAAGCGTTGGTGTGATTATGTCGGTAAATAATAGCTTAGTTTGTTGGGGACTTGAAACTTATGGTACACCTGAACAAAAAGAAAAATATTTGAGACCACTTGCTCAGGGAAAAATGTTAGGTGCTTTTGCATTATCTGAACCTGAAGCTGGAAGCGATGCAACAAATCAACATACAATTGCTGAAAAAGATGGTGACTATTACATATTAAATGGTACAAAAAATTGGATTACAAATGGAACAACTGCTGATGTTTATCTGGTGATGGCTCAAACAAATCGTGAATTGCGCCATAAAGGTATTAGTGCATTCATTGTAGAAAAAGATTTTCCTGGATTTGAAAGAGGAAAGAAAGAAGATAAACTTGGTATTAGAAGTTCTGATACATGCTCTTTAATGTTTACGAATTGTCGAGTTCCAAAAGAAAATTTGATTTGGGAAGAAGGTAAAGGATTTAATTTTGCAATGAATACATTGAATGGTGGACGAATTGGAATTGCTGCTCAAGCACTTGGTATTGCACAAGCCTCCTTGGAAGCAGCTATCAAATATTCGAAAGAACGAAAAGCATTTGGAAAACCAATTGCTGAGCTTCAGGCAATTCAATTCAAACTTGCTGATATGGCAACTAAAGTCGAAGCTGCAAGATTGCTTACATTACAAGCTGCATCTTTAAAAGATCAACACAAAGATTATGCAATGCATGCAGCAATGGCAAAACTTTTTGCATCTCGAACAGCAATGGAATGTGCTGATGAAGCAATACAAATTCATGGTGGCTATGGATATGTTCGAGAATATCTTGTTGAACGTTACTTACGAGATGCAAAAATAACCGAGATATACGAAGGCACTTCCGAAATTCAACGAATAGTAATTGCAAGAAGTTTATTGAAGTAAATTTTCATCTTGATATGAAGCAATACGAAGCAGTGATTAAAGTAATGGAAGATAATGGTGGATATGCAACATTGGGTTATTTATATCAAGAGGTTTTCAAAGTTCCAGGAGTAATTTGGAGATCGAAAACACCCTTTGCCAATATTCGAAGAATTGTTCAAGATGAAAGATTTTTCTTTAAAATTAGACCAGGTTTGTGGGCTCTTAATTCTCACAAAAATATTCTTCCCGAAGAGATTTTAGCTCTGAGACAAAAATCTAAGAATGAAAAAAACTTTTTCATTCATTCATGTTATCAGGGATTGATTTTAGAGATTGGTAATCTTTTTGAAAATCAAACTTACATTCCAAATCAAGATAGGCGAAAGAAATTTCTTAACAAAAAACTTGAAGAAATCTCTACACTAAAAAATATATATCCTTTTTCATTTGATGAAATTGTAAAAATCTCAAAAACTATAGATGTAATTTGGTTTAATCAACGAAAAATGCCAAAATGTTTTTTTGAAATTGAACATTCATCAGATATAAAAACTTCACTTCTCAAATTTGTTGAACTGCAGGATTTTCATTCTAAATTTGTAATTGTCGCAAATGAAGTTAGAAGAAATGAATTGGAAAAAAATTTAAATCTTTCTGCTTTTAATGAGATCAAAAAAAGAGTTGAATTCTGGTCTTATGACTTTGTATCAAATTTGCATGCAAAAACTTATGAGTACTATTCAATTGCAGGTAAAATCAATTTTTATTGATGAAATTACACTGATAAAATTACGAGGTAAATCTTGAACATTTCAGAACAAAAAATTCGTGAAATCACTATTGAGGTCTTAAAAGAATTTGGTGATAATATTTCTCCTGAAAAACTCAGGGAAGAAGTTTATAAGAGAATCGAACAACAAGTTGAAAAACCTTCCATTCAACAAAACACAATG
>JAOAHM010000064.1 GCA_026415235.1 Ignavibacteria bacterium | reverse complement strand
AGCTGAAAATTCAGATGAAAGCATTTTGTGTAAATCTACATCAAATACAGTATCTCCTAATACAATTAGCAATTCATCGTCCCCGAAAGTTTCTTTTGCAACATAAATTGCGTGACCTAATCCCTTTTGCTCTTCTTGATTGATATAAACTGCCTCGAATTTATAATTCTTCTCTACATATTCTTTTACTTTTTCGCCTAAATATCCAACGACAAAAGTGACTTTCGAAATGCCTTCGAGTTGTATTCTATCGAGAATATGACCAAGAATTGGTTTACCAGCCACATTAAGTAAAACTTTTGGAAGTGTATAAGTATGTGGCCTTAAACGTGTACCAATTCCTGCAACAGGAATTATTGCTCTAATCTGTTTCATAAGTTGATTACAAACTTAACTAAAGTGGTTTTGAATATCAATGAAATAATTTTAAATGAAAGCTAAAATTTAGAAGGAAAGTATTAAAAAGAATTATAAATTTTTAAGTCTCATTCAATAGAGATTATTTAAGGGTAGTTATTTTAACAGTAATTCTTTTTTTACTTCATCAACTTTAAGTTGAATTAGCTCAATCAATTCATCTTTTGTAATGTTCTCGATTGTGAATTTGTTAGTTTTTACAATCGTTGGAATATCGTCTCCCTCTCCTTTCAAATGACGATAAAGATTGAAACCAAGACGATTTCTATCGTTCATTATTGGAAGGAACTGACTTAAACTTTCAGCAATCCCATAAGCCTTTTTCTCAATGCTATCTTCTGGATATGGTTTTACTGGTGCTGGTGGTAATGATGTCATATCTTCTACCTTTTTCTTTTCCTATTTTTTTGCATCTCGATTGCAATTTAGTCAGACTAAAAAACATTACAAAGAATAACTGAAATGTTTAATTAAATTAAACTTAGAAATGGAAGTTATAGTTATTCTAAAAATGTTGAATAAATTCAGAGATAAGAATGAACCTATTCATTCTTTGAAATTGAAAAAATTTTTTGAATAAAATTTTATTAATGAAAGTTCAACTAAATCATTCCATCAAAAACGAAATTGAACTCATTTTTTGAATGTGCATAAGAAATAAAAGAGATTTTCTCATTATGTTTTCAAAACTGATAATTGATTTAATTGTAAGTGAAATTTATTTCCTTCTTTTTGTTTCAAGAAAATTCTTATTTTCACTTTTGAATTTACTTTTAAAAATTTTACTTGAAAAAAAGAATTTTATGAGTGAGTCTGGTTTCTCAGAAAATTATAATAATCTAAATCCAAATTTTCCTGGATTTCTAGTTGAACAATTCGATTTAGTTTTTTGGACAGTAGATAGTAATCTTGTAATAACTTCACTATTCGGAGGTGGGTTAAAAAATATTTCATTGAGAAAAAATGAATTAGTTGGGTTGAGTCTTTATCAATACTTAAATACGAACGATAAAAATTTAAATCCAATCGCAAAACACATCGAAGCACTTAAAGGTCAAAGATTAGATTTCACTTTCAATTGGCAAAAGAATACATATCATATTTTCTTAGAACCTCTTATCAGTCAAGATGGAAATATAAACGGTGTTGCAGGATTTGCGATTAATTTAACTAAAGAAAAAAATTTTCTCGAAAATTTCATTGCTTCTGAAAAAAAATATCAAGCATTGTTTGAGGCTACAAACGATGCAATCTTCTTGATGAAGAATGATATTTTTATTGATTGCAATCCTGCAGCTTTGGTGATGTTCGAATGTCAAAAAGAAGATATCATAGGAAAAACTCTTTATAAATTTTCACCAACTTTACAATTTGATGGAAGAAACTCTCGAGAAAAAGCACTTGAATTAATTAACGATGCATTGAATGGAAAAGACTTAACATTTGAATGGCTTCATACTTCGTTAAAGGGCAAACAAATTTTCGCTGAAGTCAAATTGAGTAGAGTCCTGATAAATGAAAATTTATTTCTTGTTGCAATTGTAAGAGATATTACCGATAAAAAAGCAAAAGATCAGAAGATAAAATTATTAGCCAATGCACTCGAAAGTGTAAATGAATGTGTAAGCATAACAGATTTAAACAACAACATCATTTATGTTAATCAAACTTTTGCTGATGTTTATGGTTACAGCAAAGAAGAACTAATCGGTAAACCCATTCCATTTGTTCGTTCCGAAAAGAATGAACCTGAGATTACAAATCAAATATATTCCGAAACATTCAAAGGCGGATGGAAAGGTGAATTATGGAACAAAAGAAAAAATGGAGAAGATTTTTTAATAAGATTGTCCACCTCGCCTGTCCACGATGAAAACCAAAATATTATTGCTTTAATTGGAGTTGCCTCTGATATTACTAAAGAAAAAGAACTTTTCAATAAAATTATATACGATGCCGAACGACTTAAAATTTTATTCGAAAATGCACCTGATCCGATTTTTATTTTCGATTTCAATGGCATAATTATAGATGCAAACAGTGCAAGTGAAAAGTTAGTTGGTTGGAGGCGAGAAGAAGCTTTCGGTAAAAGTTTTTCTGAATTAAAATTTTTTGATAAACCGAATTTGTTCAAAGCATTAAAAATTCTTTCCAAATCTCTTAATGGCGAAACTACTGGTCCCACTGAATTTGTAATTACTAATAGAAGTGGTGAAAAAATTTTTGTGGAAGCTTCGACTCATCCAATAGAAATTGAAGGGAAGAAATATGTTTTATGTGTTGCTCGAGATATATCAGAAAGAAAAAAGATTTTGTTTGAACTCGCAAAAGCAAAAGAAGCTGCGGAATTAGCAAACCGACAAAAGACTATTTTCTTTGCATCGATGTCTCATGAGATACGAACGCCTATCAATGCAATCATTGGTTTTAGTGAAGTGCTTAAAGATATCTATTATGAACAAGCGAATGATGAAACAAAAACTTATTTCGATATTCTTCAAAATGCTGCAAAAAATCTTTTAAGCACAATTTCACAAATTCTCGACTTCACTCGAATTGAAGCAGGCTTATTTGATTATCAAATAAAAGAGGTTGATATCAAGAAAGAGATTCAAATCGTTACGGAGATGTTAAAAGTATCTGCTGATAAAAAAAATTTGAAAATCTTAAGCAATTTGCCTGAAGAAAAAATTATTGTTAAAGCAGATGCTTACATGTTAAATGGAATTATTACAAATCTTCTTAACAATGCAATAAAGTACAGCGAAAAAGGAACAGTAAAAATTACTCTTGAGTCAGATGACCATTGGGCAATATGCACAATTGAAGACGAAGGTCTTGGAATGTCCGAAGAATTTCAAAAAAATCTTTTTGAACATTTCACAAGAGAAAAAAGAGAAATTATAAAGCGTAAAGAAGGTTCAGGATTAGGTCTTGCACTAACAAAAAAATATATTGAACTTAACAATGGTCAAATCTCAATTAAAAGTAAATTAAATGTTGGAACAACAGTTACATTCAAAATTCCTTTAGCATTATAATTATTAAATCAAAAGAAAAATTTTCATAAGTGATAATTAAAAAAATATCTCAACCTCAATTCTAATTCACAAAGGGAATCGACATGAAAAACTTCTTAATTTTACTAATTATATCTCTTACATTTATGAACTCATTCAGCCAAGAAACTGATAAATATTTTTCTTTTGAATGTAAAAATGATTTGAGAGTATTAAAGTCATCTGATTTACAAATCACTTCTCATGATTTTGATATACTTTATTACGACATTACAGTCAATTGGTATAATGTTCTAAAAAATTCTAATCGAATATATCCAGGAAAAGTTAGAATTATTGCTCGTGTCGATACTTTAGTTTCAACTAATCAATTTCTTCTAAATTCTTTTCTTACAATAGATAGTGTTTTAAAAGGTAATTCAAAATTAAATTACACTAATTCGAATGGTATATTAACAATCTTCTTAGATAGATTTTACAACAAAAATGAAATCATAGATTTAGAAATTTATTTCCGACGAACAAGAACGGATAATCTCGGCTTCTACTATTACGAGAAATCTTCCCAAACGCTTGAAAATCTTGCTTATACTATGACGCAACCTTCTGATGCTCGATATTGGTTTCCATGTTATGATGTTCCATCTAACAAAGCTGATTCTTCAAGATTAAGAATAATCGTTCCTAATGGATTCGTTGCAACTGGGAATGGATTATTAGAACAAACAAATCGAATTGGCGACTCTACCATCTTTATTTGGTTTGAACCACATCCAATAGCAACTTACTTAATTGCAATTTGTGCATCTAAATATTCACTTTTTGTTCAGAACTACACAAGTAAATTTCCACCATACGAAACCATTCCTATTCAGAATTATCAATGGTCTGCAGATTCAGCTCGAAGTGTTTATGTAATGCGAAACATAAATTTAATGATGGAATGCTTTGAGACTTTTTATGGAAAATATCCATTTGATAAATACGGTCATGCAGTTGTATCACCTTTTGCTTATGGTGGAATGGAACATCAAACGATTTCAACAATTCATAGAAATTGGTTATCGTGGGATGGTCAGTCTGGTATTGCACACGAACTTGCACATCAATGGTGGGGAGATTTAGTCACATGCGAAACATGGAAAGATATTTGGTTAAATGAAGGCTTTGCAACTTTTTCTGAAGATTTATATCGAGAATATTCACAAGGAAAATCGGCTTACTTTCAAAGTATGAATTCAAAAGCAAATTACTATTACAGCAATAATCCAGGTTATCCAATCTACAACCCACCTCAAATCTTCAATGCTGCTATTTCATATTATAAAGGAGCATTAGTATTGAATATGCTTAGGTTTGTCTTAGGTGATTCTCTTTTCTTTAAAACTTTAATCAATTATAGAAATCAATTTCTCTACTCAACTGCGACAACCGAGGATTTCAAAAATGTTGTAAATCAAACAACTGGAGAAGATTACTCTTATTTCTTTAATCAGTGGATTTATCAACCAAATCATCCAGTCTATGTTTACAATTGGAAATTGGTACCAAAACAGAATAAATACGAACTAAACTTTTTCATCAAACAAACTCAAAATCATTACTCTGTGTATAAAATGCCAATTGAACTTAAAATTCAATTAAGTTATACAGACACAACAATAAAAATTTGGAATACATTAAGAGAACAATCTTTCACTTTTGAATTCAGCGACTCAGTTAAAAACATTGTTTTCGACCCACAAAATTATATATTAAAACAAGCCAGCCGTGATATATCACTTGATGTTTTTGAAAACTCTATACCACTCAAATTTGAATTACTTCAGAATTATCCAAATCCTTTTAATAATCAAACTACGATTCGTTTTTCTTTGCCTCAAAGAGATTTCGTCTCACTAAAAATTTTCAATTTAGTTGGAAAAGAAATCAAAACATTGATTGCCAAAGAATTAGAAGCAGGATTTTATTCCATTTCATTTGATGCAAGTGAACTTTCAAGCGGCGTTTATTTATATTCACTTCAAACAAATAATTTCAAAGCCACCAAAAAACTTGTGTTGATTAAATGATTAAATTTTTGTTAGTCTTACTTTTTCTTAGTCGTGTTGGTGAAATCAATTCACAAGTTGATACAATTGAAAATAAATATCTAAGCTATCTCAAAATCACTCAAAATATTTTGAAGAGATATCCCGAAGCAACTCTAATAGATATTTATAAATATTTTTTTCAAAGTCGTTTTGGACCCGAACATTTAATTAGTGATTCGTTAATTGCATTTCAAATACTCCAAGATGAATTAAAAAGTGAAGAGATAAAACCACACAAAAGCAAACCCGACTCGTTGCTTATTGAATTGCTTTATCCTGAGAAAAAATTTGTGAGAGTAGATTTGAGCTTGGTCAAAGATAGAATAATTCCAATCAATTTATTTTTTTCTGCTTTTTTACAAAGTGCTGAGAGGTATGACTCGCTTGATTATGAAAAATGGAAAAATGATTGGACTAAAATTGTATTTGAATTGGAGAAATCTGATTTGAAGATTAATCGCTTCAAAGAAGATAAAATCAAAATTGATGGTGCTTTAAGAAATAATAGATTTGTCTTCAGCCATTCACAAGAGTATAAGAAGAAATATAATCCGCACTATCGCTTGATTAACTTGAAAATCTTTCAAAGATTTTTACTTCCTTACTTAAATCAATATCGAATTAAATTTATTGAGTAAAAAGTACAAGCAATTCAAATCAACTTAATATCATTTAAGAAAGGAAACTTACGACGAGTTTCTTCTACTAAATTGAGATTTATTTCAGCCAAAATGATTTTTTCTTCATTGACTACTGAAACAAGTTCTTGCCCCATGGGATCAAAAATCGAACTTCTTCCATCATAGAAATCTTTTTTACCCCAACCGACTCGATTCACACCAACAACAAAACATTGATTTTCAATTGCTCTTGCTCTCAATAAGTGAACAAAGTGTTCAACTCTTTTCTCAGGCCAATTAGCTATGTTTACAATTAATTCAACTCTATTTTTCCCATAAATTCTGAACAATTCAGGAAATCTTAAATCATAGCAAATTGATAGACCAATTTTAATTCCTTCAATCTCAACAATTTCAACTTTTGAACCTGCTTGATATGTTTTCTCTTCACCAGCAAAACTGAACAAATGAATTTTTCGATATTTACCAATAACATCTCCCTTTCTGTCAATCACAAAAAGTGTATTGTAAAATTTATCTTCATCTTTTTCGATAAAACCCGCAATAATGTTAGTTGAAAATTGCTCACTTAGATTTGAAAAATAATCTAATGTTTCACTTTTTGATTTGTCAAAAATTTCTGCTAATTGTCCATTCATCGAAAATCCAGTTAAAGTCATTTCGGGGAAGATAAACATATCAGCAGGTTCAAATAGAGAATTTATCAATCCAGTAATTTTCTTCTGATTGACTAACTTATTTTCCCATTCTGGATTGTACTGAACGAGGGCAAGTTTCATTTCAAGTAATTATTAAAAATTTATTTCATCCGTTTCATCAAACTCCTGCTCAATGGAAGTTACTTTATAACCTTCCTCTTCGATAGCGGCTTTGATTGTTGCTACATCAAGTTCTTCTTCATCAAAAGTTACCGATGCACTTCCAATCTCAACACTATAATTATCAATACCAAGAGACTTAAGAGCATTTGTAACTGCCATAACGCAATGATGACAAGTCATTCCTTCAATTGTAAAAAGAACTGTAATCATTTAGTGCCTCATTAATTCTTAATTAATTTTTTCCCATCATCACTTAGATTTTTAAGATACTTCTCAGGTTCTTTCAAAAATTTTTTGATACAACTTTTACAACAAAATCCAATAACTTTGCCTTTGTATTCAACAGTTTTAACTTCAGGATCAACTGGTTCTCCCATAACTGGACAAATTGCGTTCCATATTTTTTTACTTTCAATTTGTTCTGTGATTTTGGACTTTACTTTCTTTTCATTTAGTGAATTTGACTTAACGGATTGTGAATATCCTAAACCAGCAATAATGAAAATTACAACAAGCGTTAAAAATATTTTTTTCATAATTGAAAAAGCTCCTTAAAATTTTGTCAAAAATAATTTAACTATTCATCCAAACAAAAAGCTTATTCATAATAGAAAGATAAATTCACCTTCCAAATTTCAGAAAAATCTTGTCATACTTAAATTAAAGTAAAAAATTCAGAAACTTAATTTCTTTCTTTAAGATAGTTCAATATTTCTATTTCTTGTTCTGGATTTGTCTTTGCTTTTACTCGCATTACAACCATAATACTATCCCATTGATGCGGAGTATATTCTAACCTATCATATAATCTATGACAACCACTGCATTTAGATAGATATAACTTTTGACCAGAAGGAAATTTTGTATTTGTTGATTTAATTGTTTTTGTACTGCATCCAATGAAAATCGAGAACAAAAAAATTACAATTAGAAATTTCATAATTCGATACCAAGAATTGATCTAAGTTCATACTTCTCATGACCAATTAAATCTAAATTCTTATCGCCTTGTGGTGTACCATTTATCTGAGCGAGAAAATTAATTGTGAAATAGAATTTGCTTGTTTGAATGTTTAATGTAGGACCTATGAAAAATGCCTGGTTCTTTTTTGTTTCATAAATCTTAGTATAATTCAAGTGATGTCTAAATTCGATTCCAGCAGCAAAATTGTTATTAAGTTCATAAGATACTCCACCTGTAACTTCAAATTTTGATTCAGTTTTCTGATCGGCAAAATATCTTTCAATTTCGGAATTAATATTAACAACGCTGATAAAATTATTAAATCTTTTAGTTAGAAAAATTTTTGGCTCATATTTTATTTTATCACCACCGTAGTAAACCTCAGCATATAAAGTTGGGTCAACAAAATATTCTCCTACTTCACTTAATCTATATCGAATTTCGTACGAAGTAGAAGAGAGTGAAAATGATTTGGAAGGATAGCTATTATTCTTCGAGCGAGTTTCATCGAAATTGAAATAAATAGAAGTAGTTAATCTGTCTGTTACTCCATATTCGAATTCAACTCTGGGTTGCCAACGATAGAAGTAACCAGCATCTTTTCCAATTTTGCCAGTATTCCAAATTTCTAATTCTAAGGCATTTGCTGGTAGTGTGTATGAAGTGTATGAACGAGCAAAATACCTTCTATCTGCATGAAGATTAAATGAAACAATGAAATTTAGTGCAATGACAACGAAAATGATTTTTTTCATCAATTTTTCCTTTCTTTTTTGTTATTTTTACTATGCTTATTTAGACCAAATCTAAATAATATTGTATAATTTTTCAATAGAAATTAATTGACACTTCAAAATTTTTTGTTAATAGATCAATAAAATAAATTCTTGGAAAGCTTAGTACTGTATTTTTGATAAAATTGAATAAAGTGCCTCTAAAACTTGAGAGGTATATAAATGCGAGAAAAGTAAAAGTTAATTTTAATCTTGAAAATTTTTTTTGGAATTACAGGTTATTGGGTTGGTTAATTTTCAATCAGAGGTTTCCAATATCAATCAACTCATAGTCATTTTCAATTTGATAATGTTGAACCACATTATTTAATAGTGTATCACGCACTACACACAGTATTTTTCCTTTGAAATTCTCTTTCTCTTTGAAAATGTTTTTAACTGCTGGTTCAAGTCCACTATTATTCAATTCGAGTAGACCAATTTCATCAATCACAATCCAATCATAATTTTGATTGAAATCTCGAATCAAAATTTCTTTAGCTTTTTCGAAAGCACTTTTTAAGAATAAGTAACGACCAATTTTAATTAATTCGTTCTCATTAAGATTGGATGCTTGCTCGGTTGATATTTCAAGTTGAAATAAATTTCGGTCATGGATTGAATAGAAATATCTTCGCCCATCAATCACTGGTTGCAAAATACCTGAAACATTTTTTTTATTAATTAACCATCTAAAAATGTTTGTCGTTTTACCACTTTTAATTTTGTCTGAATAGATAAAAATTTTTTTTGTCATCTTAGCAACAAGATTAAAATGTCTTCAAAAAAATATTTTATTCGTTTAAGCTTTGGTTGTGAAGAATTAAATTTCCAGCTCAGAAGAATTACACGCTTAAATTCAGGGAAAAGAGAGCTAATTTCATTGATGTGATTCAAATTTGAATTTTTTCTTAAAGCCATGAAGAAAATTTTTGTCAAAATTGGTGAAATCACTTTGAACCATAAGTAAATCAAAATAATCGCTCGAAAAATCATTGAAAGGACATCTACAAACTTTATCTTGCTCCACTCTGGATTTAAATAAGTAATTGAAGCTAAGAGGATAAAAAAAGTGAGCAAAATAATTCTTGAAGTTTTTTTGTACCATTTCTTTCTTTTTGAAACATTAGATTTATTTTCATCTTCTATTTTATTATCAGTTTGTAATCCATAATTCAAAATTAAATCTGCTTTATGTTTGTTCATTTCTAAAAATTTTGGTAGGTAAATTGCAATTTTAGAGAAGAAAAAAGCTCCAAATAAATGAAGAACATAATAACTTAAAATCAAAATTAAACTGAAGCTAAAACTTTCATCCAATCTTAAACCAAATATTTTCGCCAAATAAATTGTAAACTCATCAATTGAATACCAAAAGGTCATTCCAAAGATTAATGTCGTTACAACAATCTTCTGAGATGCCGACCACATTGACGATAAAAAACTTAATAAGAAAATTGAAACAGTTCGATTTCTAATTAAAGAGAAAATCACAAATGCAAAAAAACCTTGCATGAAAACTGCGAGATGTGCTGTAAATGGAGTATTAGGAGACAACATAAATTTGATAAGCAGAACAACCGAAGTCACTTTCAACAAATCTTTTTTATTTGGTGAAATATCTGAGAGTAAAGTAAGAAATACAACAGCAAATCCACCTAAAATCAATCCAGTGAAAGGAATTTTAAATGCGTGAAGTATTCCACCAAGAATTGATTCACTAAAAGCCCAAAGGGCAGTGTATCTTTGTTTAAGTTCAAATTTATTTGTTGACAAGATATTTTCATTCATTGGAAAAATTTTTTCAAAAATATTGAAAAGCGAAAAAAATTGAGTGAAAGATTTGTTGATATGATTTTATTTGAGATAATATTGAGCAATTTCGTTTTTTAGAAGTTTTATTAAATATTCAAATTGAGCTCGATAATTATCACGATATTCTTTAACTGTCATACTTTTGTCATAGACTTTAAGATACTCGTAATAATTTTTTATTTCGTCACCTTGAAGTAAGTCATAAGCAATATCCGCCAATGCTTCTCTGAACATAGTCAAGATTCTTTCATTATACTTTTTTTTCTTTTTGCTAAGATTTTCCAATTTCTTTTCTACTTTTTGGAGAGAAAAGATGATTCCCTCTCGCACAAGCATTTGAATTTCAGGATCTGGAATAACATTAAATTCGATCTTTTGTGCAGCAGTTAATTCAAATTTTATTTTAAGAGCAAGTGAGTTTACAGGTAAACACGGAGAGTAATCTGTAAATTCTTTTAATGCGTTAAAGATTTCGTCAATCCAACCTTTTATGTAATTATTATCAGGAAAATTTTGCACACCTAAAAAAATTAATTCATCTTGTGGGATAATATTTAATTCTTTTGTTGGATTAAAAGATTTCAACGATATGTATTCGGTGTCAAGTCGTTCAAAGAGTTTGTATTTCTTTGGATTAGCTCTTCGTATTTCTTTTAGAATTTTTGCGAATAATGGATCAAGCTCTCCATATTTCTTAGCAATTGTTTGATAGATTGATTGGTCTATAATTGTATTGACAAAATTTTCTGCTTCTTCTTCATTTTCAATTTTTGGTTTCCAATTCAAAAATGAATTTCTCAAATATTCAAGATAATCTTCTTCATTATTGCTAAGTAGATTTGAAATTGCTTCGAGGGCAATATCGTCCATTGAAATTTCATTTTTTTCGAGAGAGAAATATTTCAACCGTGAGAAGAAACGAATTCTCATCCTTGCCACTTCAATAAGAATTTCGAAGAAGTGGTTTTTCTCAAATTCGCTGGGTGTCCCAAGCAGAACATTATTCAGTATATCTAAAACTTTTCGCTGACTCATTTACACTTTTATCACTTAATAATTTCTAATTAATTATCGGAAATATCAGCTAACAATCGAATTATTACCAATTTCAATTTAAAAGAGTTTGTCAAAGAATAAAATTCTAAGGAAAAACCTAAAGTATATGTCCAAATTTTTTTGTATAATATTTAATGAGAGAGAGTTTTTTATGATTAAAACACTAACTATTAAAGACTACATTCTAATTGATAAGATAACCGTCCATTTTGATTCTGGTTTGAACATAATAACTGGAGAAACAGGCGTCGGTAAATCAATTATCATTGATGCGATGAATCTTTTAATTGGCGAAAAAGCATCAACCGATTTAATTAGAACAGGCGCAGAGAAAGCTATTGTAGAAGGAATTTTTGATGTAAGTGATAATCAAAATGTGATTAACTTTCTTGGAGAAAATAATTTTGATATAAGTGATGAATTAATTATAAGACGAGAAGTTTTACGAAAAGGTACATCAAGAAGTTTTATTAACGATTCCCCTGCCTCGTTAACGCAATTAAAAGAAATTGGGAAATTTTTAATTGACCTTCATGGTCAGCACGAACATCAATCTTTACTTCGAACCGAAACTCATCTTCATTTGCTCGATAGCTTTGGTAATCTTGAAAAATTAATTGAAGATTATCGTGTTCATTACTACAAGTTAAAACAACTCTTCGAAAAATTGAATCAACTTAAAGAGTTTGAATCTACATCAAAAGAGAAAAAAGATTTATACGAATTTCAATTACGGGAAATAGATGCAGTAAATCCTAAGCCAAATGAAATTGAAGAGCTAAAAACTAAACTTAACATCTTAGAAAATAGTGAAAGACTTTACGAAGCAACTTCCAAAATTTATGAAACACTTTACGAATCAGAATTTGCAGTTTATGATCAGTTAATCAAAGTAAGAAATTTGATTGATGACCTTTCAAGAATTGATAAAAGTTTTCTTGAATTAAAAAACGACATCTCATCATCAATCTCCATTGTTGACGAAATTGCAAAATTCATTCAAAGCTATAATTCAAGAATTGAATTCAATCCAGAGTTGCTTGAAGAATACCGAGACAGACTTGGTAGTTTAATTCTTCTTGCAAAGAAATATGGTGGCTCCATTGATGCAGTAATCGAGTATCGAAACAAAATTGAAAGCGAACTTCAACTCGTCGAGAATTTCGAAGAAGAGATTCAAAAAATCGAAGATGAAATTGAATTAGAACGAAAACTTTGTAGCGAAGCTGCAATTCGACTTTCCGAAAAACGAAGAGATGTTGGTGAAAAAATAAGCAAATCAATTGTTTCAATTCTCAAAGAGCTTGGAATAAATAATGCCAGATTTGAAGTTGTTTTCAAAAACAAAAAGAGTGATGATAAAAATGCTTTTGTAAAACTTGGTAACGAATACTACGAAGCTAATCAATATGGTTTTGATTATGTCGAGTTTTACATTTCAACAAATCCAGGTGAAGAGCTAAAGCCACTTGCAAAGGTTGCATCGGGTGGAGAAATTTCTCGAATTATGCTTGCACTTAAAACAATCCTTGCAAAATCTGACAAACTACCATTGATGGTTTTTGATGAAATTGATGTTGGAATAAGTGGACGAATTGCTCAAAAGGTTGGCAAAGCTTTACGAAATCTTTCAGAGTTTCATCAGATAATTGCTATTACTCATTTACCACAAATTGCAGGATTTTCTAATTCACATTTTGTTGTCGAGAAACAGATTAAAGATGGAAGAGCCAGAACAACTATTCGCAAATTAAGCGAAGAAGAAAAAGTTTACGAAGTCGCTAAATTAATTAGTGGCGAAGAAGTTACTCCCGCTTCTTTAGAAAGTGCGAAGGAATTAATTTATAACTCAAACTAAAATGTAAGAAGCACTTGAGAGAGCTTTTGGAAAAAATAAAGTCGTTCATTCCAAAACGATTAACTAATTTTCAAGTTTTTATATTTCATTTTATTGTTGCATTAGTAATATTTCATCCATATTTGGTTAATGAGTTTTGGGCTGACGAATATTTTTTCGTTTCGGTTTTGAAATCGAAAGAAATTAAATATCCCATTGCAGGTTTCTGGTCTATTGATATTAATGACTATGATTCTTTCCAAAACATTTGGTGGAAAGATGAAAATGTGAAGGGAAGATTTTTTAGACCAATTCCTTCTCTCTTCTTCAGTACAATCTATTGGATTACACCAAGTTACTCAGCACTAATACTTCATTTTTGTTCGATACTCTTACACTCACTTGTTGCTTTCACCGTATTTCTGGTTCTATTTAAATTTTCAAAAATCTATAGTGCATCATTTCTTGCATCATTCATATTTTTGATTGCCGAAGACCACTCGATGACTGTCGGTTGGATTTCAACGAATTCTGATTTGTTTGCGGTTTTGTTCATAAATCTTGGTCTTTATTATCATGTAAAATTCAGAGAGACTGGAAAAAATTTGCACAAACGATTAACTAAACTGTACATGTTCCTTGCACTACTTTCGAAAGAAACTGCAGTGATTGGTCCCTTTGCAATTATTTTATATGAATTCATTTTGCTCGAATCTCAAAGTGGTGAAAAAAATATTTTCAAAAGATTACTTAATAAACTCATTCTCTTAATTAGAAACGAGAAGTATTGGCGATTTCATTTTCTGCTATTATTCGTTTTTCTTTCTGCATATAAGATTTTAGGATTTGGAATGAATAATTTGATGTATATTGATCCTTTCAAACGACCAATGGATTATCTCACAAATATTATTACTGGCTTGCCAACTATGCTTACAGGTTTATTGACAAATATTCCTTTTGGAATTGTCCTCTTTGATGATAGATACTTGTACTCAATGATGGGCTTAGGAATTTTTCTTTATCTATTATTATCAATTAATCTTGCACCTTATTGGAAAACTCGGATGGTGCATTATAGTTTTATTCTCTTTACAATCTCTCTCTTACCACAGTTGATAACAATGCCATCAGAAAGATTAATTTACTTTCCGTTCGTTTTTGGAAGTTTTTTAATTGCTTATTTGATATTGAATGTCTTCCCATTGAAACAAATTTTTATGCCTCAAAATCCTAAGGGATTGAAATATGTTGGAAATATTTTTGGATACTATTTGATTTTAGCTTGTATTATTTGTGCCTTTTATCTAAGTCTTGTTTATCCAAATGAATTCAAAAATGAATTCAGAAAAATAAACTTTACTGTAGCCGAGACAAAAAAATTTATCAACAATGAAACAAAAGATATTTATTATCTGACAACTCCATCTATTTTTTATACTTTCTACTTAAATGATGTAACGAAGCAATTAATTAATGAAAATCTAAATGTTTATCCCCTTTCAAGTTTCAACGGTGATTTGAGAATAAAAAAACTCGATGAAAATGCTTTTTTACTTGAAACCGATTCATTAGGATGGTTAAATAATTTGTTCGCAAAAGGTGTTAGAGTATATCCAAAATTTGAAGTTGGTAAAAAGTATTATACAAAAAAATTCTCCGCCACTATTCTCAAAACAACACTTGATGGAAAGGATGTTCAATCTGTAAAGTTTGAATTTAATTCGCCATTAAATAATTCAAACAACCTCTTTGTTTTTCATGATGGAAAAATGATGCGTAAACTTAATGCTGATACTCTTTTGTACAACAACTGGTATCTTTTAAGACATAAACTTCCAACATTATATTAAATGAGGTTAACCTTGAAACCGTTTTCAATTTATGTTCACTTACCATTTTGTAATGTAAAATGTAACTATTGCGATTTTTATGTTGTGATAAAACACGATAAGAAAAATCCACTCCTTTACTCATTACTTCGAGAGATTGATTATTACGCTGAGATTTATCACGATAAAGGTTACCTTCAAACAATTTATTTCGGTGGTGGAACTCCAGCTCTTGTCGAACCATCTTATCTTGCTCAAATAATCAATAAGCTCACAAAAATTTTCAAATATCCAGAAGATATTGAAATTACAATCGAGTCAAATCCAAACACACTTGATGAACAAAAATTAAGAGACTTTTTATCAATTGGAATAAATCGTTTGAGCATTGGAGTTCAATCATTTAATGATGAAGATTTGAAATTTCTTACACGAGACCATGATAGCAAAACAGCACTCAAAAGTATTGAAACAGCTGCGAAAGCTGGATTTGATAACATTAACATTGATTTAATGTTCTCCATTCCTGGTCAAACACTTGATGATTGGAAAGAAAATTTGCGAATTGCTGTGCAACAACCAATCAAACATATTTCTGCTTATAGTTTAACACTTGAACCAGGCACAAGTCTTTATGCTCAATCAAAGAAAGGTGAAATTTATTTACCTTCAATTGAGCAAGATGCAGATATGTATGAATTCACGATGGATTTTTTACCAGAACATGGATTTGTTCAATACGAAGTTTCAAATTTTTGTAAAGAAGGATACGAGTCAATTCACAATCTTAATTACTGGTATCGAATAAATTATCTTGGATTTGGTCCATCATCACACTCGTTGTGGGATAATCGTCGCTGGCATAATTACAGAAATATTTCTCGATACTTAGAAAATGTAAATGAGAAAGGCAACGCAATTAAAGGTGAAGAGTTTCTAAATCCAACTGAAATCTACAATGAAAGAATTTATCTCGGCTTAAGAAGTCGTGGAATTAACCTCAAACAGCTTGAAGAAGAATTTAACATCAATTTGCTTAAGCACGAAGAAAGATTTTTTAATGAATTAATTCAAAATGGATTTTGTGTCGTTGAAAATGATATGCTGCGATTAACAAAGAAAGGTTATCTACTCGTTGATGAAATTTGTGAACAGCTTATGCTTTAATCACTTCAATTAATAAGGAAAAACATGGGCAAAATTAAACTCAAACTTCATACACAAATCATCTTAGGCTTAATTCTTGGTGCAATCTTTGGTGGAATTTTTCACATTAACAAAAATGAAATTCAAATCACTTACATTGAAGGAAATCAAACTATTACAGAACGAGTGCAATTTGATTTAGTCGAATTTATTGTTTTTGGTGAGAAAGAAATTTTCAGAGACCAATCAAAAATAATTCAGAGATTTAACCAACTTAAATCAGATGAGAAAAATAATTTAATTTTAGTCACAAAAGAAAAAAGCTATCAAAATGTGCATGAAATCAAAAAAGCTTCGACAATAGCAACTCAGATTAAACCGATCGGAACAATTTTTATTAATCTATTAAACATGATTGCAATTCCACTCGTGTTGTCATCTCTGATAGTTGGAGTTGCAAGTCTTGGAAATTTGAAAAAACTCGCACGAATTGGTGGAAAAACAATTTCGATTTATATAATCACTACTGCAATTGCTATTGCAATTGGACTTTTACTTGGAAATTTAATTCAACCTGGCAAACAACTTAATCCACAAACCAAGGAAGAATTAGTTTCGGCTTATCAAAAT
>JAOAHM010000093.1 GCA_026415235.1 Ignavibacteria bacterium | reverse complement strand
GATGGAGCAGATAGATGAAACTTAAATTTATCTTAACATTAACTTTAATTCTTGTTTTAATGGAAGCTTCACTTTTTGCTCAAGGAAGTGCTGGCTCTAAATCTGACCTTGAACCAAGAGTACTTGTGGACATGAACACAGCTGGTATTCTCAAAAGAGGAATGTTTGCAGTCAGCACTGAACAACTACCAGAGGGAGTTTTCATTCTTAAAATGGATGTTGGTGTTTTCAACCAATTTAACTTTGGTATTTCTTATGGTGCTTCAAATTTTGTTGGAAAGGGAGAGATGAAATTTTATAAATATCCAGGCGTAAATGTTCGTCTCAGAATTTTTGATGAAGAGCCACAATTTCCAGCAATGGTTTTGGGATTTGACTCGCAAGGAAAAGGTGAATACATAGATAGTTTAAGAAGATTTGAAGTCAAATCGCCAGGATTTTTTGTAGTGGCAAGTAAGAATTTTAACTTCATGGGCTTAATGAGCCTTCACGGTTCATTAAATTATAGTCTTGAAAATTCTGACCAGGATAATAATCTGAACATCATTATTGGTGTTGAAAAAACAATTGGAAGTGAAGTATCCGTTGTGGCTGAATATGACTTTGGATTAAATGATGATGAAAATAAAGTTGGTCGAGGCAGAGGTTACTTGAACGCAGGTGTGAGGTGGTCAATCGGAAAAGGATTGACACTCGGTTTTGATTTTAGAAATCTTGCAAACAATAGAATTTCGGATACCTTTGGTGGAGATAGAGCATTTAGGCTCGAATTTGCTGCTATGATTTTTTAATGTGCAAAATTCTAAACAAGACAGACTTTATTTTAGACACTAATATCTTTTCCCAAGAATGAATTATTGAAAAATTTGATTTTTATAAATTTCTAAGGAGAATTTATACGGAACTTTTGGTATTAACTTTGATTAAATTATTTGACTAATACCTGGAGGTAAAAATGAAAAATAGATTATTAATTTGGGTTTTTGTTCTGATTGGAACTTACTTCTTTGCTGGATGCTATACTCAAGTCAAACTCGAAGATGATGATTACGCATACAAGAAAGAAAGAAAAAGAGTAATCATTGAAAAGCGAACCGAGAAAGATGGTGAAACTCAATACGAAAGAGTAGATACAACTTACGAGTCCACAGATGATTATGCTTACGATGAGGATGACGATAGATATTACTACCCACGACACCGAAGAGCATATAAATATTATCATCCAGGAATTACAATTGTTGTAGGAGGGGCAGTTTACTATGACCCTTGGTATTTTGATTACTTCTATTATCCATATCCTTATGTAGTTTGCCGAACATACTACTTGCCTTGGTGGTATGGTTATTATAGCTGCTACAGAGTTTGGTATGGATTTGTTTATTATGACCCAGTTTATAATCCATTCTGGACACCGCCTTATTGGTGGTATGACCCATATTGGTATGGAGGATATTATCCACCAATTTATCAATACAGAAAAAATGATTATACAAGATTGAGAGACCAAGATGGTGGCAGATTAGGTTCAGTAAGAACAGGAAATTGGGGAAGAGATTTGAATTTGCAAGTAGCCTCTGAAAGGTCGAGACTCCGTGATGGTGGTAGAACAGGTGAAGTAGATAGAAGTACACGACCGACTTCGATTGATAGAGAGAGAATTGGTACTGATCGAGATGCTTCAAGAACACCTACATTAAGAGATAGAAGCGGAACTCGAGATAGAGAAACAATCCGCACACCAGACAGAACTCGAGAACCAAATGTTGATAGGTCAAGAGATGCCAATCGAAATACAGATAGGTCAAGAGAACCAAATATCAATCGAGACCGCAGAGAAGAGAGAAGACAACCACCATCGGATAGAAGATTACCAGATAGAACTCCAAATCGAGATACGGATCGAAACAGAGAAAATCCAGATAGAAGAGAAACTCCACAAAGACGCCAATCCGAATCTTTCATTCCTAATTTAGAACAACGAATTTTAATTGAAAGAGAAAATCCAACTAATCAGAGATTTAACGAAACAACACCACAAAGAAACAGTGGAGAGAGAGTTCGAATTTATCGTGAAGAAAGACCAAGAATTGAATACGAAATTCCAAGACGAGAATATCAACCTCGATTTGATAATTCTACAATTAGAAGTGAAAGTTCAAACTCAAGTGTAGAAGAATTTCCATCTCGAAGTAATCGTTCAACTTATGAAAGACAACGTGTCGAACCGAGATATGAAGCACCAAGATACGAGACACCAAGATATGAAGCACCAAGATATGAAACACCGAGATATGAAACACCTCCAAGAAACTCTGCACCAAGTTATTCTCCACCATCACGAACATCAGCACCACCAGTTTATCAATCACCAAGAAATGATAGAGGACGAGACCAATGAGATTATCAAAAATTTTTGCAATTATTTTTTTGTTCAGCTTAGGATTTATTGGATGTTATACAATCATTACTCATCCAACTGTTAAGAAAGATGGTTATTCACAACGAGTTAAGTTTTACAACGATTGTTTTTCTTGTCATTCTAATTCCGAAATGATTGAGTACGGTTATGATTATCTTGAAAAATATCCAGCGGATGTAGTTGTTACTCATCCAATACCAATTTGGGTTGAACCAATTTACACTCCACCATGGTGGGTTGGAATTAGAATACCTGTAGTAGAAGATAATCAACCAAGCGAAAGACCAAACGATAGAACACGGTTGCGAGATTTGGATGGTGGAAGAAGTTCAGCTCCCACTGATTTTTCAATTCCTTCAAGAAATTCTGGTTCATCGAGTAGTTCAAGTTCTTCAAGTTCATCTAATAACAATTCAACTAATTCAACCAACGAAAGAAATTCAAGAGAGTCTAATTCAACTAAATCCAGAGATAATTCAGGTGAGAGGAAAAAATGAAAACAAAAATCTTCACTTTACTTTTACTTCTAACTTCGACAATACTTGCACAAAATTTTAATGATGCTTTACGATTAAGTTTTCAACCTTATAAAATTGGTGCAAGAGCTCTTGGAATGGGCGGTGCTTTCACTGCAGTAAGTGATGATTACACAGCCACATCTTACAATCCTGCTGGACTGTTTCAGTTGAGAAGAATGGAATTTCACGGCGGACTGAATTATCTAAGCGTAAATAACAACACAACATTTTTTGGCAATCAATCATCTATCAGCAATAGCTCAATCAGATTAACTGACCTTGGTTTTGTATTTCCATTTCCAGTTATAAGAGGAAGTCTTGTTTTCGCATTTGGTTATAATCAAAATAATAATTTTAATGAAGGATTAGCATTTGAAGGTTATAATTCAGGCAATACTTCAATGATACAAGCTTTGTTAGGCAAAGGCGATGTCTCTTATCTACTTTACTTAACTGATCAATCTGGAAATAATACACCAATCAATGGTAAACTTTATCAAGCTGGTACAATACTTAATTCAGGAACTGATGCAAGCTGGCTTTTAAGTGGTGCAATTGAAGTGGCAAAAAATCTTGCCTTTGGTGTTTCCATTGGTGTAATAAGTGGAGAATTCGAAAGAAATCGAGATTACTCGGAAGAAGATGTTTACAACATTTATAATGCAAATGTGAAAACTGACCCAAACGATGCAAGAACAGCTGATTTTGAATATTTCAAACTACAAGAAACTCTCAAGTGGGAATTAACTGGATTTACTTCCAAAATTGGTTTGATGTATAGAATGCAAGATTTCATGAGATTTGGAGCAACAATTAAATTCCCATCAATTTACTCAATCAAAGAACTTTATCTTGTTGATGGTTACTCTGAATTTGGAACAGGATTTTCTGCTGATATTGACCCACCACTCGAAAGCAAACTTGAATATGAAATATGGTCACCATTTGAATTTGGTTTAGGATTTTCTGTAACTAAATTTGGTTTAACAATAAGTGGAGATGTTAATCTAACTGATTACACTCAAATGGAAATGAAAGGTCTTTCACCATCTAAAACATCTAAAGTGAATCGTGATATTAAACAGTTATTTAGAAGTGTGATGGATTACTCACTTGGTGCAGAGTATAACATTCTTCAAACAGGAGTAAGAGTTCGAGGAGGATATTTCACAAAAATTTCTCCGTTCAAAGATGACCCGAAAGATTTCGATAGAAAATATATCACCTTTGGAATTGGTTACATTACACCCGAAGGATTTTCACTTGATTTTGCAGTGGTTCGAGGAACTTGGAAAAACATTGGTGATAATTACGGAAGTGGAGTTTCTCGAACTTATCAAAGTTTGAAATCCACAGATTTTGTCTTCACAACAAGTTTTAGATTCTAATCTTTCAATGAAGGTATCTCCAACTTTTATTCTGGAGATACCTTTTTTATTAAATTGCCCACAAATAAATTTTCTTTTTTGTGAACTATGAGAGGAATTGTAAGTCGAATAGAAAGTAAAGATTATTATGTTCTCACTGAGGACAATCGAGAAATTCGTTGCGTTCTTCGAGGAAAATTAAAACTCGAAGCTGAATGGAAAAAAGAAAAATTACTTTATACTGATTTAGTTGTAGTTGGTGATTATGTCGAGTTTGAGTTGAATGAAGACGGAACTGGTGTAATTGAAAAACTTCCAGAACGAAGAAATTATCTTTCACGAAAAGCTCCTTACATCAAAGGTATTTCTGAAAAGGGAAAACGATTTGAACAAATAATTGCAGCAAATATTGATTATACATTCTGTGTTGTTTCAATTGAGAAACCAAAATTTAACAATCGTGTTTTAGATAGAATGATTGTAACAGCAGAAAGTTGCGAGACAACTCCAATTATCATTATTAATAAATACGATTTAGTAAAAAAGAAAAAACATGATTATTGGTACGAACTTTACACAACCCTTGGTTACAAAGTAATTCGTACATCAGCAGTAACTGGTCAAGGTATTGACGAAGTAAAACAAATCATTCAAGGAAAAACTTCAGTCTTTATTGGACATTCAGGAGTAGGCAAATCGTCAATCTTAAATCAACTTGATCCACGAATTAATCAAAAAGTTGGTGAAGTTTCCGAAGCTTGGAACAAAGGTAAACACACAACTGTTACTGCTCGACTTTTCAAACTAAACGAAAACACTTTTGTAATAGATACTCCTGGAGTAAGAGAAATTGAACCTTATGGTTTAACTCGTGAAGACATTACTCATTACTTCAAAGAAATTGCACTTGTTGCGAAGAAATGTAAATTCAATACATGCACTCATACACACGAACCTGAATGTGCTGTAAAAGAATATGTTGAGAAAGAAATCATTCCTTACGAAAGATATGAAAGTTATTTAAGATTGGTTGAAACTTTAGACGAAGAAAAATTTTAGGCTTATTCGTTTCAAACTCTTAAGTTCGAGAGCTACTCACAAAATCTGCAAGGGCATTTATAATTTCATAGACTACATTATCAGGTACGCCATCGTAATGCTTTGATTGAAATCGCATGTCACATTGGTCATTCACATAATCAATTACAATAAATTTGTTTTCTTTTGTTAATGCAATTTCGGTTGAGAAAAATTCGAGATTTGTAATAGTGTGAATTTTTTTCACAATTGAATTCATCTCTTCCAAATTGTACTTCACAAAATCTTCATTGGTAATTTCACTATAAACATGAGTTAAATCATTCCACCAACAATGAATTACTTTTCCGAAAGCATAAAAACTTCTGAACCAAAACCGTTTACCATCAACTTCAATAGGTTCAATTTTTTCTTGCAAAAGATATTTATCATTTTCTAAATGTTGTCTTGCTTTCAAAACATCTGCCAAAGTTTCTGCACCCATTACTACACCAATTCCACCGCCAGTTGTATTAGCAGGTTTTATGATGAATGGGCGACCAAGTTTGGCAAGTTGTTCAAGGGAAAGTTCAATTTCTTTTTTCTCTTTATATGGAGAGATAATAATTGTATACGGAGTATTTATTCCATTTGATATAAACTCAAGATGCATTGTAGCTTTATCAATTGCGAATTCAACATTAGAATATTGATTAATGATAAAAACATTTTTTTGCTGAATTAATTTTGCAAGTGGTATAAATTCTTCTTCCGCATCGCTTGCACGATCGAGAAAATAATTAATGCTTACCCGATTTTCTTCAATCTTATTGATTACTTCATTTAAGTTATCGAATGAGATAGGAAGAAAAGACAAATTTCTTTCATTGAATAAATTTTTTATTGCTTCGATAAAATCGTCATCATATTCCCAACTGTATGCAATTGCTAAATCAAATTTTTCCATTTTTCTCGATTCTTTTTTGCAAAATAAAAATAAGTTTTTGAAGTGTAGACTTGTTGGAACAGATTTTTTAGATAATAATTAAATGATAGAAAAACTTTATTATTGTTTATAAATCAACCATTAAATAACTTTTGAGTATGAGAAAGATAATAATTTTAATAACCCTATTATATTTTGGATGTAGTAGTAAAGAAGTAATCAAAGAAGAACAAAAAGAAAATCTACTTCCAAAAAAATCAGAAGCAATCGTTACAATAAAAAATCTTGAAGCGAAAAGACATTTCATACAAGGCTTGACTTATTCTCTTCAAGAACAACCTGAAAAAGCAATAATTGAATTTCAAGAAGCACTAATCTTTGAAGATAATCCTAACATTCACTTTGCTCTTGCCATTCAGTTGTACAAAATAAAGAAATTTGAATTAGCTGTTAAATATCTTGAGAAAGTTTTAGCATTACCCGACACAAGTCTCCAACCAGATTTTCTTTTAGTAGCTGCACAAGTTTATTTAATGAAAGGTGATTTTAGTAAAGCAAGGGATCAATTGGAAAGATTAGTGAAGATTGATTCATCCAACATAGATGCTCTGTACAATTTAGCTCAAATGATTGAACCAAAGGATAAAGAACGAGCTAAGAGTTATTACGAAAAAATTCTTACGATTCAATCGGATAATAAAATTGCAATGGAAGCACTTCTGAATTATTACTATGAAAATAAAAATTATCTGAAATGTGAAGAGTTAATAAAAAATATGATTTTCAATGATCCTTATGATGTAGAACTGCGTTTCAGGTTAGTTGGTCTTTACCGTGAATGGGGTAAAGAAGATTTAGCAAAAAATTATTTGAAAGAAATTGATGAGAGATTTCCTGATGAGATAATGACAAAACTTTACTTGATTGAAATAAGTTTGGATGAAAAAAAATATGATGAAGCAATAATCCAACTTAAAACTGTGATAAGTTTAAACTCTCAAAATGAAGATGGTAGAACTTTGGTTTATGATTATGTTACAAGTCAAGCAATTAAAGATTCAGCTTTTAATAAACTACTCGAAAATTATTTTGCAGAACAAGTAGATAAGAATGATACTTCCGCACTTGTTTATCTTTTTTTAACCAAAGTCAATTCAGGATTGGAAAAAGACCTTGATGAATTATTCCCAAAATTAGTTTTATCAGAACAAACACTTGAAACGCTGAAGAAATTTGGTGGTCAATTTTACATTGATGGAAAATATGCTCAATCAATCTATGTTCTCAGAAAGATTTATGATTACTATGAAAACGATTTTGATGTGAATGTAACCTTAGGTCAAGCATACTTTATGGAAGGAGATTTTCGTAACACTGTCAATTTTTTAGAAAAATCAGCTGAAATTAATTCATCAAATCCTGAATTATTGAATGTACTTAGTTACTCATTAGGTAAACTTAAACGGTATGATGAAGCAATTAAATATTCCGAAAAAGCTCTTGCAATAGATAATAAGAATAAAAATTCTTTCATCAATCTTGGTTTATTGTTTGACGATGCTGAGTACTTTGATAGATGCGATTCAATATATGAAGAAGCATTAAAAATTTATCCTGACGATCCTACATTGTTAAATAATTATGCTTATTCTCTTGCCAAGCGAAAAGTCAATCTTGAAAAAGCTCTCGCCATGTCAAAGAAATCGCTGGAAAAAGATTCTTTGGTTGATTCATATTTAGATACTTTAGGCTGGATTTATTTTCAAATGGGAAAATTACAGGAAGCTGAGCATTACATTAAACTTGCAATCGAACAAGGTTCACCAAGTGCTGAAATTTTAGAGCACATGGGAGATGTCTATGCTAAGATGAATAAAAAAGATGAAGCAATGGAATATTACAAATTAGCTTTGAAAATGGATCCTACGAATGAAAAATTAAAATTGAAATTAGAAGAAATTAAATGAAAAGAATTTTACTTAAAATTTTGATTTCATTAATCTTGGTTTCTTGTTCAACAACCAAAACAATTTCAAAAAAAGAAATTACTCTTGATGAAATTTTAGAAGAAATGAAATTAAATTCAGTTAAAATTCAGTCATACTCAGCAATAGGTGATGTTGATTTAAACTTAAACTCATTGAAAATGAAACTCAGTTTCTCAATCCAATCACAAAAACCACATAAAGTTTTAATTGATTTATTTGGAATATTAGGAATTGATATCGCTTCAATTTATTTAAACAATGACTCAATTTTGGTTTACAATGCAATTAATAACGAATTAATTTCAACAAATTTCAGTTCAAATAAAATTAAAAGAAGTAAGTTAAGTTTAATCGCTGATAAAAAAATTTACTCAATTCTTTTTGGCGAATTCGATTTGAACTCTTTCGAAGCAGACTCTGCATCTGTTAAAGATTATGATGATAAATTTAGTTTAATAAAATACTTTTCGAATAATCGCATCGAAGTTTTTTATGACAAAACAACTTCTTTCATTTCAGAAATTATTTATTACTCTTCAACTTCTAACAACATTTTTGAAATTTTCTTTAAAGAAATAAAAGTAATAGATGGAATTAAATTCCCTTCAAAAATCTTTATTAATAATTCCAATTCAAACGAAACGATTTCATTAGAATTTAAGAAGATAGAGTTCAATAAAAATATTGGAGAATTGGAATTAATTTATCCAGACGATGCGGAGATAAAAGAATGGTGAAGTTGAAAGTTATTTTTTTCATATCTGTTTTTGGACTTTCATTCTTATTTGCACAAAGAACTTCTGATATTCAATCTAAGAAGCAAGAACTCAACAAAATTCGACAAGAGATTGAACAACTCGACAAAAAGTTGAAAGAAACATTAAGTAAAGAAAAACAGAATCTCGAGATAATAGATGAATACGATAAGCAATTGAAGTTATTAAACTCGTTAATAAAAAAACTTGAAGAAGAAGAAAATAAATTGAACAATGAAATTAAAATTCGTGAGAATGATTTAAGAATTGCCGAAAAAGAACTTTCTGAATTACGCAATGAATATGAAAAAAGTATTGTGAACCTTTACAAATACGGTAGAATTAATCCACTCGAACTTTTATTGACAAGTAAATCAGTTAATCAAGCGTTATTGCGTTATAAGTATCTTGAAAAATTTACTGAAGATAGAAAACATCGCATCGAATTAATAAATCGAAAAGCATTGCAAGTTCAAACCGAACGAGAAAATCTTTTGACGATACTAAATGAAAAAGAAAAGTTGAAACAAGAAAAAACAGTTGAAGAAAATCAATTAAAAGACAAATTAACTGAGAAAAGAAATTATGTTGGTTTACTTAGAAAGAATAAAGAAGCATTAGTTCGTGATTTAGAACGAAAAAAAGAATCAGCAAAAAAAATTGCAGAGATAATTGATCAATTAATCGAGAAGCAAAGAAAAGAAGAAATTGCAGCTCGTCAAAGAGAAATTGAACGAAGAAAACAACAACAAAAAATAGCCGAACAAAAGCGAACTCAATCGAAATCAAATGTTGACCAAAAACAACCTGAATTTTCAATCAAACAAAAAGATGAGCAACCAATTAGCCAAAGCGAATATGATGATATGTTCGAGCAAATACCTCAATTCACTTCCTTCTCAAGAATGAAAGGCAATTTACCTTGGCCTGTAAATGGACGAATCGTCAATCGTTTTGGTGAACAGAGGAATCCATACTTAAATACAGTTACATTGAATTTTGGAATTGACATTGCCACACCATTTGGTTCACCAGTTCGAGCAATTGCAGATGGAAGAGTTTCAATTGTTCATTGGTTACCAGGATACGGAAACATAGTTATTATTACACATTCAGAAGGATACAGGACAGTTTATGCTTATCTTTCAGAAGTTAATGTTAGTGAAGGTCAAATTGTCAAGCGAGGTGATGTTATTGCCACAAGTGGTGAAAGTTTAAGTGGTGAAATGGTACATCTCGAAATCTGGAAAGAGAGGGAAAAACAAAATCCTGAGCATTGGTTAGCAAATCGTTAATTCTTTTTCTAATGGAAGAAAAAAATTTTAAGTCATATTTCAAGCAAGGTAAATACATTTTTTTATATAATATTTTTGAAAGATTAACATTTTTTGCTTTTTATATTTCAATTGCTCGATATGTGGATAAAGAGATTTATGGAATATTGGTATCAGTCTCAGCATTCACAAACATAATCGCATCCATTTTCGATTTTGGTTTTCCATTTTACATTCAACGAGAGAGCGCAAGTGGGAGGTTCAACATTTATTCCCTTTTTCAAGTTGTAATTTTTAAACTTTCTTTAATTTTTATCCTCACACCAATATCACTCATTTACTTTATTAATGATAGTAACTACTTAGTACCTATATTGTTAATTTCAGTAATCAACCTCTATCATCCCATAAATCAGATATTCATTTTTTATTTGAATGGCAAAGAAAAGTTCAAAGAAAATTTTTATTCAATTCTTTTCACTCGAATACCGCTTTTCATTTTACTTGTAATCTATACGATTAACAAAGTAAGATTAGAGATTAGTTTAATTACAATTTTTTTGATACTGATTATTCAGAGTTTTTTACTGCTTCGAACCGTTGAAATTAAAATGAAAGATGTGATAGAGGCTATTTATGAATTCAAATTCCAAAGTCTAATTTCAATTCTCAAAAATTCTTTACCTTTTGGTTTAGGAGTTTTATTTGTGATGGCTTATGATAGGATAGATGTTTTAATTTTGAAGTACTATTATGGTAATGTTGATGTTGCCATATATTCAGTTGCTTATTCATTATTTCGTCACACATCAATTTTCTCCACTGCAATTTTGTTTCAGTCGTATAACCGATTTACTAACTTGTTTGAACAGAAAGGAGGGATTAATTTTAATTCGATTAAAAATGAATTGAAATTACTCTTTACGATTTCATTTAGTTTGATTTTAATTTTTAATTTTTTTGGTGATTTAATAATCAATTTATTCTTCAGTAAAAATTTTTTAGTATCAAAAACTTATTTAAGTATTATTTCAATTGCGATACCATTTGTTTATTTGAATAACTTAACTGGTGTTTTGCTAAACTCATTAAGAATGGAAAGAATTACGATGCTTACAACATTTCTTGGATTGATTGTAAATGTTGTTTTGAATTT
>JAOAHM010000091.1 GCA_026415235.1 Ignavibacteria bacterium | reverse complement strand
TTACCTTCTTCACTTATGAATGTAACATCCATTCCGTTCAGATTTAAGTATTTTTTTACCAGAGCAAGTCCCAATCCGACTCCTTCGTAAGGTCTATTCCAACCAAGTTCTTGTTGAGTATATGGCTCGAAAATTTTGTCTTTATATTCTTCAGAAATACCAATTCCTGTATCTATAACTTCTAAAATTGGCTTATTACCTGTATCTCTTTTTAAGCGAACCTTTATTGAACCTTTTTTAGTGTACTTAATTGCATTATCAATTACATTTGCAATTGCTTGCGTAATACAGTAATTATCACCAAATACAAAAACTTCTCCACATTCATTGGTGAATTCAAAATCAAGTTGCTTTAATTGAGCAGTGTAGTTGAACTCGTCACAAAGTACTTGAATAATTTTCGTTAGATTTAATTTTTCTTTGTTTAATGGCAAATCACCAGCAACAATTCGTGAATAATTCATAATCATATCAATAGTTCGCATCAATCTACTTCCCGCCGATTCAATTACTTCAAAGTAAAACTTTTCATCGTCACTTACTAAATGTTCAGTTGTTTCTTTAATTAAACTTGTATAACCCAAAATTGCATTAAGTGGTGTTCTAATTTCGTGAGAGATATTAGCGATAAAAGTATCTTTAACCTTGCTTGCAAGTTCTGCTACTTCTTTTGCAGCTTTAAGGTTTTCTTCGGCTTCCTTAATCTTTGTTAAATCAATTATTACTACAAATGCTCCAATAATTTCAAAGTTTAAGAATATTGGGACACCAATCATTTGAACATATGCGACCGAACCGTCATGTTTTTTGATGTATGTTTCAAGTATTCTCTTATCACCTTTAAGGACTAAGCTGAGAAAATTTTGATGAATTTTTTCTAACTCATCAAAAGTAAACAGGTCTATAAAATTTTTCCCAATTTCTTCATTTTTACCTAAATGAAAGAATCTTACGAATTGCTGATTAACAATTTGAATTTTTTCCTTTCCATCAATTACTGCAATTGGTAATGGTGAGTTGTCAAACAATTGTTGAAACTTTGATTTTTCAAATTGCAAATCCTTTTCTAACCTTTTGGCTTCTGTAATATCGTGTATTATTGAATGAAGATATGTTTTACCCTCCAATTCAATATCACTGGAAAATACTGCAACATCTCTTATTCTGCCATCTTTTAGTTTGTGCTTAAATTCAAAGTAATTTTTCTCGCCTTTCAAAGCCATTTGCATAGCTTCTTTTATTTCCTGAGGTGTTAAAATATTTATATCACTTATCTTCATTGATTTTAATTCTTCAAGTGTATAACCATAAAATCTTAATGCTGAATTGTTAGCATCAATAATTTGTCCAGTTGATGGGTCAATAATTAGTTTCACTGCTGAATGTTCTTCAAATAGTTTTCTAAATCGTTCTTCGCTTCTTCTTAATTTTTCTTGATATTTTTTCTCAATTGTTACATCTCTTGCGATACCATGTAAACCAATAATTTTATTGTCTTTGTAGTGTGGTACTTCATAAATTTCAAGAATTATCTTTTCACCATTTCGATGGTAAATTTCAATGTATATTGGATATTCACCTAATTCACCTCTTAGGACTTTTCGAGTGTTTTCTTTTGCTCTTTCGTTAATTGGATTTTCAGTAAGATACCAATTTCTATTTCCAAGCCAGTCCTCAACTATATAACCCGTAATTCTTTCAACTGAAGGTGAAATGTAAGTGATTCTTCCATCTACATCATGTGTATAGAAGAAAAAGTATGGTGTACCCTCAACTAAAAGTTTTAATTTTTCTGTATTCTCAACTAATTTTTGTCTGAACAATACCTTATCAGTTACATCCATTATGAAACCTTCAAGACAAATAACATTACCATTTTCGTCATAAACTCCACGCCCTCTTTCCCAAACCCATTTAATCTCACCACTTTTTGTAATAATTGGATATTCAAACTCAAAAACTTCTCTTTTAGGAAGAATGTCCTGCCATTTATTCCACAAAAACTCTTGATAGTCTGGATGAATGATTTCGTTAAATGATAAATTTTTATTATAAAGTAAATCATCTACTTTATAACCAGTAATTTCTTCTACTTGATGGGTAATGTATTCCATTGTCCAATTCTTATCATTCCAACAACGATAAATGAAACCAGGTAAATTATTTATAAGAGTTGTTAAGAACCTCACATTTTCATTCAATTTTGCTTCACTTATTTTTCGTTTCTTTTCGTTTTCAATTGCTTCTAAAGCATAGGAAATATCATTACTTACTTCTTCAAGAAGGGCTATCTCTGGTGAATCAAAAAAGTTTTTCTCTTCAGAATAAAAATTAATTGTGTAGAGAACTTTACCGTTCATTTTAATAGGTAATGATACTGACGATTTAATACCAAATTTTAATCCCCAATCTCTAATCTTATCAACTCTTGGGTCAGTTGTCCAATCTAAAATTATTTGACTTCTACCAGTGAGAAAACATTGAACAGTTTGACAATTTATTAGTTCAGGATTATCAAGTGTGATTTCAAATTTATTTAAATATTCTTTAGCTGATCCTGATGCAAATAATTTTGTTACATGTTTATTATCTCTTTCTAATCTACCAATCCATACAAGTAAAAAATTACCTTCTTGAACACAAACATCACAAATATCTCTTAATAACTGGTCAGCATCTTCAGTTCTGACAATTAATTGATTTACTTCGCTTAATAAAGAATGAATTCTTGTTAGTCTTAAAATTTCTCTAATTGCATCTTTCTGATTTCTCAAATCGAAAAACGAGCACAAACAAAAGTCACCTACGCTTAAATGAATAAAAGATGAGTTAACTAATACATCAATTTGTTCTTTATCTTTTGAGTATATTTTTATTTCAAGATTACTAAGGGAGTTTAAGTTTTTTATTCGGGAAATAATAAAATCATTTAAATCATTTTTGTCAAATATACCTGTGTGTTCTATACTCTTAGAAATCAAATCATTGAAGGAAAAATTTGTTAAAGATAAAAATGCATCGTTTATATCAGTGATTTTAAGAGTTTTAACATCAATTAGAATTAGTGGAACCGTAGACTCATTAAAAATTTTAGAAAATTTCTCCTGACTATCTTTAATCTTAATTGTTGATTCTTTGAATTCAAGATGCACTTGCAACACTTTAGAAATGACAAATCCAACTACTGGATAGATAAATATAAATGCAAAACCAACCTTGTAAATTGTATGAGTATTTAGTGGACTTGGAAGAAGAAGCATGCTGCTAAGGACAAGAAAGTTTACTAAAAAATTAAAAAGAAATAATACTCCATTCTTCAGTTCTTTCTGATTTACATTATAAATGTAATAAAAAAGCAAACCCACACCTGTTGAAATAATAATTGTAATTACTCCTACCAGTGCCCCAATACCACCCACATGAATTCTGTAAATCAAAGCAATGAAACCAGATACAATTCCACTAATCGGACCATAAAAGAGCGAAACGATACTTAAAACAATTGATCTACCATCGAAAATCAATCCTTCTTGCAAAACATAAGGAAACATCATTCCCAAAATTGCAGAAAGACCAAACAATACCCCTATGAAAAATCTTTTAAATCTTGATTGGGAAAGAAAGGAAATTTCTACCAAGTTTGCCAAAATACTTGCAGACAAAAGTAACGAAAGATTAAAAAGAAGTTCTCGAGTAATCATAATAAAACCTCTAAGATTGTGATGCTGATTATTTTTACTTCAACCAAACACAAATGGAAAGATTTCTTCTCGATTGAGTTCAAAGAACAAGGTTCACAATGAAATAACTTGTAAATTATTCTCATAAAAATTAAACATTCAGAGAATTCTATTCACGCTCACTTATCTCATTCTTTTTTAATACAGAAAAATTTCTGATAAGAATTACATTTACTAAGATTATTAACAGATTTTCAAAAATTTTTTTCAAACCAACTTTAGAGGACGATTCACCAAAACATCCACATTCAATATCAAGTCCTTTGATAACGGCAAAGACAACAAGTAAAGTAAAAGTTACCATCAAAAATAGATAAACAAAAAGATTAAGCCTCAATTTGTAATTAAACAAAAGTCCAAATCCAACAAATAATTCAAGCCACGGAATAATCAATACAGACATGTTAACAAAGAATTCTGGGAAAATTCTGTAAGCGTCTATTGATAAGGCAAAAGCAAAAGGATTTTTAAGTTTTTCGATTGATGCAAGAATGAAGAGAAATGCAAGAACTAATCGGATAAATTCAAGGGAATAGGTTTTTAGTTTTAGTTTCATTTTTCAATTGGTAAATTTTTTTGTTTCCAACCTTCAATTCCTTCATACATAATCCAGATATTTTTAAAGCCAAAGGTTTTAAGTTTTTCTGCTAAAAGATGACTTAAGTTACAATGTATGCCTTCGCAATATATAATGAGCAATGAGTCCTGAGGTAATTCAAAAACTTTATCAAGGTAGTTGTCAAAATTTTTAGTCGGAATATTAATTGAATTTGGTATGTGACCTTGTAAATAATTTTCCTCTGAACGAGCATCAATTAAAATTGCTTGAGAAAAATAATTTTGCGCCTCTTCAATCGTCACTTCTTTAAATTCAGATTGAGTAGTGTGAACTGATTTCTCTTTTGCTCTTGCAAGAAAATTAAAATCTTTATAGACAATAAAATTGTAAACGAGTGAGAAGACTATTGGGAAAAATAGAATTGATGCCAAATCTTTTATATAATTATTATTAAACTTTATTCTCATACTTACCATTTTAGTTTTTTGAGGCTCGTTTCAAACTTAACTAAGAATTTTGTTTTTTTGCGAAGCCAAAATCAAACTAATTGTTACTTGAAGCTATATAAAAAAAGCTAAATTGAAAAAAAAAGCCCCGATTTTGTTCGGGGCTCAGTTCAATTAAAAATTTGATTTTAAGATTATGTTCCTTCTGAATAATCGGAAATATATTTCAATTGTTCTTTTGTGAGTTTATCAATTTTATATCCGAGAGTTTTTAATTTAATTGAGGCAATGTATTGATCTTGCTCTTCGGAAATTTCATGAACAGCATTTTCGAGTTTCACACCTTTTCTGTGTAATTCGGCTAAACGAACTTGAGACATAAATTGATTAGCAAACGACATATCCATAACTTCCGATGGATGACCTTCTGCAGCAGCAAGATTTACAAGTCGACCTTGAGCTAAAACATAAATTCGCTTTCCATTCTTCAAAGTATATTCTTCATTATTTTCTCTTATTACTCGTTTTGACTTTGCAAGTTGTGCTAAATCGTTAAGATTAATTTCACAATCGTAATGACCAGTATTACAGACTATTGCACCATCTTTCATTTTTTCAAAATGTCTTTTAACAATTACATCTTTAACACCAGTTGCTGTGATAAAGATATCACCAATCTTTGCAGCTTCGTCCATAGGCATAACACGAAAACCTTCTAAAGCAGCTTTTAGAGCTGCTGTAGGTTTAACTTCAGTTACAATAACATTTGCGCCCATTCCAGCTGCTCGTTTTGCAACTCCACTACCACAATGACCATATCCAGCAACGACAAAATTTTTTCCAGCAAGAAGAACACTTGTTGCTCTCAAAATTCCATCAATTGATGATTGACCAGTGCCATAAACATTATCAAAATCCCATTTCGTTTCAGCATCATTAACAGCAATAACAGGATATTTCAACGCACCATCGGCAGCCATTGCTCTTAGTCTTTTCACACCAGTAGTTGTTTCTTCTGTTCCACCAATAACTTTTTCTGCAAGCTTAGGATACTTATTGTGAATTGTGAAGATTAAATCAGCACCATCATCAAGAGTTAGATTAGGTTCAATTTTGAGTGTTTGTTCAATGCACCAATAAAATTCTTTTACATTCATTCCATGCCAAGCAAAGATTGAAATTCCTTTCTTTGCAAGAGCAGCAGCAACATCATCTTGAGTTGAGAGAGGATTGCAACCACTCCAGCTTACTTGTGCACCAGCAGCAACTAAAGTTTCGATTAATACAGCTGTTTCTTTGGTAACATGAAGGCAACCAGCAATTCGATAACCTTTGAGTGGTTTTGTTTTGCTATACTCTTTTCTAAGTTCCATCAGAACGGGCATTCTTGATTCAGCCCATTCAATTTTTTTTCTTCCTTCTTCAGCTAATTTTAAATCTCGAACTTTGTAAACACCAGGTTTATAATCCATTACTTTTTACTCCATTTTTATTTGATTAAAGTTTTGAACAAATCTACAAGGTCAAGTTTTTCCCAAGTAAAACCGTTTTCATTTCGTCCAAAGTGACCATAAGCTGCTGTCACTTTATATTTTGGTTTTAATAAATCTAAACGATTGATAATTCCTTTTGGAGTTAAATCAATTTCTTTTAAGATGAAGTCTGCAAGTTGTTTATCAGGAATTAATCCTGTTCCAAAAGTATTTACAAAAATTGAAACAGGTTGAGCAACACCAATAGCGTAAGCAACTTGAACAAGACATTCCTTAGCAAGACCAGCAGCAACGACATTTTTTGCGATATGTCGTGCAGCATAAGTTGCACTTCTATCAACTTTGGTTGGATCTTTTCCACTGAAAGCACCACCACCATGAGGTGCGTACCCACCATATGTATCAACAATTATTTTTCTTCCAGTCAATCCAGTATCACCATGGGGACCACCGATTTCGAATTTTCCAGTAGGATTAACATAATAAATTGTTTTTTCGTCAAGAAGATGTTCAGGAATAACTTTCTTAACGACATGTTCAATTACATCTTCTTTGATTCTTTCTTGAGAGACATCACCATCGTGTTGTGTTGAAACTACGATTGTATGAACTCGAATCGGTTGCTTCTTATTGTCGTACTCTATAGTTACTTGGGATTTTGCATCAGGTCTTAGGTATGGCATTAAATGTTTTTCTTTTTTTCTAATATCCGCAAGTCGTTTGACCAACTTGTGTGCAAACATAATTGGAGCAGGCATATATTCTTCAGTTTGATCTGTTGCGTAACCAAACATCATTCCTTGATCACCTGCACCACCTTTATCAACTCCCATTGCAATATCTGGTGATTGCGAATGGATTGAATTCAAAACCGAACATGAATCAGCATCAAAACGATAAACAGGACTTGTATAACCAATCTCTCGAATTGTTTCACGAACTACTTCTTGAATGTTCACTTGTGCTTTGGAAGTTATTTCTCCACCAACAAGGACAAGTCCAGTAGTTACAAAAGTTTCGCAAGCAACTCTTGAGGTTGGGTCTTGTCTTAGATATTCATCTAAAATTGCATCCGAAATTTGATCACAAATTTTATCTGGATGCCCTTCAGAAACTGATTCCGATGTGAAAAGCATTGACATTCCTTTATCTCCAATTTTTATTCTTAATCAAAAATAATCTCAGTTGAATCACCTGTATTCAACTTTTTAAATGTTCCTTTAATAACTGTATTGTTACCAATAATTGAATCTTTCAAAATTTCATTCTCAACTACAGCATTCACTCCAATTATGCTATTAATAACAATTGAATTTTTTACAGTTGCACCATCATTGATTGTTGTATAAGGACCAATGATACTATTTTCTACTTTACTTTTAGGAGAGATGTAAACTGGTTTAATTACCGTTACACCTGCGAAAGAATCAGCGTTATTTAACTTTTCAAGTAGATGATGATTAGTTGAAAGAAGAGTTTCTGGTTTTCCACAATCGTACCAACCTTCAACTAAAAATGGAACAAATCTTTCGCCTTTTTCCAACATTAATTGCAATGCATCCGTTAATTGATATTCATTTTTTGTTCTAATGTCTTTAGTGATAATTTCATCAAGACAATCTGCGAGTAATTTGGAGTTTTTAATATAGTAGAGTCCAACAATTGCGAGTTTGCTAACTGGAGTTTCTGGTTTTTCAATCAGTTTGGTTATAAATCCATTTTCTGTAATTGCAACACCAAATCGTCTTGGATCTTCCACTTCTTTAACACCAAGAGCTGAAAATTCAGATGAAAGCATTTTGTGTAAATCTACATCAAATACAGTATCTCCTAATACAATTAGCAATTCATCGTCCCCGAAAGTTTCTTTTGCAACATAAATTGCGTGACCTAATCCCTTTTGCTCTTCTTGATT
>JAOAHM010000046.1 GCA_026415235.1 Ignavibacteria bacterium | reverse complement strand
CGTCTCCACAATCTCACGAACTCAACAACAAGCTATGATGATTTCTGTTTTTCTGATTATGCTTCCATTCATTTACTTATCAGGTTTTACATTTCCCATAGAAAACATGCCTGAGATAATTCAATTCTTTTCCAATTTCATCCCACTAAAATATTTTTTGATAATACTTCGTTCACTTTTTTTGAAAGGAGTTGGTCTTGCAGAAATTTGGGATGAAATGCTAATAATGCTTGGAATTGGCTTGATAATTTTTCCCGCAAGTGTGATGGTCTTCAGAAAACAATTAGAGGGCTGAGAAATTTATTTATAAACAAAAGATTGAAATTGTGACTTTGTGAGTTTATTGTAAAAAAAGATTTGAATAAAAAGTGAGCAAGTACTGATTTATTTTTATAATTCAAAAATTAATCAAGTAGTATACTCGTAAAGGATTGTTTGTTACAATTTTAAAATTGTTCGAAATAAAAGCGGATGATAAAAGACTTTAAATTTGATTTAAGTAAAGGAAGAAAAATTTTATGAAGTTTACATCATAGCTCGCAATAACCATAGATAAAAAATATTTGCTCATACATATAATTTGTTAAATCCAAACATCATAGGTATCCACGAATTCAAAGAAACTTTTCGTATCAAACCACTCTTAGAAATTATCAGTGAGGAAATAAAAACGAATATTAATCAATTAATTACTGCGTTTGGTCAAGCTTACTCTTACAAAATCTTCGGTCATAAAGTTTTTTGGTAGTGTTCCAACAAGCACAAATAGATTTTCCAATATTTAAGTCGTTGTGTATGAAATTTGGTATTGGCTTGATTCTATTTAATCAAGAAAATAAAAATTCCTTTAATTTATAGATTAAAATAAGAGCTATGAAAAGTGAAGCAGATAATTTCTATGTGAATTTTTTCATTCAAAAACTTCTAAAGATAAAATAAGCGAATAGATAAGTTGAATTATAGTTTCAAACCAAGAGCTATTAGAAATTCATTTATTGTTCCTCAACTATAACAGCTGTTCCGTAAGCCATGATTTCTGCTGCACCTTGCATTACATAAGCTGTTCCAAACCTAACTCCAATTATCGCATTTGCACCAAGTCGACTTGCATCTTCAATCATTCTATCGAGTGCTTGTTCTCTTGCTTCGGCTAAGAGCTTTGTATATTCCTGAATTTCTCCACCAACCAAATTCCTAAACGCAGCAATTATGTCTTTACCAATGTGCCTTACACGAACAGTATTGCCTTTAACCAGTCCAAGGACTTTCACTATTTTTTTATTCGGAATGAATTCGGTTGTTGTAATAATCATTCATTAATCTCCTTATACTTATCACTCCTTGAAAGAAAAATTCGCTCACGAATAATTGAGAAAAGTAAAATCACAGTACCAATAATGACGAAAAATATTCCCGTCTTAACAAACCAACTTAGTTGTGTATCTTTCAATAAATTAATCAACAACTCATACAAAGTGTAAGAAACTATAATGATAAATCCAGTAACAAAGAAAAACCAACCCAACGCTCTTTCAATTTTATTGAAGAGTTTATTCCACTTTAATTCGGAACTTTCGTTTGAATTTTTCTCTCGTTCCATTGAGTATTATTCCTATTTAATTAATAATAGTTTTGAGGATAGACGAACATTCTCACTCGTAACAGAACAGAAATAAATTCCACTGGAAAGGTTAGTTGAGTCAATTTTTATCTGATACTTACCATCCAAATTTGAAACTCCATCATAAGAATAAATTTTTTGACCAAGATAATTGTATAGTGAAAAATTAAAACTTTGGCTTGGTTCTATTAAAAATTCCACAGTTGTTGATGAATTAAAAGGATTTGGGAAATTAAAAATTTTTGGATTATAAATGTTGTGATTAAAATCTTTACTCTCATCTTCAACACTTGTTGTCACATTAGGAGAAAGAATTCTATTGAGTTTGATAAATGCAGCATCAGCTCTAACTTTTTTCCCAGACTCCACTCCCCTATTACTCAAAATCAAAACTAAGTTTCTTCCTTTTGAAAGATAAACTGTTTTTAGTTTCTTCCATCGTTTATTAAAAACATCTGTTTGGTCAACAATGACTGATGAAAAGTTATCAGAAGAATCTCTTACAATATATTCAACCGAATTCGATTGATCTGGTGCTGGCACTACAAAAGCGTAAACATCGTAGTATCCACTTATTGGCACATCAAAGTAATAACTAACTGAAGCCGAATCTCCTCCAGTTGTAAAAATTGTTTGTCCCTCGTAACCAGGAATTAAGCTTGTTGACCAATTTCCAAATCTTATTGCATTAGTTTGGTCTGAAAGTTTTACAATTTGTTTGTAATCTCTCCAATCAGGAGAAGAAAATGGTGGATGTGTTTTCTGTTGGTAACGATTTGCTTTAATTCCTTGAAAATAATTTTTCAAATCATTCGAATACCAAATTGAATTCCCTTTAAAACCTTTATTCCTTGTCACATCAATGAATTGATAAACTACTTGTGGTTGAAGTGGATTTCCACCTGGATTTACTGCAAAGGCAGGATAAACTTTTGATTTATCATTTACCATTGTTTGAATAAAATCAAGAATGCTTCCAAAAGATGCTGGACTTTCCACATAAGATTGAACCTGCACATTATCTATCTTATTGTTATTAACCCACCAAACCCAATCTTGACAAAAATTATTGTACGAAGTGTATTGAGTAGCTGAATACAAACTCGGTGCATTAGAAAGATTAAATTTTGGTCTCACAGATTTTACACTATCATAAACTCTTGCTTGAAATTCGTTAAGCTTGTTTGCTCTCCAACGAATCCAATTTGGTTCTGAATAATTTGTTGGTGGTGGATTGCCATTGTTTTCCAATCGGTAAAGTGAATCGGTATAACTATCATAACCATATTGTAAAGATGAGTAACGAATTCTATCGAGCTCGAGTCCATCAACATCATAATTTCTTACAATTTCCATAACCAAAGCAATTAAAAAATCTTGGACATCTTTTCTTGTCTGAACCATCCAATAAAATTGAGAATTATCTTTTTCACCTCCATCGAGTCTTTTAGCAACCCAATGAGGATATCTATCAAATATTTTCCCTTTTCCACTTGAACCTGGATAATATGGTTCGTAACCACCAACAAAACCATATTCAAACCATGCTTCTACATGCAAACCATGTTTGTGAGCTTCGGCTATTGCTTCTGCGAGAATGTCTCTTCCTTCATAAGTTGGATCAATATATACTCCTGTGTGTTGATAAAATACATTGCTTTTCCATAATGGATATCCACGGCTCCAAACATTCACATAGACAACATTAAAGTTTGCTGCAGCAATACTATCAATTGCTTGTGCAAGAGCTTCTTTTGTACCAAGTTGATCTCTTGCAATCCAAGTCCCTCTTAATTCTTGTGAATAAAGTTGACGAAGTGATAAAATTATTCCAACCATCAAAATAATTTTTTTGAACATTGTATAACCTCTTTTATTCATTACAGATTACTTGCATTAAATTATTGAAAAATATTCTAATCTTAAATGATGAAAATTTTTCGACCTTTTGAGCTTTATTTTACAATATTTTTCTCTCGCACATTTAGATAAAAATTTTTTGAAAAAACTTATACATTCCACAACAAAAATTTAATTTCTATTGAGATTAAATTCATAACCTTCAAATTCATTCATTGAATAGAATTTTTTAGAATAAAAATTGATTAAAGGAATTTTTCAAAAATATGTTTGCAATAATTAAAGAATAGGCTTTCAACTAAGCATTTGTAAAGTTTATGTCAGAAAATACATATTGAATGCGTAAACCATTGAAATTAAATTGCAATAAATATTTGAAATGAGAAAAAATCTATGGTGCAATAATGAGTTTCAATAATCTTAAAGAATATCTTGAGGAATTAAAATCAGAAAAAGAGTTATTAATAATTGAGGAACCAGTTGATCCAGTTCTTGAAGTAACTGAGATTGCTCATCGTGCTTTGTTGCTAAACAAACCTGCTCTGCTTTTCCTAAAACCAATTGGAGCAAAGTATCCACTTTTGATGAACGCTTATGCGTCAGATAGACGAGTAGAACTTGCTCTTCAAAAAGATCCAGACGAATTGGGATTCGAATTACTAAAATTTGCCGAAGTATTAGTTCCACCTCGTTTCAATGAAATTATCAAACGAAGAGAGATGCTCAAGAGAGTTTTCTCAACATTTCCGAAAAGAGGAGGAAGTTATTCGCAGCAACAATCGTTACCAGTTAGATTAAGTGATTTGCCAATTTTAAAATGCTGGCCTGAAGATGGCGGAAGATTTATAACTTTACCACAAGTTTTTACTTATGACCCAAGAACTGGTAAGCGCAATGTTGGAATGTATCGTATGCAAGTATTTGATGATGAGACAACTGGAATGCATTGGCAAATTCAAAAAGGTGGTGGATTTCATTTCTATCAATCAGAAAAATTAGGTAGAGATTTACCACTTGCAGTTGCACTTGGAACTGACCCTGCAATGCTCTTTGCTACCATCGCTGCACTTCCTGAAAACATTGACGAAGCTATGTTTGCTGGTTTTCTTCGTGGGAAAAGAACATCAATGACTAAAGGTAAGTCAATTAATATTCTTGTTCCTTCAAATGCAGAATTCATTCTTGAAGGATATGTTCCAGCACATTTCAGAAGAATGGAAGGACCGTTTGGAGATCACTTTGGACATTACTCAGCTGCTGCTGAATTTCCAATTTTTAGAATTAAAGCGATTACTTCTGCAAAAAATCCAATCTATCCAGCTACAATTGTTGGAATACCACCAATGGAAGATAAATTCCTTGGTGATGCAACTCAAAAAATTTTAGGTCCATTAATAAAATTGATTCATCCTGAGATTGAAGCATTGTGGGCATATTACGAAGCTGGATTTCATAATCTTCTGGTCGTTTCTGTAGATGAGCGATATCATAAAGAAGCAGCAAAAACAGCATTAAGTATTATGGGCGAAGGTCAACTCTCTTTGACTAAATGTGTTGTCGTTGTTGACCGTGGTGTTAATCCAAGAGATTTTAGAGCTGTATTGAAAGAGATAAAAAAGAATTTTGATCCTCATTATGATTTTATAATGATTCCTAAAGTTCCACTTGATACATTAGACTTCACAAGTTTTAAGATGAACCTTGGAAGCAAAATGATTATTGATGCAACAAGTAAAGACAAAAACACATCAGAAATCAATGATGTAAAAATTCCAAGCTATGACCAATTGAAAAAAATATTAGTGAAAGCAAATCCAAGTGTAAGAGAGTTCAATACTTTTGAAAATACTTTGTTAGTTGTAAAGCTTGAACAAAATGGACGAGAAACAGTTGAGAAATTAGTTAAGGAAAAAGAACTTCAAGTGTTCAAGATAATTGCTGTGGTAAGTGAAGATGTGGATATATTCAGTCAAGAAAAAACTATTTGGGGAATATTCACAAGATTTGATGCCGAGCGAGATATTGTTTTTAGTGAACAATATTTAGTTGGTATTAGTCCAATTTACAAAGGTGTAATGGGAATTGATGCAACTTGGAAAGA
>JAOAHM010000015.1 GCA_026415235.1 Ignavibacteria bacterium | reverse complement strand
CTGTTGTAATGTTAAATGTCTTTACAATTTTATCATTTAAGATTAAATCTGCTTTAACAGGTGGGGTGAATTCATAAAAATATAATCTTGACCAAGCTTCTGTGCATGTTACATCTTCAAGATTTAATCTAATGGAAGAGGATTCAGGTTCTATTGGAGATTTTTTGCAGGTGAGAGAAATAAGAATTAAAATTGAAAGAACAGAAACATTTAGAGCTTTTTTGAACATTCCTACTCCAATATTTTCTAAAACAAATTAAAAATTATTTTTAGAATATTCTACTATTAATAAAATTGTAGGCAGATTAAACTCTGTGAGTATATTTTGTAGTTAAATTTTATGGTTGAAGATTGACGAAGAAACTCATTTTGAAATTTTTATGGATACCTGTTTGCTCAGGTATGACAATTTGAATTTAACAATGCATGAAAAATAAATCTGAAAAACGGACAGGGCGAGCCCTGTCCCTACAATCTACAATCAATTAACAACATGTAGGGACGAGGCTTGCCTCGCCCGATGTTTTTATTGAGCAAAATTTATCACCGCAGAGTTCGCTGAGATTATCGCAGAGAACCGCAGAGAGTTTGAAATGTAGAGATGTGGTTTGCCTTGACTGACATTTAACATTGCACCGTCATTCCTGCATAAGCAGGAATCCATTTTAAATACGCAATTTGGATACCTGCTTTCGCAGGTATGACATTAACAACACATTGTCTTTCCTGCGAAAGCAGGAAACTATTTTCTGAAATTTTTTCTGGATACCTGTTTGTACATGTATGACAAATTGAAATGAACAACATGATATGTAACGATGTGATTCACAAAATCCTTAGGGTTACTCGGTTAACTCAAAGTTTCCCTTCTAATTTTTTGAGATTTACAATAACTCCATCTGTTTTAATCTTAAAAATGTTAAGGATCTTTTGATTAATTCCATTAATCTTGCTAATTGTTACTATATCCTCTCTTAACTAATTAGATGACATCAATATTTTACTCTTAAACTAAAAATTATTGTTGTTTATCATTGTCTTTATACAAAAATCAAGAAAAGATTTTAAAGTATTTAGTCGTTTTTAGTTGAAAAAAATTTTTGTTCAATAGCATAAAAGCCTTATAAATCTCTGCTCCTTTTTTTCGTAATTTTGTAATACAAAACGGCAGAAAGGAGACGAAATTGGAAAATACTGATACTCAAATGGAACTTAAATCAGAACTCGCTGAAATTAATAATCGTTTGCCTGTCTTACCACTTAGAGATGTTGTAATTTATCCTTACATGGTTTATCCCGTGCTTGTGGGTCGAGAAACTTCCATGAGAGCTGCTAATTATGCTAACGATTCACACAAGCTGATTTTCTTAGTGGCTCAGAAAGATCCAAAGATCGAAGAACCAAAACCAGAAGATTTATATCAAGAAGGAACTGTTGCAAGAATTGTTCAGATATTAAAACTTCCTAATGGTTTATTAAAAATTATTGTTGATGGTCTTGCCCAAGGGATAATCAAGTCATTTACAGATAATACCTCATTTTTAGAAGCAGAAGTAGAAATAATCACTCATGAAGTTGAAGAAACACCTGAAATAGATGCACTGGTTCGTCACACTTCAAATCTTTTTCATGAGTATATCACTTTAAGTAGAAACATTCCCGATGAAGTTTATGCGGCTTTCAAAAATCTTACCGATCCTGTTCGCAAACTTTATTTTGTTGCAGCTAATATTCAACAAAGTTTAGAAGTCAAACAATCAATCTTAAGGGAATTATCTCTTAAAGATAAATTTTATCGTTTGATAAAAATTTTGAATTCTGAAATTGATGTATTAAAAATCGAAAAAGAAATTGACCAAAAAGTTCAGGAGAATATTCAGAAGGCTCAAAGAAAGTTTCTAATACAAGAGCAAATTCGAATTCTTCAAGATGAACTCGGAGAAGATGAAGAAATATCACCGGAATTTCAAAAGCTTCGGGATAAAATTAAGAAAGCACGGATGCCAAAAGATGTAGAAGAGAAAGCATTAGAAGAATTGAATCGACTTAAGAAAACTCCACCAATGTCACCTGAAGCAACAGTTATTAGAAATTATCTTGATTGGTTGATTGATGTTCCATGGAAAAAAAGGACAAAAGATAATTTGGATTTAGAGCACGTAAGAAAAATTTTGGATGAAGATCATTTTGGTCTTGAAAAACCTAAGGAAAGAATTTTGGAGCATATTGCTGTTCTTAATCTTGTTAAAGAAATGAGAGGACAAATTTTGTGTTTTAGTGGACCTCCTGGTGTAGGAAAAACATCACTTGCTAAATCAATTGCTCGAGCTTTAGGTAGAAAATTTGTGCGCATTTCACTTGGTGGTGTTAGAGATGAAGCTGAAATTCGAGGCCATAGAAGAACTTACATTGGAAGTATGCCCGGAAAAATAATTCAATCTATGAAAAAAGCTGGTGTGATTAATCCGGTAATGCTTTTAGATGAAATTGATAAAATGAGCATGGACTTTAGAGGTGACCCATCTGCTGCAATGCTCGAAGTTCTTGATCCCGAGCAAAATCACGCATTCAATGACCATTATCTTGATGTAGATTATGATTTATCAAAAGTTTTATTTATCACAACTGCTAATGTTCGTTATAATATTCCTCTCCCTCTTCAAGATAGAATGGAAATAATTGAATTACCTGGATATCTCGAATATGAAAAGCTTGAAATTGCAAAAAGGCATATCATTCCAAAGCAATTGAAAGAACATGGTCTTGAGAATTTTGATATCAAAATCAATGACGATGCAATTCTAAGAATTATTCGAGAATACACTCGCGAAGCTGGTGTTCGTAATCTGGAAAGAGAAATTGCATCAATCTTAAGGAAAGTTGCAAAAGATATTGCTCTTGAAAAATCAAAAAACAAAAATATTGACAAAGTATCTCGCATAATTGATGCAAAAAATCTTGAGACATATTTAGGTGTTCCAAAATTCAAAGCGAAAAAGATCTCCGCTGAGAATAGAATTGGTACTGCAATAGGACTTGCTTGGACAAGTGTCGGTGGTGACATTTTAAATGTTGAAGTAACGATAATGGATGGACCAGAGAAATTTACTCTTACTGGTCAGCTTGGTGATGTGATGAAAGAATCTGCTCAAGCTGCTTTAAGCTACATTCGTTCTAATGCAAAAGTATTAGGAATCGATCCACATTTCTATCGAGGAAAAGAAATTCATATTCATTTACCAGAAGGTGCAATTCCAAAAGATGGTCCCTCTGCTGGTATTACAATGACTATGGCTATGATATCGGCAATCAAAAAAATTCCAGTTCGTATTGATGTTGCAATGACTGGCGAAATTACTCTTAGAGGAAATGTGCTTCCAATTGGTGGATTAACAGAAAAACTTTTAGCTGCTCAAAGATACGGCATCAAAAAAGTTTTAATACCAAAAGAAAATTTAACTGACCTTGCAGATATTCCTGAAACTGTTAAAAAACCATTGAAGATAATTCCAATTGAAACTATTCTTGAAGCAATTCCTCATGTCTTTGAAAATTTCGATTTGAAACTTGATACTAAAAATCAAAATCTAAAATCAAAAACAAAATCAACTAAAACTAATGCTAAAAGTAAATCTAAAAAGCGAAAGTAAAGAAGACACATATAAAGCTTTAATTCCAATTACGAAGTCTTTGGTTGAAGAAGAAGAAGAATGGATATCGTTACTTTCAAATTTCACAGCTTTACTTAAACAATCATTCGAAACATTCTCTTGGGTTGGTTTCTATCTATTGAAAAATGGAAAATTAATTTTGGGACCGTTTCAAGGGAAAGTTGCATGTTCATTTATTGATATAGGCAAAGGTGTTTGTGGAACATCTGCTGAAAAAAGAAAAACAATTATTGTGGAAGATGTAAATAAATTTCCTGGACATATCGCTTGTGATGAAAATTCAAAATCAGAAATTGTTGTTCCTTTATTTATTGACGAAGTATTGATTGGCGTTTTAGATATAGATAGTTACAATTATTCTAACTTCGACGAAGTAGATAAGTTGTATCTTGAAAAATTAAACTCTATAATCGCAGAAAAACTTAAAGCTCTAAGATTTGAACTACTATGACAAAGTTTTTAGTAACAGCTCGAAAATGGCGACCACAAAAATTTGAAGATGTTGTTGGACAAGACCACATCACGCAAACATTAAAAAATTCCATTCGCAGTGGAAAAATAGCTCATGCCTTTATTTTTAGTGGACCAAGAGGAATTGGAAAAACTTCCACTGCACGAATTCTTGCAAAATCGCTTAATTGTCCAAACTCAAAAGACTATAACCCTTGCAACGAATGTGAAATTTGTCAATCCATTACAAATGGCTCAAACATAGATGTAATAGAAATTGATGGTGCATCGAATAGGAGGATTGATGAAATAAGAACTTTGCGCGAATCGGTTCAATACGCACCTTCTACTGTTAAATACAAAGTTTATATCATAGATGAAGTGCACATGTTAACAACCGAATCTTTCAATGCACTTCTTAAAGTTCTTGAAGAACCTCCACCACACATAATTTTTATTTTTGCTACTACAGATATTCACAAAGTACCTGCTACAATTCTCTCAAGATGTCAGAGATATGAATTCCGACGATTAACTACCGAAGAAATAAAAAATCATTTAATAAAAATCGCACAGTACGAAGGAATTGAATACGATGAAGAGGCTCTTCACTTCATTGCTCGTCGTGCTGATGGTGCAATGAGAGATGCTCAAAGTTTATTTGACCAAATTGTTGTCTATTCAAACGGAAAAGTTGTTCTCGATGAAGTAAAAGATATTCTTAATATTATTGATGTAGATATTTACTTTAGAGTTTCCAATGCAATTAAGAAAAGAGAAATTGAAGAAGCTTTTCGTATTGTTAATGAAATTTATTTTAACGGTTGGGATTTAAACACATTTATCAACGACTTAATTGAACACTTCAGAAACATGCTTACCGTAGCTGTAACAGGCAAAACCGATTTGATTGAAGAATCGGAGATTACAAAAGAGAGATATAAAGAATCAGCAAAAGATTTTTCAGTTCGTGATTTACTTAGAATTCTTTCGTTTCTATCCAAAACTCAATTTGAAATTCGTCAAGCTACAAATCAAAAAATGAAGCTTGAAATCGCCTTGGCTCAACTTATAGATTTACCACGCGCAATTGAAGTTGATGAATTAATTCAAGAACTCAAAAAGTTGAAAAAAGATGGAATAAATCTTTCTAAAACAGAAACAATTGAATCAAATACAGACTCGACTCAAAAAAAAAGTCCAGTAATTGAAGAGCATTCCACAAAAACTGAAAGTTCAAATCCAGCATTAGAAATCAAGCCTCAATCATCTCGAAAGGAAATTTCAGAGCCCACAAAAAATTACACAATACCTCAAAGCATTGAGAAAGTAATAAACCATTGGAATGATTTTGTTAATAATCTCAAATCCAAGAAAAAAGATTTAGGAGATTTTCTTTCAGGTTCAAAAATTGTAAAAATTGAGGACAACATAATTTACATTTACTCTGAACAGTTAAAATCTAATCCTTCGAAAATTGATTCTAATCGAGAAGTTTTATTCAAATTACTAAAAGATTTTTTTGGGAAAGGATTTAAAGTTTTTGTTGGTGATGAAATTCCAACAGGCAATCTAAAAATTTCTCTCAATCATAATTACATTAAGACAGAAGCAAAAGATTTATATGACGAAATGTTGCAATCCTTGCCTGAAAATGACAAAGAAATTCGTCAAGCAATTGTCGAAAAATTGAAAGCAAAAACAATCGAATAATTCTCAAATATTTTTCACAAACCATTCAAAAAAATCCAATAATTCGAGTTACTATTCCTAAATCTTTAATTCTTCTTAAATTACAATTAAAGCAAGGTTTATTGACATGAAAAGGAAATCTTTAGTCGAAATCACTTTTTTAATCACTATAATAATTTTGGTGTGTTTTATTATGCCTCGCAAAATTCAAGCTCAACAATTTATTGAAACTGCAGAAATTCTTGACATAGACTCCGTAGCCGTTAAACTATCAAGGAACGATGTTCAGATCAAACCTGATGACATAAAACTAATTGGTATAAGTTTAATCAAAGGATTTGAGCAAAGGCACGATATAATTTTTCTAAAAACATCAGAGATTGACTTATCTGAAATTCATTATATCGAGATAAAAGGTTTTGGACGAAAGAAGTTAGAACCCACACGAGTTTTAGATAAATTTTATTCGAAGAAAAAACTTGGTTGGGAAATAAAAAACGGTAAAACATATTTTAATCTTTTCGCTCCAAGGGCAAAGATTGTGAAGTTAGTTTTGTTTGATCGTTATGATGATTATGAAGGTAAAGAATATTTTATGAGCAAAGATCGTGATGGTGTTTGGTCCCTTGAACTTGAAGGTGAACTTTACGGAAAATATTACGCTTATCGTGTGGATGGTCCAAAAGATAAAACTGAAATGTTCGATTTTGATGTATTAATTGCCGATCCTTACTCAACAGCCGTAGCTTCAAAAAACTCTTATGAACATGAATCGCGCACACTTATTTTCAAAGATAATTTCGATTGGGAAGGAACCGATTGGGTTAAAATTCCCATGAATGAACTTGTGATTTATGAAATGCATGTTCGAGATTTAACTGCTCATATTTCATCAGGCTCATCTAAACCAGGAACATATTTAGGATTGATTGAAGAAGGTATTCGTGGTGGGATTAATTATATTAAATCACTTGGTGTAAATGCGGTTGAACTTCTTCCTATTCATGATTTTGCTAATTGGGAAATTCCATACAAGAGAAATTATCGTGGTTATTACAATACTTGGAATCCTTATGAAAGAAATCATTGGGGTTACATGTCAACTTACTTCTTCGCACCAGAAAGTTATTATGCATCAAATGGAACATCAAAATTTGGCGAATGGAATGGAGTCGATGGTAGGCAAGTGAGGGAATTCAAAGAAGTTGTAAAAGCTTTTCATAAAGCTGGAATTGCCGTAATTCTTGATGTTGTTTATAACCACACTTCTCAATACGATTACAACCCATTCAAATACATAGATAAAAAATATTATTTCAGACTCGACTCAGAACAGAACTTTCTTTCATTTAGTGGTTGTGGAAATGATTTAAAGACAGAAAGGCCAATGATGAGAAGATTGATTTTAGAATCGGTTAAGTATTGGATGACTGAATATAAGATTGATGGATTTCGCTTCGATTTGGCTAATCTGATTGATGAAGAAACAAGAAAATTAATAATTGAAGAAGCAAAAAAGATTAATCCAAATGTGATAATAATTGCAGAGCCTTGGGGTGGTGGATACGACCCTGCTGGATTTTCTAAAATCGGTTGGGCTGCTTGGAACGATCAAGCACGAAATGGAATCAAAGGTGAAAATCCTTTTAATCGTCAAAGTTTCATTTTTGGTAAATGGGATTATGGAGTTAATCAAGATGTGATGAAAAGATTTTTTGCTGGAACACTCGAAAAACTTGGCGGCTTGTTTCAAACTCATGAACATTCAATTAATTATCTTGAATCACATGATAATTACACACTCGGTGATTTCATACGACTTGCAATTGGAAAAATTGAGAGGAATGATGTAGTAAATGATCCAAAAAAATTAATTCAACTAACACCTATTGAACTTAAAATTCACAAATTAGCTGCATTGACATTATTTACTTTGCAAGGACCAATTATGATACATGAGGGCCAGGAATTTGCTCGAGCAAAAATTATTGCTCAAACCAATGCAGAAGATATTCACATCGGAACATTAGACGAAAACAGTTACAACAAAGACAACGAAACTAATTACATAAACTTCGAACATGCAAATTGGAATAAAGAACTTCTTGATTATTACAAAGGATTAATCAGCTTAAGAAAAAAATTGCCTCAAATTCGAAATTCTAATTTAAGTGATTTGAATTTTCTTGTTGATAATAAAAATGAATTTTGTGTTGGTTATCATTCGACTAAAAAAGCAGAAAAGATTGGTGAAAATACAAATGAAGTTGTTGTAATAGTTAATGGTAATAGAACATTTGCTGGTGAGATTACTTTACCCGATGGTGAATGGTTTGTGATTGCTGATGGTTCGAAAATTTATTCTGATGTAGATGCAAAAATTGTATATCGAAATAAAGTTATTATTCCACCAATGGAAGGATTAATTTTAATTAAACGATAGATTAATTACTAAAATTTTTTCTCTGGTTTATTTCAAATTGATTGTACTCTCAGTTGTAGGAAAATTTATCTAATTTGAAGAAAGATTGATGGGCTACTTAAATATAGCAATCACTCTTCTTTTGGTTGAGTGTAACAAGCTGAAAATTTCAAACAAACTTGTTGTCATTCATAGCAAAGACGAAGGATGACAAATGAAATTCAAGTAGAATCATTCAATTACACTTTCACCCTTCGTCAGGTATAGAGAAACAGAATACTCTAAGTGTCAGGTTGAGTTTAACGAAACCCGAATGAGTTTTCTTAAAAAAATTATTTCAAATAAACTGTCATCCTTCATCAAGTTTAGAGTGAAAGAGAAAGTTATTAAAAAACTTAGTTACTCTTCGTTAAACCTAATTTAATCTTTCAATAACACTAATTATTAATTTATCTTCACTAAAAATTTTTTTGATTCAATCAAATCATTTATACAATAATTCAAATTCTAATAATTCACTTTAGATAAATAAACTTCTTTCGTGAAATAAAATTATGGGACTTCAATTCATAAAAATATATTCCCCCACTCAAACAGATTTTTGATGCATCAAGTTGAAATGAATGATATCCAGGTAATTTTAATTCATTGATTAATGTAGAAATTTCTCTACCGAGTAAATCGTACAATCGTAAAGTTATGTGTTTTTGCTTTTTGAGATAGTAATTTATTGTTGTGGTTGAATTAAATGGATTGGGATAGTTTTGATAAAGATAGAATTCAAAATCAGGTTGATTAATTTCAGTTTCACTTACAGAAGTAATCAATTGACTATCCATCCAACTCAAACGATTGAATAACCAATTCTTCAAATAATTAATTTCGTCCTCGTAAGATTGTCCGACATAGTAATTTGGCCAGACATATTGACCAATAACAGGCCATTTTTGAAAATTTCTTGTTCGAGATTCTTCAAGTAAATTAACAAGTGAATCAATAATTGCATTAATTCTTGAAGTCCTCCAAACGCTATTCCTTAATTCGCTCCATCTTGTTCTTAATTTTGTTTGAAATTTTTGATCGTTGAAAATCTTTTTCCACCAAAAAGGTATGAAGAAATTTTCCCAAGAAGGAATATTTGAATATTCAGAAACATATTGAAGATAATAACCACTTGGAATGTATGCTTGATAGTAATCACAATTCCCAAAAGCAAGATTAAAATCCCACACTGGTCCAGCAAACAATTTGTTGTTTCGACTATCTCTATCTTTATAAAAGAAGGTGCTTAAACGATAGGCATCAATATTCTTAACAAGCTCATTCAATAAGATGTAATCTACAAATGAATTTACATCAATGTATTTTGGATAACCTAAAAGTGTATCAGCATAGAAAGGACTATTCATAGCAGATTCAAATGCATAGATGAAAGCTTTGATATAATTTTTTTGTTGACTAACAATTTCATCAGGTGCAGGGTAATGATATTGATAGAAAATTCTTGCACTTAGTTGTGGAAAAGGTCTAAATTCCGAATACCATCCATCGTTATTTTCACCATCGAGCTTATCAATTTTAATAATATATCCACCAGTAACAGCATCACCTGTTGTGTCAGTTGGATTTAATTTTCTGATATTAACCCGATTTGCATCTCTTTTAATTTTTTCGAGAAGAAGATAAACACCTTTGTATTCGCCATTAATCACAAGTTCAAAAAATTTGGAACGAGAAGCATATCGTCCCATATCTCTTGCGAGTTTATAAGCAAGCGCATCACGAATTAATGTTTTATCATTGTATGGACCCAGAAAGACCCAATCTTCTTCAGCAGGAAATCCTAATATTGAAACAGAGATATCATTTCCAAGGGAGTCTCTTGTTTCAACAGCATAAGATTTCTTTGGAAAAATTTGAGAGCTCGAACCTCTAAGCTCAATTCCAATCCAACCATTGTAATTGTTGAATGGGTCTGTTAAATAATTTCTTATTCCTTCGCCATTATAAATGATACCCATTCGTGCATTAATTTTATAAGCATTTGGAATTTCTTGACCAAAAGTATTGATAACAACAATTGGAAGATTAGAAGATGTGAAATTTATAGTCTGGGCACTAACAATTTCCGAAATCATTACAAATAAAATCAAGCAAAATAATTTTTTCATTTCAAAACCATTATCTTTTTCGTAATCGAATTTTTACTCGTCTGAAGTTTTAAGAAATAAGAACTGCTCGATAAAAACTTTGAGTCAATTTCTTCAAGATATTTACCTGGATTTTTAAACTCATCTACAATTGTCATAACATGATTACCCAAGCTATCGTATAGTAAAAGTTTCACATTATCAGCTTCTGGAATTGAATAAGTAATTATTGTTTTTGAATTGAAAGGATTGGGATAATTTTGGAAAAGTTCGAGTTGATTTGGTTTGTGTTCAAGTTCATTAACCTTTGTAGATAGCAATTCAAATTCGAAGTGACTTAAATTAAACCCACCATTGTAAAAACGAGCTTCGAGTTGATGAGTGCCAGCTGGAAGATAAACATTATTTAATTCTACAAGTTGCCAGTTTTGCCAACCATTTGTATTTGGAACATTTATGAAACTGCCAAGAATTAGTCCATTCAATCGTAGAAGTATCTGACCATTTGAATTCATTGATGCAACATTCAGTTTAATTTTGTAGTTACCAGATTGAGTAACCTTGCATGTGTATCTCAACCACTCTCCATTTTGAATCCAACCTACATTATAACCATTAGAAGTCAAGTCGGTACATGATTCGATATCAACTCCATCATTTCTAAATTTTCCTCCACTGTTCCACGACCCACCACCAACATTTTGATAATCTACATCATAATAAGCAATGTTTAATTTGCCCATATCAAATTCAGTAGCGTAGATAATTCCTGGAATAATGTTTTGACCATAAGGACGAGTTTGAGTGTTGTTTGGTTGACGCATCAAAGCATCAATAAAATCTTTTCGGAATTCACAAAGTTCGAGTTTCAAATTTTCTGCTTGCATCATCAAAGCGTTAAAAGCATAACTTGCACTTGGTTTCGGACCTGAACCACTCCAATAGTTAAGTAAAGTTCTGTAAAATGGAGACATTACAACAGAAAGAGGTCCAGCAATTGTTTCAATTTTTTTGTGTGTCCACCAACACCATCCAATGTTATTTCGATTCATTAGTTCAATACAATCAACCATCCATTTGTTTGAATTTTCTCCACTTTCGCCTAACCAAAGAGGTACATTAAAATCATTTCTGATATTAATTAAATATTGAATACTTGATTGGTCGTTTGAATTCCAATATTTGTGAAAACTATAAACCATATTGTTATCCCATGGAGGTGTAAGACCAGTGAAATCTGTTGCGTACCAATTGCCTTCGATGAAAATGATGTGATTTGTATCAACAGCTCTAATTGTATCCGTTATTCGAATATATAAATCTCTAAGTGGTTGATTGTTTGGTGGGAGATTCCATTTTGGTTCATTCAACAAATCATAACCACCAATCCATTGTTTATCTTTATATCTTTCAGCAATTTTTCTCCAGATTTTTACGGTCAAATCTTTATTAAATTCACTTTGCCATAGCGAAGGATAAGCAGGATTGTAATCACTTATATTTTCATCGTTTTGTCCGCCTGGAGCTGCATGCATATCAAGAATAAGATAAATTTGATTTGCCTCACACCAAGCAAGAAGTGAATCAATAATTTCAAAACCTTTGTTTAAGAACTGTGGCGGATTTGTATTTGTTGCAAACAAATTCCAATGAAATGGTAAACGAACAGAATTAAATCCCCAAGCTTTCAATGAATCAATATCAATCTTACGAATAAAATTTTTTCTCCAAGTTTCATAAAAAATTTCAGTGTTAGTTTCTCCAATAAGCTCAACAATTTTCTGCCTAATTTGCCATTGTGCATTTGCAAAAGATGATGTATGCATCATATAACCTTCTTGAAGCAACCAACCACCTAAGCCCATTCCTTTTAGATAAAATTCTTGTCCTGTTCCATCAACAATTTTTTTGCCCTGAACTTTGAGGAATCCAATTGCCCATAATAAATTTAATTGCATTGTAATTAAAGCAATTACAAAAACTAAAATTTTAAGGGACTTCATCACAACTCCTCTCTGCAATTTAATGTGAAAGATTTGAGTTGATTATTTAAATAAATTAATTGCGTCACACCTGACTTAGGAATGACGCAATCATCATTTATAACTTTATCTCTTCTAAAACATTTTTCAATTTCATCAAAATTTTATTTACACAAAGAATGAAGTCTCTGAAGCAAAGATTACTTCAAGTAAAATTTTTGTTGAAGATTTCCAATCGTTACGATGAACTCACCAGGTTCAATAATTCTTTTATTTTCCAAACCAATAAACGAAAGATGTTCTTTATTTATTTTGAACTGAACTGTTTTTGTTTCACCTGGATTCAAATCAATTTTTTCAAAACCTTTTAATTGCTTATTCGGACGAGAAACTTGTCCATATAAATCTGTAACATACATAAGTACAGCTTCCTTACCAGCAATTGAACCTTCATTCTTCACATCAACTGAAACTATAATTTCATCATCTTCGGTCATTTCTGTTTTATTCAACTTCAGATTTGAATAGGAAAATTGAGTATAGCTTAGTCCAAATCCAAAAGGCAGGAGTGGATCATATTTGTTTTCACCAGAATTTTCTATTGGTTTATAATCATAATGAACAATTGCATTTGGATATTTAGGATAACTGATGGGCAACTTACCAGAAGGATTTACATCACCAAAAAGAATATCAGCAATTGCATTTCCTCCTTCCATGCCAGGCAAGAATGCAATTAATGGACCTTTAACTTTATCAAAAATTTTTGTGATTAATCTTGGTCTTCCTTCAACCATTACAAGAATTAAAGGTTTACCAGTAGCAATAAGTTTTTGTGCGTAATTTAACTGAGCTTCGGGTAGTGTTAAGTCGTTTATGTTTCCAGGGGTTTCACAGTAAGCTGGTTCACCAAGGCAAAGAATAATTACATCCGATTGTTTTGCTTTTTGAAGTGCTGAGCTCAAATTCAATTCTTTATCGAAAGAAACTCCTTCTTCAAATAAAACATTTTTCGAACCTATTTTTTGTTGTATTGCTTCGAGGATTGTACTTTTTTCTTGAGGATATAGACTCTCTTCGTTTCCCTGCCAAGTAATAGTCCAACCACCATTTAATGGTGAAAGTTTATTTGAAGTTGGACCAGTAACAAATACTTTAATGTTTTTCTTAAGTGGTAAAATTTTATTTTCATTCTTAGCAAGAATAATTGATTCTCTTGCTGCATCAAGATTAGCTTGAGTGTGCTCTGGAGATGCGAATAATTTCAAGTAATCTTTTTTTGGATAAGGATTTTCAAACAATCCAAGTTCAAATTTCACTTTCAAAATCCTACTTACTGCTTCATCAATTCTCCACATCGGAACTTTACCTTCCTTCACTAACTTTACAAGAATTTCATAAAAACTGAAATCATAAGGAACCATGCTCATATCAACTCCAGCCATCACTGCAATTCTTACTGCTTCTTCAGGAGTTGAAGCAATTCTATCTCTCGTATGTAATCGTTTTATATCTTCCCAATCAGAAACAACAAATCCATCAAACTTCAATTCATGTCTTAAGATTTCTGTAAGAAGATGATAATTAGCATGTCCTGGAATTCCATCAACTTCACTTGAATTAACCATTACAGTTTTTGAACCGGCTTTAATACCAGCTTCAAATGGTGGAAGGAAATATTCTCTCAAAGTTCTTTCGGACATGTAAGCTGGTGTTCTATCAAAACCATTAAATGGAAAACTATAACCAACATAGTGCTTCAAACAAGTAGCTAATTTATCTGGCCGACTTATATCATCACCTTGTGCACCTTTAATGTAAGCAGCACCCATTTGTTGAGCTAAATAGACATCTTCTCCAAATGTTTCCCATAATCGTGGCCAGAGAGGCTGACGACCTAAATCCATGACAGGATAAAAATTCCAAGGAATTCCACTTGCTCGAGTTTCTATTGATGTAATCTCACCAATGCGTTCTGAAATTTTTTTATTGAAAGTTGAAGCAACCGCAAGTGCTTGTGGAAATAGTGTTGCACCTTTTGTGTATGTTGCACCATGAATTGCATCAATTCCATAAATTACTGGAATGCCTAATCTCGTCTTCTTCGTTGCTATATCCTGAATCTTTGTAATTACCTCATGCCAGTAATCAATTGAATGAGCAACATCATAAACATTCAAAATTGAACCGACTTTATACTTTACAATTGCATCTTCAAGCTTTTTCTCGTCAAGTTCATGATTTTGATTTTTGTTTCCTTGTTTCTTAGAGACAACTTCAAGCGTAACTTGCGTCATTTGACCAACTTTTTCTTCAATTGTCATCTTGGAAAGAAGCTCTTTAACTCTTTCTTCAATCGTTTGTGATTGAGCAGTAAATGGAATTTGAATAAACATCATAAGAATTAGAAAAAATTGATTTTTCATTTTTCAACCTTAATTTTAATTAATCTAACAAAACCATTTTTTTGGTTTGAAAAGAGTTTCTGTTATTGAGAGTGTAAAGATAAATTCCTGAAGAAAGATTTAAACCTTCACTTAAATTTAGATTAAAAGAATAATTTCCTTGATTTAGATAACCGAGGTCTTTGTTCAAAATTTCTTGACCAAGAGTGTCATACAATCGGAAAAAATAAAAGTCTGGCTTATGAATAGAATAAGTAATTTTAGTTTGCCCGTTGAATGGATTTGGAAAATTTTGATGTAAGGTAAATTTTTTTTCTTCTAAGTTTAATTTATCGTTAACATCAAGTGAAATTAAATCAATTACAATTCCATTTATCATTGGATTATCTTTGTGAGTAACGAAGTAAATATCTAAATATCCATCGTTAACTTGAACATTGTTAACTTCTTTCACATAAGCAGTACTTTTACCAACAAGAGCATATACATCAAAATTTTGTAGAACTCTTTCGTTTTCAATCCAAACATCGAAAATTCTTTGACCCGCTTGATTGTGATAATTTTCAGCAAACATTAACTTAACTTTATATACACCTTTTGGAATTCGAACACGATAAGTTGTCATTCCCCATTTTTCGGATTGGTAAATTTCATCTTCATCGGTGTTGTTAATGCTAAATGAAAAGGTTGAATTGCCACCATCAATTGAACCGTAGTCAGAAGTAAGTGTCCAGCTTTGTTCGGGTAAATATCCGAGCGCAGCAGGTCCACCACAATTTATCTTCAACGGAAAATTAAATTGAGTTTGACTGATAATGTTGACAGCTTTTGGACTCATTGTGTTTGCAGGAACCCAATCGTCTTTCACATTCATTACGACTAAAGTTTTTGGAGAAATAAAATCCCAACCTGAAACCGTAAGTTCAACTGTTTTTTTATCGGAGAGTAATTTTGCAGTATCTACAGTTACTCCATAGATAATGTAATTTGATTTAGTTTGAGCTGAAACTTCATCCAACTCTTCAGAAAAATTAACTAAGATTTTTCCGTTATGAACTTTTGCAGATAAAAGAACTGGTCCTTTGGTGTCTGTGTAGCCAATATTGGTTGCATTGGTTAGACACAAGATTAAATATCCATCTCTTAGGACAGCATTTTCGGGAATGAAGTCGCAACCATTTCCAACCCAAGTGTGAGTTGCTTTATCCCATCGTGAGGTATTCCAGTAATTAAAATCATCGGACCATGAAAAAGTAAAATTGTTTCCTGTTCCATAATTTCCTGAACCTGGAGTATATATGTAATATTTTACCCAATCATAATAAGCAAAAGCAGGTAATGCATCGGGTAGAAATTCACCAGCCCAATTTGGAGCTTCGGGATTCCAAATATTCATCATCAATTTCTGAGGTTTGTTTAATGTTGGAATATGCTCTCCCGTTTGACGATACACTTCTACACCATCAACAAACCAAGCCACATAAGTTGGTGTCCACTCAAATGCATAAACATGAAAATCTTCGTGAGGTGAGAAAGGAAGCGGATAATGACTTACATGATTTGTTTGTCCCGAAGTAATTGTATTGAATTGAATATCATTTGGATATCTTCCAAGTATTTCGATGTCAATTTCGTTCCAATTTTGTATTCCACCCGTAAACTCGTGATAAGTGAAAAATGATGAAAGCATTCCCGAACGATAGGCTGATTTCATCCTAACTTCAAATCGTCCGTAAAGAAAAGTTTGTTTTGTTCTAAACTCAGCCCCTTTGAAATCTTTTGAAAAAAGATCTGATAAAATGATTAAGAAAAAAAGAACCGAAAAGTAGAAAAACAATTTCAATTGAATTGAATTAATTTTATTCATATCAATTAAATTTTTTGTTTAACAATACTTCAAAATTTCTTTGTAATGATATTGTTCATAAAATTTTTTCTTGACAAAAAATACTGCAATAAAAAAGAACCCCGATACCCTGAAAAGTATCGGGGTTGAGAGCGATTTTATTAGAAACAAACTGTCAGAGAAAACTTTTGAATGTTATTTAAACGACCAAAATCTTGATAAGCGTAATCAACTTTAATAGCCACATTACCAATTAAATTTTTCTTCACACCAAAACCAAGAGCATAAGATTCTTCGGAGTCATCAAGGAACAATGATTTATAACCACCTCTTAAGAAAAGAAAATCTTCAAAGCCATATTCAAATCCTAAATTGACACTTTCGTAATCATCACTTGGATGAAGTGCATCAAATGCGAAAGTTAAACGATGTGTTTCAGATTTTATTGGATTATAAGCAACACCTACTCTGAAAGTTAGTGGCAATGCCCAATCTTTTGTTTCGAGATAAGCAGGAATTTTGTTGTTATTTCCAGTTGTAAATGGATCTGGGTCATAAAGTACAAGATTTGATTGACCTAATAATCTCATCTCGGTTCCAAAATTTGAAATAGACATTGCAAGAATGGCATCATCGAAAGGAGTCACATATTGAACGCCCATATCAATTGCAAAGGCGCTTGCACTCATTTTCCAAATTCCTTGATAAACAAATTTTGGATTGAAACCAATTGAAAATCTATCTGTCAATTGTAACGCATAAGCAATACTAATTGCCATATCAGTTGCCGAGAAGACTTCACCTGTTCCCCAAGGTTCTTCAATTGTTGTAACCTTCATATCACCAATATTTGAACCGATAAAACTTACTCCAACAGTTCCATAGTCACCAATGTTATAACTTACAGCAAGAAAATTATACTCAGTTCCAGCAATCCATCTTGTGTGATCAAACATAACCTGACCACCTTGAGCTTTAGTCAAACCTGCGGGATTCCAATAAATCGAGCTGACATCATTTACAACCCCAACAAAAGCAGACCCCATTCCAATAGCTCTTGCACTTTGTCCAATCGAAAGAAAAGTGGCAGCAGTTGTTCCACGCTTCGAAACATTTGTTTTAAAAGTTTGAGCAAGAGCTACATTGAAAATAATTAATGAAATCAGAAATGAACTAAAAATTTTCTTTAACATTTTCCCAACTCCACTTATTTAATTAATGCAAATTTGCCGATGTATTCTCCTATTCCAGGGGCATCAACATGATAAACATAAACGCCATAAGCCGCTTCCATTCCATCGTCAGTGATTAAATTCCAGGAAACAGTTCCATCTAAGTAATATGAATCTTTATGGATTGTTTTTATTAACTGTCCTGAAAGAGTGTAAATTCTAATTGTACATTTCTGAGGAAGATTAATAAAATCAATTTTTCTTTCACCACGACCAGTAGTGTTGAGATTTCTTTTTTCCCATGCAGCAGCACCGAGATATGGATTTGGTACAACATCAATTTTTGATAACTGTGATTTTGCAAGTGAGTTATCAGTTGTTGCTGCTTTTGTTGTTACTACAAATTTGTCTCCTGTCTTAAATGGTTTTCTCGTTGTAATTACATACTTATCTCCACCTTTTGGAAAGATTGGGGTTACATTAGGATTTGTAGGTGAATTATAAGTGATGTTCCAAGCAAAACGAATATTAGCTAGATTGATTATTCTATCTTTAAATTCAAGAATTTGAATCACATCACCTAATGTTAGTGATTGTGACTGATCTCGATCTTGAACAGCAATTTTGCAATACTTTTGTTCTGTTTTGTTATAAACTTTAAAGTTAACTGGAAATCTTCGATATAGTGGCGGAGAGGAAATATAACATGTATCAGCAGGACTGTCATAAAATGTTATTTCGTAATCTGCAGGCCAGGGAACACCACGAATTGGTGTTTGATCTGGAAATGCCATCATCACAAGATTACTATTTCCAACTAACCAACCAGTTAATGAATCAATTATTGTAACTGTTGTATCATTTATTACTGTTAAAGCTAAACCATCAAATGGAGGACTTACACGACCAGCTCCAATGTAAGTTGTATCAACAGTAAGAATTGTATCTATTCCACTTCCATTAGTTTTTATGACTTTATAAGATTGTGTTTTATAGAGTGGATAATCATTCGTTGATTTGAAAACAATTTCATATCGAGTATTGTCTTCAACAAGTCTTGGGTCATAGACATGAAATTGAATTGAACCTGTCCCAACACCTTCTGTTACTTGTTTTGTATCACCTTGAATTTGTGGAGGTACATAACCTGCAACAGGTGCATTGGGCGTAACAACTGCACAATTGATATCAACAAATTGAACATTACCTGCATAATCAACTGTAATTATTTTTGTGCATTCGCTCGGTTGTAATCCTGTTGTTCCATAATTTGGATCACCCATATCGTAAGAAACACAAGCATAATAGTAAGTTACACCATTCTTTACATCGGTATCAACATAAGAATATTGTAGACCTGTATCGTCACCTCTCCAGAAATGAGCGCCATTAATTCCAACTGGATCAGGACCTTTAATTCCATCAATCTTATCAAATTGGGCAATTGGTTTCCAGTAACGAGGAAGTCCTCTTGAATCAGTAATTACTTTTATGTCATTAAATTCAGGTTCTTGACTTCGGTAGATTAAATAACCTTCAAAATCCTTTTTATAACCTTTTCTTGGGTCACCACCTTCATAACCAAGGAAAGGATCTCTCGATTCTTCTGCAATATTATCCCAATACAAAAATACTTTTCTATCACCTGGTACAGCAGTTAGTTTTGGTTTTAATGGTGGTTTCGAGAAGTTATAGTTTGCGTTATAAATCTGTTGAACTGTTTCTTTGTTGAAAACTAAATCAGCTAAATTCTCACCAAAAACTAAAGCCATGGAAAATCTTTCTCTTAATCCTTTATTCAATGGGAATGGACCAGATGCAAATACCATTGAAATATTTGACCGTTGGAGTGAAGTGTCGAATGTACCTGCAACCATCTTGAGCCACATTGATTCATCATCTTTAGGCCAGCCTCCACCTGTTCCACCTTCGCCAAGGCGATAAATTGAAACTGCTGTTAATCCAATTTGGTCAGATTCATCTTTATCAGTTTTGTCAAAATGAGGTTCGCCATCGGTTGGTAATCCATCACCTTCTCCTTCATCAGGTCCGAGATATTGTCGATCAAATGGTCCAACACCATCTCTTCCAACATCATCATTCAATGGTTCATTTTCTTCTCTATCCCATTTACCATTTCCATTTAAGTCAGTGTAAGGTTGCCAATCTCCATCATTATCAATTCCATCGTCTCTTCTTTCATCTATTAATCCATCTAAATCATCATCAATTCCATTCCATGGGTTACCTGGACTTTCAAGATAAGCGTAACCATACATTCCTGTCTTCCAATAATCTGGTAAACCAAGTCCATCGTTATCATAGCAATAGGCTAAGTCAAGTTTCAAATCGAAAGAAGCACAGTCATCACCCGAGTCGTTTGTTCCTCCAACTCCGCAATCTGTGTAAAATCCAAATACAGTAGTTGGATAGTTGTAATCTGAAATATTTACAATATCATAATGCCAGAAGATGATATCTTCTGCAAGCACATGAGACCATTGAAAACCTCTAACTTCAACTCTTAATCCAAGTCCACCACGGTCAGAATCAGCAGCAATTGGAAAGTAGAGAAAAGGTGCGCGAGTAAATTCTTTATCTCTGGAGTCATCCATTACAAAAAATGTTTCGAAATCAGAATTCATCACACCACGCCCGAAGTAACCGTACCAGTAACCATTCCATTCAGGTGTCAGATTTAATGCTCTGGGCCAAACTAAGGGCCAAGATTTTGGGTCGGTATTAATTGCAGGTTTAGTTGAACTTGGATTAACATAACCTGGAACTGGTTCAAGTCCCCATATTTCACCTGTCACAGGATCTTTATCCATCCATTCGCGATAAGACGATTCGAGCGGATGAATAATCTGACCAGTACCTGGTGCACGAACTTCTGAAGCAATTAAAACGCAAACACCATCGAGATAAGAATGACCACTACCTTTAGGCCATTCACCTGATGGTTGATAGGGCCATTGTCCAACTTCGCCATTGTTATAAAATAATGTTCTAATTTGATTTCCATCCATCACACCTTCACGGCGAAATTGGATGTTCCCTTTTGGTTCATCACGATATAATTGAATTTGATAAGGTATCTGGGCAAATGAAATTTCTAAGAGAACTAAAAGTATAAGTGAAACTAATTTCCTCAACATTCTTAATCTCCTGATTATTTACAATTGAAATCCTAACCCAAGACGAATTTGTCTTGGTGCTGAATACATTGCAGGATTTTTGATATACTCTTCTATCGTATTCAATCCAATAATCTCGCCTGCATACTTCACATTCAAATCAGCAGTAGCGCGACCAGTAGTTGAATAAACACCAACTTCATTCTTGATATCAAGTACATTGTAGATTATTGCATAAGCGTAAATATTTAATCCGAATAATTTGAAATTTTTATCTGCTCGTAAATCAAGATTGAAGAAAGCTGGTTCACGACCACCATTCTCAAACCTTACTCCTCTCGAAATTTTTATATCTTCTGTGTATGGCATACCACTACCATATTGAAATATTAACCCAGCCGACCAATTTCCTGGAATACCAACAGTCACACTTAAATTAAGTGTATGCCTTTGATCCCAATCAAGTGGAACAACTGTTTTTGATTCTTCAATTGGTGGATTTGTTTGGTTGTAATTGTAAACTGCGTAAGGGTCGGAGGCATTACCTTCAGCTATTTGATAAGTATAATCTAACTTAGCACCAAAGTAATTTGAAAATCTTTTATCAAGCGTGACTATCAAACCACGAACATTTGCATAATCTCTATTAATGAAACGTGCATACTTAAAACCTTCGTATGTATTTACAATCTCCATTCCGAGCCAATTACGAATATCACGGTAATAAACAGATGCATTAAGAGCTAAATCTTCCATCAAGACCTGTTGTAATCCAAGTTCATAAATCACATTTTTCTCAGCATTCAAATCAGGATTTCCAATTATTGAACTTAGAGCATTTCCAGGTTGTACAACAAATTCGGGATTAGCATAGAGATTTTCGAAGTTTGGAATTTTGAAGAAGTGACCATAAGAAAATCTAATTATTCCTTTATCTGTAATTGGGAATGAAACACCAAGTCTGGGACTTACTTGCATTTTTGGTTTTGCTTTTACCCATTCGTTGTAACCTGGGAAATTGGGATTACGAGTTGGATTCTTTTTATCTGCAGGAAGTTTTGCATTCGCATTGAAATAATCGAACCTCACACCAGCATTAATTATCATTATATCGTATTCCATCTTATCTTGAATGTATGCGGAAGCTTCATAAGGAAATCTTACATACTCAATATGTGAACCACGATCTGTAATTGTACCTTTATCAGGATAACCTGGAGTGAAAATATTTCTTCCAAGTGAATCAATTTGACCTTCAGTAAGATTAATCAAATCCATGTAATGATTATATATGTGATGATATCTCAGCTCAAATCCCGAACCAATTTTATGTTCTTTATTTATCTGCGATGAAATTGACCATTGTGCGATGTAAGACCGAGTGAATCTTTTATATCTTCCGCCTTGATTTCCACCAGACCGAAAAGTATAACTCGAGATAGCAATTCCCTGTCGTGGGTCAACATATCTTGGGTCATAAGGATCTTCGTAAAGATATCCCTTAAAGTTGTAATTGTTGAATGTGAACTTAAAACTATGTGAAGTATTTGAAGAGATGTAATGAGTCATTTGTAAAGTATGTATCCAATCGTTTCCATAATGAGTCATCATACCATCGGGAGTCCACGACCAGTAATGGTCATAATATTTATTTTTTGTTTTGTCATAAAAGAAAGAATAAGAAAGAACAATTGAAGGGAGAGCGTAAGTTAATTTTCCATTTGCAGAATACTTTGTGAATGGATTCATTGGTACATAAGCACCATCACCTGTATTTCGTGGAATCCAAACCGATTTATCTAATGGATTGGGATAGAAAGGAACATCATCCCAAGTGTTATAAACTCTTTTTCCATAGAGGTGACCAATATCGTGATAATATCTTCCAGTTAAAAAGTAATAAAGATTTTTAAATGGCTTCAAAGGTCCACTTAAAGTAATTTGAAAATTTCTTTGTGAGACTCGATCCATTCGATCGAGATTTCTGAAAATATCTGAATGGGTAGTAAAGAAATTTCCAGTGTAGGCACTAAAATCTGTTCTGAATTTATCCGAACCACCTTCTGTAACAATATTCACAACTCCAGATAGAGCTTGTCCATATTCAGCATTAAAAGTACCTGTGATAACTTCCATTTGACGAATTGAAGTGTTTTCAATTTCAATGTTAAAACCACCATTAAATGGGTCAGTAACCAACACACCATCAATCAAGTAAGCAACATCATTTGCTCTTCCACCACGGAAATGTCCATCAATTACACCAGCCTGAAGGTTAACAATTCTATTCACACTTTCAACTGGCATCATCTTAATATCATCACTTGAAATTGTAACTGAAGTGGAAGTTAAATCTTTCTGAACAAGTGGCCTTTCTGAAGTTACAATTACTTCTTTCTCTAATTGAATTACTGCGCTGGTTAACTTAATATCAACTCTTGTTGTTAAATCAATTTTCACAAGAACATTTTCAACAATTGTTTTTTGATAACCAACAGCAGAAGCAATCAATCGGTATTTTCCAGGTGGAACATTATTAATTGAGTAAAAACCATCAATTCCTGCAGCAGCACCAAGAAAAGTTCCTTCAACAATTACATTTGCACCTACAACTGGTTCGTTGGTTTGAGCATCCACAACTTTTCCAACAATCTTTCCAGTTGTTCCAGCAAACAAAAAATTCATTGAAGTAAGAAAAATCAGAGTGACAAAAGTAAGCCAATTATTTTTCTGATACTCACCCATCTTAATTTTTATTTTCATATTTCAAACCCTGAATGGTTGTTTTTATTTTCATAAAAATTCAAAAGCGAAGCGGTTACTAACCGCCTCGCTTAATCAGAAATATTTTAGAAGAAATTTATTTGATTATCATCATCTTCTTCGTCTGACTAAATGAGCCAGATGTCAATCTATAGTAATAGACTCCTGTGGATAGTTTACCAGCATCAAATTTAACTTTGTATACTCCAGGCTGTAAATCTCCTTCAATCAAGGTTGAGATTTCTTTTCCTAAGACATCATAAACTTTCAAAGTTACATAATCTTGTTTTGGTAAAGCGAATTGAATTTCAGTCGTTGGATTGAATGGATTAGGATAATTTTGATACAATTGATAATCTTTCACCATAACATCTTGTCTTTCAACCGAAAGTGGATCCCAACGATTTCCAATCCAAGTATATAACCATCTTGAAACATCTCGCCATGATTGATCTTCATTATATGGTGAGTAAGTTAAGATTCCTTCTCTCTCTGGTCCATTATCCCTGTCATTTATAGAGAAATCAATTGGAATTCTGAATCCTTCAACAGGTGTGAATAAGTTATCATTGCCTAATGCAGCCAAAGCAGTCCATGGAATTCTTGCTTCGACAACATAACCTGTTGGGAATTTTGGACCAATGTAATAGTTCGGACCTAGTGTATCGAGTATTCCACTTGGTGCATCACCTAAGATTCTGTTATATGTAAATCTAATATGATAATCAGGTTGTGCTCCTCGTTGATAATTTGTATGAGGTAATCCTCGCCAGTTATAAAGACCAATGTAAATATCTGGTGCATCGTTCAACCAAGAAGATGGATTACCTGATGGTGAAAAGATATCATCATTTACATCGAAAGCGACATACAAGTATGATTGATTAACAGCTACATAAGCATTTGCTGAGCAGTCGTTATCACCATTAATTGTTGTATTAGTTACAATATGACCACTACCATCTGATGGGAACATTCTAAATGGTCTGATGTGAGACCATTCTGTTAAATCTCCATCAGGATTAAAGTTTGGTGGATTGAGTGAAATTGTTGCAACTCCTCTTGCAGTATTTGTAACTGGTTGTGAATTTACACTAACATCACTTTCGTTTCCTGATGCATCGACACAAGTTACAGCATAATAGTAAGTTACACTTTGATTAGTATTTGGTGAAAAGAGGAGATGTTCAATAAGTTGAGTGTTTTCTGGAACATTTAGTTTAACTACTTCAACTCCAGGTGCATTGATATTTGTTATTGGATTACGGCTATAATAAATGTTGTACTTTTCACCTATTTCGTTTGGAACATCTTGCCAAGTGACTATATTCTGAAATGTACCTGCGATTGCCATTACACCACCTGGAGGATTTGGTGGAATTACATCAAACTCTGGATTACCTGTCCACCAATCGGTTATCCAAATAACACGACCCGCAACACCAGAAGCTTGAGCCATAAGTCCAACAATATGAACTGCGGATGAATCGAAGTTGCTCGTATTATCTTGATATTCCATTTCTCTTAATGGAAAGAAATAGGTATGCCATTGACCATCAGCAATTGGTTGGAAAACTTTTCCAACTTTACCAGTACCACCTTCAAATTGAATTCTTAATGGACCAGTTCCCGGTGGGCATTTTAATTTTATTTTACAAGTATCTTTAGGCCAGGCACCAGCAAGATTAAACGGAGGATTGATATCCATTCCCCAACCTGTCCAACCGTTACCCCATTCATTTCCTTGCGTCCACTTGATTGCATTTGAATTTTGAATTGGACCAGCACCTTTTACAACTTCAACAGTTGATTGCCCCCATGCCCATACATTGGAAATATGAGATGGGAATGTCATTCCATTAAAAATAACTGCTGGAATTGCTTTCAATCCAAATCTTCGGAAACCATCAAATTGAACTACAAGAGAATCAGCTGGAATGTTGCCACTTGGATTCCATCCAACCGTTACAGCAGCAATGTTGAAGCCAACAATTTTATCAGCATCAAATTTTTTATTATTCCAAAAAGAAGAACCACCCCAACTTGATGGGAAAATTACAAAACCTTGATCACTTGGATCTGAATTACCTTCTGAATCCAAAATCTTCAAAGGTATTCGTAATTCTACCCAATTTGTTGTTGCATCAATAATTGTATTATGCTGATAAATCCACTCTTCAATGTTTGATGCACCTGTGGGCCTATCTTTAATATGAATCCTGAAAACCATATTTGCAGGAATTGTTGGAGGCGTTACAACTTTAATCCAAATTGAAAGTGAATCAGAAATTGTCCAATTCCATGGTGTAGCATCTGCTGGGAGTGTTTTAATCAATTGAGCATAACTTCCCCATGGATGATGTGGACCAATTACAAATTTCACCAATGCAGAACCTGTTCCCTCAACTTTATCTGTTGTGTTGAGAGAATAATCAATTCTGCTGGGTGGACCTTCATGAAGGAATTGCCAAGTATTATCTTGTGACAAATTAGAATCAAAACTCTCGATTATATAGCTCTGTGCGTATGTAATCGAGGTTAAAAAGAAAACCGTAAGAAAAATGTTGAAAAGTTTTTTCATGGTTCACCTCTATTTTGTTTTTATAATTTGAGTTTAATTCCAAACACTCCACAGTAGAATGATTGCAAAAACAATAAAAACGGAAATAACAAAATTTGGGTTTAGTCTTTTCACTTCTAACACTCTTTTAAAATTTAGAACTATCTCTTGATAACTTTCTTTAATCATCAAATCAATTTTAAATGAAGTTGCAGACTCTTTTGTCTTAAAAATTTCATTTCCAATTTTGATTAGAACTACACAAAGTAAAAATAGAAGAATAGAAAAGTGAAGGAAATTAATTTCTAAAATTTTCAATAAGAAAGGATGAAGTATCACATCGTTATCATAAAGCAATTGTAAAACTAATCGGAAAATCCCTATCACTTCTCCTACAATCAATGTGATAATTGCTGTTTTAGCTGACATTTTTTTGGAAAACAATCCAAACAAAAAAACCGCTGTGATTGGAGGACTAACAAAAGATTGTACGCTTTGTAAGAAAAGATAAATTTGAGAAGTGATTACTTTAACTAAAGGTACAATTAAAATTGCAATTACAACAGCAGCAGTTGTTGAAAGTCGACCAATTAGAATTAATTTTCTATCACTTGCTTCAGGATGTTTAATCTTATAAAAATCATTTGTAAACAAAACTGAAATTGTATTAAATACACCAGCTAATGAAGACATTATCGCAGCTAAAACCCCAGCAATTACAAATCCTTTCAAACCATGCGGAACAATTTCGCTATACAACAAAGCCGAATAGGCTCCATCACCTTTTGATTCTGGAAAAAGAATTGACGCAAAAATTCCAGGAAAAACTAAAATGAAAATTGGAAGAATTTTTAATGAAGCAGCAAATAGACTTCCCTTTCTTGCTTGATCAATTGATTTAGCACTTAATAATCTTTGAACGATGTACTGATCTGTACACCAATACCAAAATGCAATAATTGGAGCTCCAAATATTATTCCCGTCCACGGGTAGTCAGGATCATTTATTGACTTAAACATATTATAAAATTCTTGCGGGACTTTTGAATAAATTCCTTCGAAGCCACCAACTGCAAAAAATCCAGAGATTGAAATTATAAAAGCTCCTAAGATTAAAATTATACCTTGAAAATATTGTGTTCTAATTACAGCACTCGAACCACCAATTACACTGTAAAGACCTGTAATCAAAACAATCAAGATTGAAGAAGTATAAATGTTTAAACCAAACAAATCATAAAAAAGCAAACCTGCAGCAAAAAGCGATACTAATACTTTTGTGAAGATGTAAATTAAAACAGAAAAAAGAGCGAAGAATTTTCTAATTCGTCTATCAAAAATTATTTCCAAAAATTCAGGGATAGTAATCACACCTGTCTTGAAATAAATTGGAACAAGAAACCAACCGAGGAAAAGCAAAGTGAAAATTGCCATTAATTCAAATTGACCAACAGCAAGTCCCCGCATTGAACCAGCACCAGCTAAACCAATAAAATGCTCGCTCGAAATATTTGTCGCAAATATGGAAATGCCTACTACAAACCACGGTATGTTTCGACCAGCGAGAAAGTAATTTTCATAAGTATCATCATTTCGTTGAGAATAGTAAAAGCCCAAGCTCAAGATTAGGATGAAATAAAGAAGAAGCACAATCGCATCTATGTATGAAAAAACTTCAATCATAATTAATATTTAGTTTGAAATCATATTGTCAATTTTAATGCCATATCAAACAAATCAAATAATGAAAAAAAATTAAAAATGCCGTGAAGATTTAAGGCATAATTCATTTCAATTATAATTTTGATAATAACTATTTATTAATTTGATAAATCCTAAACTCATAATGTTAAGCTTCTCAAATCCACAAGTTCTCATATGCATAAATTTTTCATAATCTTCAATACGCAAAGAATTACTACGAAATTTTCTTACAACTTCTCCTTACACACTTCAACTGAAAATAATTTTAGAACAAAGAATTTTTATCTCAATGAATTTTGTTTTTACAGTTGACAAGTTATACCAAGCACAGCTCACTATGATTTAATTTTTAGTCAAATAAAAAGAGGGATAAAATTATCATTTGACATTGAGCTAATTAATTAATTAATTTTGCATCGGTTTCCGAATTAATCGGATTTCTATTAATTCGTTATTCTAATAATTGGAGAACCGAATGACTAAACATCAAGAAACTGAGAACATAATTAAAGAACTAATGGAATTAGGTTATAAATTTAGGGAAGTAATGTTTAAGCTTAACCCAACATTGTTCAAATCAGAGTTAACTCTCACACAGTTAACAGCACTTCAGTATATATGTCACACTCCAAACATTACATTAAAAGAGCTTGCCGAAAAAATGGTAATTGCTCAAAGTTCTGCTTCGGAATTAGTAGATCGTCTTGTGAAGATGAAATATGTGGAAAGAAAAATTTCACCAGAAGATAGAAGGAAAGTTACTTTGAGTCTATCAAACAAAGGCAAAAAATTTATCGAACAACATGTAATTGAAAACAAAGCATTTTTTGAAAAACTCTTAAAAAAAATTCCAATCGAAGAACAACGAGAATATCTTTCAGCAATGCAAAAGTTTTATCAAGTGTCTTTAGAATTGGCAAACCAAATTCATAAAGGAGAAAAATGAGGAAGTTAATTTTCATTCTGGCACTTCAACTAATTTATTCTTTTGCTTTTGCAGGTGAGACAAAAAAAATTATTACAGGTCTCACTCTCGATAAAGCAATTGAAATTGCTCTCAAAGAAAATTCACAAGCAAAAATTGCACAGTACGAAATTGAAAAATCTGAAGCTAAGTTAACTGAATCTTACTCATCACTTATTCCGAGTTTAAGCGGAGAGGGTTCATACATTAGAAATATCAAAAAACCAGTTTTCTTTTTACCAGATTTCTTTGGTGGAACAGGACAAGTTCGACCAATTGAAATTGGTTCTAAAAATTCTTACTCAGCACAACTAAAGGTTGGTGTTCCAATTTTTGTTGGTCAGGCTTACACTGGAATTGTGATGAGTAAACTTGGATTAGATTTGAGCAGACTATCTTACGAAGAAACCTTGGCTCAAATTCGATTAAATACAACTAAAGCTTTTCTTGATGTTCTTTTATCAAAAGAAGCTGAGAAATTTATCCGAGAAAGTTATGAAAACGCATTAAGAAATCTTGAAAATGCAAGAAAGTTGAATGCTGCAGGTTTACTTTCCGATTTCGATTATTTGAGTGCTCAAGTTGAAGTCGAAAAAATTAAACCAAATGTTCTGCAAGCAGAATACACTTACCAAACGGCTCTCAACTTTTTGAAAGCTCTTCTCAATCTTTCGTCAGAAGATAGTATTGAAGTGATTGGTGATTTTCAATCTTTCATGATTAATAAAAATGTTCCTCAATTAGATAACTTTTCGGTTTACAATACATTCACACTAAAAAAATTAAGCTTACAAAAACAACTTGCTGATAAAAACATAATGCTTCAGAAATGGGGACACTTCCCAAGTTTAATTGCTTTCGGAAATTATCAAATTCAAACTCAAGCAGAAGATTACAAATTCAATTCATATCGTTGGGTTAAAAGTGCTGCTGTTGGATTAAGTTTGAACATACCAATCTTTTCTGGTTTCGGTGTAACAAGCAAAGTGGAACAAGCTGAGATACAATCGAAGCAATTAGAAGAAACAATGAACTATACAAAGAAGCAACTTGAAATTGCAATCTCAAATACAAGAAACAAAATGCAAACAAGCTTAGAAAAAATCGAAGCTCAAAAATTGAACAAAGAGAAAGCAAGGAGAAGTTATCAAATTGCTGAATTAAGATTTGCCGAAGGAATGAGTACGCAACTTGAAATTAGTAATGCAAACTTGAATTTGCTTTCAGCAGAACTTGGTTATTACCAAGCATTATATGAGTATTTAGTTGCTCAAGCAGAATTAGAATTTTATCTGAACAAATCAAATAACTAAAAGGTGAGGGATATGAAAATTAAAAATTTAATTATAGTAGCTTTAATTCTTTCTTTGGTCGGTTGTGGACAAAAGAAAATTGAAGAAAAAACTGTCGAAGAAAAATCGGTTTCAATTCAAAAAGTTGAAAGAAAAGTAATCAAGAACAATTTGATATTTACAGGAACAGCATATCCATGGGAAGAAGCTGCATTAGCGGCTCAAATGGCTTCAAGAGTTAGAAAGATATATGTGAAAGAAGGTGACTATGTTAAAGCTGGACAATTGCTTGTTCAAATGGATGACCAGCAACTTACACAAATCGAGATGCAGTTCAATGATGCAAAAAAAGATTTTGAACGAGCAGAAAAATTAAAAGCGCAAGGTGCTATATCAGAACAGCAATACGAAAAAATTAAACTTGCTTACGAAACTCTTAAAACAAATTACGAGAAAATTTTAGAGAATACACAACTTCGTGCACCCTTTAGTGGTATCATCACTGCAAAATATTTGAATGATGGTGAGTTGTTTTTAATGGCTCCAGCTGGTGGTCGCTCTGTTCCTGCAATTCTTCACCTTATGAATGTTAGCGATTTGAAAGTAAAAATTACAGTCAATGAATTTGATGCATACAAATTGAAAATTGGACAGAAAGCAAAAATTTTTAGTGATGTATTTCCTGAAGAATTTTATGGGCAAGTTTCAAGAATTAGTCCTGTCTTGGATCCAGTTAGTAAAACTGTGGAAGTTGAACTTCGTGTACCTAATCGTGGCAATAAACTCAAAGCCAATTCATTCTTACGAGTTGAGATTGATTTAGGTGAAACAAAAGAATTAGTTATACCAACATCTGCAATTCTTACTGATCCAATAACAGGTAAAAATTTTGTTTACAAATATGAAAATGGAGTTGCTCGTAAAAGATTTGTTGTTAAGGGCAAACAGGTTAATGATGAGTCAATTATTAAAAGTGGTTTGAACGAAGGTGATCAAATTATTGTTGAAGGTCAATCCAATTTAATTGATGGAGATAAAGTTAAACTTTTCAAAGGTTTATAAAAGGAGGATTAGATTAAAATGAAATTACCTGAAATTGGCGTTAAAAGACCTGTCCTTACGGCAATGTTTTTCATTGCCACACTTGTTTTTGGATTATATTCTTTACGGTTAATACCAATTGATTTACTTCCAAAGATTGAAGCTCCAGTTTTAACAGTCTTGACAACTTATCCAGGTTCAAGTGCAGATGACATTGAAGTTAAAGTTACACGAATTATTGAGAAATCACTTGCATCAGTTCCTAATCTGAAAAAAATCACATCTATTTCGAAAGAGAATATATCTGTAGTAACTCTTGAATTTGATTGGGGAACTGACTTAGACGAAGCCGCAAATGATTGTCGGTCATCACTTGAATTTGCTAAGGTTCAACTTCCTGATGGTGTTGAAAGTCCAAAAATATTTAAGTTCTCTACTGAACAATTTCCAGTAATTGTTGCAGGAGTTACAGCTCCAGGAAATATTGATTATAAAGAGTTCAAAGATTTTGTTGACGACAACATTGCCGATCGTTTGGTAAGAATTCCTGGTGTTGGTGGAGTTCAAGCCTTTGGTGCACCTGCTCGAGAAATCAGAGTTGATTTCGACCCATACAAATTGAAAGCTTACAATTTAAACATTAATCAAATTGCTCAAGTTGTTCGAGCAGAAAATTTGTCAATCCCAGCAGGAAGTATTGATGATAAAAAACTAAGTTACATTTTAAGATTAAAAGGTGAATATACTTCACCTATAGATATTGGTAATGTAGTAGTTGGCGCGAGTAGTGGAAAAATTATTTACTTAAAAGATATTGCCCAAATAGTTGATACAGTAACTCGAGATGAACGAAGAACTTTGATTAATGGTGAAAAAGGTGTTGTTGTATTGATGAACAAACTTTCTGGAGCAAACACTGTTGCAGTTTCCGAAGCTCTCAAAAAGGAAATAAAAAAGATTGAAGATGAATATAAAATTAAAATCAACATTGTTTTCGATGGCGCTGATTTCATTAAAAAGTCAATTAACAACTTATTTAAAACATTCTTAACAAGTCTTGTATTAGTTTCTCTTGTTGTTTTACTTTTCCTTCGAAGAGTTCGAGCAAGTTTAATTATTGTAGTTTCAATTCCTTTTTCACTCATACTTGCATTCTTCTTTATGTATGTTGCAAAGTATACTATAAATATTTTATCACTCTCATCGATTGCAATTGCAGTTGGTATGGTTGTGGATAACTCGATTGTAGTGCTTGAAAATGTTGTCAAACATTTAGAGCGTGGTGAACATGTTAAAGAAGCATCTATGTATGGTGCAAGTGAAGTTGGCTCGGCTTTGCTTGCTTCAACATTAACTACAATCGCAGTCTTTGCTCCATTATTCTTCTTAACTGGAATTGCGGGAATTCTCTTCACACAACTTGCTGCAATTACAACAATTACGATTTCAATGTCTCTGATTGTTTCTCTTTTCCTAACACCAATGTTAACTTCAACTTTACTTAAAAAATTTGAAGAGAAAGTTGACTCGCAAAAATTCTTAGATAGATTATTTAACTGGTCTGAAAATATTTTCAATCAAATTGATCAAACTTATTACAACATACTCAAGTGGGCATTAAATCATAAGAAAACTACTTTAGTCGGTGGATTTTTATTTCTTGTTCTTTCGCTTGGATTAATTCCTTTTATTGGTTCAGATTTTATTCCCGAAAGCGATAACAGTCAATTACAAATCATAATGGAATTACCCGTTGGAACAAGCGTTTACGAAACAGAAGCATTTACTTACAAAATTTATGAATTGGTGAAATCAAGAACTCCTGAGATAAAAGATATTTTCTACCAAGTTGGGCAAAGCGCTTCTGGTTTAGGTTCTGTCTTTGGTACTAAAGAAGGTGATAACATTGGATTGATAAACATTCGACTTGTTGATGTTGAACAACGAAAAAGGTCAAACAAAGAAATTGCTAATGATTTAAGAGAAATGCTTAAACAATTTCCGAAAATCAATAAGCTAAATGTATTAACTCAAGCTGGTGGTCAAGCAGCTATTTTTGGTCAAGGGAAACCAATCTCAATTGAAATTCTTGGTCCTGACTTAAATGCTTCACGAAAAGTTGCTGAAAAAATTAAAGACCAAATTTCAAAGGTCAAAGGAATAGTAGAACCTCAAATATCTTTACAAGAAAACAAACCTGAAATCACAATAGAAATTGATAAAGAAAAAGCTGCTTTACTTGGCTTGAATACTGCAATTATTGGAACAACTCTGAGAAGTTTAGTTTTCGGAAATGTACCGACTCAATTTCGCGGAACAAAAACAACTTATGATATTCGATTGCGACTCGATGAAAAATTCCGAATGAAAATAGAAGACATCGAAAATATCGAAGTAACTAATGTTATGGGTAAGCCAATACCTTTGAAGAATTTTGCTAAAATCAAAACAGATTTCAGTCCCGTTGAAATTGACAGAAAAAATCAAGAACGAATTGTAAAAGTTGAAGCAGGATTATCAGGAACAAGTTTGGGTCAAGCTGTTCTTGAAATAGAAAATATTTTGAAAGAAATTCCTGTTCCACCAAATACAAGAATTGAGTTAGGCGGAAGTTACGAACAACAGCAAGAAGCATTCAGTGATTTGTTATTACTTTTGCTTCTAAGTATCGTTTTAGTGTACATTGTTATGTCAGCGCAATTTGAAAATTTACTTGATCCTTTTGTAATTATGTTCAGTATCCCCTTTGCGTTCTCAGGTGTGTTGATTGGTTTGTTTACTTTCGGTCAAACATTAAATGTAATTTCTTTCCTTGGAATAATAATGCTGGTTGGAATTGTAGTTAACAATGCAATTGTTTTGGTGGACTTTATCAACATTTTAAGAGCAAGAGGACAATCACTTATTGAAGCAATCTTAAATGGTGGTAGAAGTCGTTTGCGACCAGTTTTGATGACAGCATTCACAACTATCTTTGGATTATTACCACTTGCACTTAGCACTGGTAGTGGTTCAGAAACTTGGAAACCTTTAGGTGCATCATTAGTCGGTGGAATGGTATTTTCAACATTCATTACATTAGTTATTGTACCTGTCATTTACAGCATTTTCGAAAAAAGATTGAAAAAACAAAGTGAGTAGAATATGAAAGTCGCATTTATCATTCATAATGTTTCTGAAACAGAAAGCATCAACCAAATAATTGATAAACTTCAAATAAAAAATTTCACCAGAATTGCTAAAGCTGTTGGTAAAAGTCAATTTGCTGATCCTGTCTTCGATGATAAAATCTGGCCAGGTTATTATTCAATTACAATCATCGAAGACACTGAAAATAAAATCGAAAAGATAAGAGAAGAAGTAAAGTTTATCAAAGAACATTTGAAAATTCCGGACTTGAAATATTATGAATTAGAAGCAAGTAACTTCTTTTAAGAGAAAAGATAACTGTTACAAAAATTTTCCAAGTTCTTTATTTATAGTTTTATAGAAATGGAGAAGGTTATTTGAGTAAAAATTTTTTTCGAGTGAAGTTTAATTATTACTTAATTTACCCATGAATTTATGCTTCAAAATTTATGACTAAGAGTTAAGTTGCAAAAAAATTAATCAATTAATGGAACCAAAATGAAAAAAACTTTTCTTGTCATAACGCTTTTAATTAGTATTGCATCGGCACAATCGAATTTTCAAAATTTTATACAACGATTAAACTCTACTTCAAGCGACTCAATTAAAAACAGAATGATTGATTCATTTCTGATTTCTGCCCAAGCTCAGGGCATACCTTATATCGAAGATACTTTAGCCAACTTTATTTATCGTGGTAGTGGAACTAATGTTTATCTTTCTGGTGATTTTAATGGTTGGTCAAGTTCAGCAGATAAACTTAATCGAATTAGTGGAACAAATTTCTTTTACATCACAAAAATTTTTGAACGAGATGCACGATTGGATTACAAATTTATTGTTGATGGAAATTGGATTTTAGATCCACTTAATCCTAAAACATGTCCAGGTGGTTTTGGTCCAAACTCCGAATTAGCAATGCCCGATTATATCCAACCAGTTGAAATAAAATACTATCCAAACATACCTCATGGAACCTTAAGAGATACAACCTTTTACAGTACAAATTTGAATAATTCAAGAACCATTAGAGTATATCTACCACCAAATTATGAAAGCTCTACCGATAGCTTTCCAATGATATTAATGCACGATGGCTTAGAGTATATTTCTCTCGCATCAATGCATAATGTACTCGATTATTTAATTGCTCAGAATCAAATTGAGCCTATAATTGGTGTTTTTGTTCCTCCTGTCAATAGAACTCCAGAATATGCTGGAAATCAAATTCAAGCTTTCAGTAACTTTATAGTGAATGAATTATTACCATATATAAGAAATCGTTATCGAGTAAAATCAGGTCCACAAAATTGTGCAGTAGGTGGTGCATCAAATGGTGGTAATATTTCCTTGTACTTAGCTCTGAACTATCCAAATGTTTTTGGAAATGTAGCTGCTCAGTCGAGTAATGTTATCTCTTCAATCTCACAAGGATTTCAAAATAATCCAAAATTAAATCTCAAAGTTTATCTCGATATAGGTAAATATGACATTTCTGTTTTAATCCCCCTCGTTAGAAATTTACGCTCCATACTGCAATCAAAAGGTTATGAGATGATTTACCGTGAATACAATGAAGGACATAGCTGGGGTAATTGGCGTGCTCATATTGACGATTACTTGAAATTCTTTTTCCCCAAAAAAACTACTGATGTGAAAGACTTAAAAGGAAATGTTGTACCTAACAAATTCAAGCTCTACCAAAATTTTCCTAATCCTTTCAACAATCAATCAAAAATAAGATTTGATGTAGCTCATCCTGGAATTGTTCAATTAAAAATTTTCGATACTCTCGGAAGAGAATTAAAAAATTTGGTTAAAGAAATTGAAACTCCGGGAGAATATGAGATTAATTTTGATGCAAACAACTTAGCTGGTGGAGTTTATTATTATCAAATGAGTTTTCGTAGTGAAGGATTAAACTCGAAAGGTAGCTTCAACGAAACAAAAAAAATGATTGTTTTAAAATAGTTTCAATCATTCACATCAAATCAATTAGAACTTGATACGATTATGGATTGATATCAAATATTCCTTCAATCTTATTTAAGTTTTGGAATGTGTGGCAAGCGCGAATCAGTTCAGGAGAAGTAAGCACATCAGGTCCAATGACTCGAACATACTTCCCAAGAGAACACAAATAATTAACAAGTGGAGTAAAATCTCCATCACCTGTGACTAAAACAATCTCATCAAGATAAGGGGCTTGGTTCAAAACCTCCATTGCCATTTCCAAATCCATATTAGCTTTTGTTGTTCCATCAGGAAGTTTTTTTAATGGTTTGGAAACCACACGATAACCAAGTAAAGCCAGATGATTCATAAAATCAATTTGCGATTTATACTCAGGGTCAAAACAAGTGAAAACAGACATTGTTACAATCGAATCGTCTCGATGGAGAAATTCTTTAAGGACGGTAAAATTAATTTTGGATTTCTGTTCAATTGTTTTAACTGCTAAATAAATATTCTGTAAATCAATAAAGACACCAATTCTTCTCATTTAATTTTCTAATTAAGTTTATAACTAAATCTTCTTAAACCAGAGATACAAAAGATATTTGACCGCTCTTAACACCTTTTAATGCAAAGATTGAATCTGCAATTGATTTAATTTTTTGTGCTTTATCTTTCATTATTATTACTTCAAGACAATTCTCATGATCAATATGAATATGAGTTGTTGAGATTATTGATTTGTAGTTTTCGTGTTGATATTCTGTTATTTTCTCTTCTAACTCTCTTTGATGATGTTCATAAATAAATGAAACGATTCCATAGACAGTTGCATTTTTTAACTCTACTTTTTCTTTAGCTAAAAGATCTCTTACTAAATCTCTTATTGCTTCAGAACGATTGTAGTAGCCCCTTTTCATTAAATAGTTATCGAACTTTTCGATGAGGCTTTCTTCCATTGATACTCCAAATCGGTAGAGTTCTTCTTTAGATTTTTTTCGTCCCATTTTTTTACCTCACTTTTTTTTCTTTCTAAAATTAAAAAATTTAAAATTATAATTAAAGTATTTTTTGCTACACAAAATTTAAGGTTACAATTAACATTCAATTAATTGTTTGATGAACTTTCTCTCTTATTTTAGAATACAAACTCATTAAAACTCGTTCGTTAGTCATTGGTGCTTTAAAATTCAATTCCATATTTGGATTGAATTCAAGCATTGCTTTTAAGATGGCAAAGTATGCACCAATTCCATACATGAATGGAGGTTCGCCCACAGCTTTTGATTTAAATGGACCAAAAGGATTTGGTGCATTTTCAAGAAAATGAACTTCAATCTTTTCCGGTGCAAAGAAGATATCCGGTACTTTGTAAGTTGACAAAGCATCGGTAATTAACTTTCCTTTTTCATTAAATAAAATTTCTTCCATTGTCATCCAACCAATTCCCTGAACAATTCCACCTTCAATTTGACCTAAGTCAATTATTTCATGAAGTGATTCACCTAAATCGTGGACAACCTTAACTGAATCGATTTTGTAAGTTCCTCTTAAGCAATCCACTGTTACTTCAATTAGAGCGGTTCCGTAAACATGATAAGCAAATGGTTCGCCTTTAGATTTTTCTCTATCAAAATAAACATCAGGTGTTGCATGATGCGCTTGAGCAGAAAGACTAATTCGAGAAAGATATGCTTTCTGAATTAACTCATTCCAGCGTAGTTCTGTTTTCTGATTGTTCACATAAACTGATTCATCTATTAATTGAACATTATCTTCTTTTACATTCAAGAGTTGAGCAGCAAATTTTTTCAATCGTCCCATTATTATTTCACAAGCTTCCATAACAGCAAAACCATTTAAATCAGCAGCTTTGCTTGCAGCAGTAGGCGAAGTATTTGCTACTCGTGTTGTGTTTGTAGTTTCAATTTTTATCCTTGATTTTGAAATTGATAAAACCTTAGAAGCTATTTCAATTAATTTTTGATTAACACCTTGACCCATTTCTACAGCAGCAGTGCTTATTCCAACGCTTCCATCAGTGTAAACATGAACTAATGCACTTGCTTGATTTAAAAATGTTGATGTGAAAGATATTCCAAAACAAATTGGCATAATTGAATATGCTTTTTTAAAAAACCTACTTGTCTGATTATACTGATTGATTTGCTTTTTCACTTCTGGAAGGTTATAAATTTTTTCGAGAGTATTGTAACAAATTTGAGCACGACAATTTTTTGCTCTCTGTCCATAAGGGAATTCATCACCTTCTTTCAACAAATTAATTTTTTGTAGCTCGTGATAATCAATCCCAGTTACCTTAGAAGCTTTGAATAAAGCTGATTCAATCACAAACATAGCTTGGGGACCACCAAATCCTCGGAAAGCAGTGTTTGAAAGCAAATTTGTTTTACAACTAATAGCAGTAGCTTTGACATTAGGAATGTAATAAGTATTTGTAGTATGAAAAAGAGTTCTTTCTAAAATTGCAGGCGAAAGGTCTGCACTTGCACCAGCATTTTGATAAAATGTAACTTCATAAGCTAAAATTTTTCCATTCTTATCCAAACCAATTTTAAAATCAGATGAATAGGGATGCCTTTTACCAGTAAGTCTCATATCTTCTTGTCGTGGTAAAATAATCTTAACAGCTGTTTTAAGTTTTTTTGCAGCTAATGCAGCCATTACTGCCCAATGAGTTGCTTGATCCTCTTTTCCGCCAAATCCACCTCCAAGTCGTAAGACATCAACTTCTATTTTATTCATTGGTAAACCAAGAACACGAGCAGCAATTCTCTGAGTATGAGTAGGATTTTGAGTTGATGAGTAAATTTTGATTGAGTCATTTTCAATTGGATAAGCGATTGAACCTTGAGTCTCAAGATAAAGATGCTCTTGCGCGCCTGAATCAACCCTTCCTTCTATAATATAATCACATTTTGACCATGCTTCATTCACATCACCAAGCGAGAAAACTCGAGGGGGCATTATTAACGAACCTTTTTCATAAGCCACTCTTGGGTCAAATACTGGTTCCAATTCTTCAAATTCTACTTTGATTTTCTTCGCTGCTTTTTTGGCAGTTAAAAAATCTTCGGCAACAACAAGCGCAATTGGATGACCAACAAATTCAACTTTATGCTCTGCAAATAACTCTTCATCTTGTATTATTCCACCAACTTGGTTCTCGCCAGGAATATCTTTGTAGGTAAAAACATATTTCACACCTGGAATTTGTAATGCTTCCGAATAGTCTAATTTTTTAATTAAGCCATGCGCAATTGGAGAATAAAAAACATAACCATAAAGAATTTTCTCATAAGGTATATAATCATCTACAAATTGAGATTCTCCTCGGACATGTTTAATTGAATCAAAATTTATCATAAGACCCCCTTATACTTCTTTGAGGACTAAATCAATACTAACTAACTCAGGGAAGAATTTTTCAAAATGAGCAAGAATTAACTGTCGAAGTAAAAGTTCTTTATACTCAGCTGAACCACGAGCATCACTAATTGGAGATATTTCGTTCATTCCAATTTCAATTGCTTCGGCTATTAAATCTTTGGTAATTATTTTATTCTTCAAAAAAGATGATGTTGTTTTTAGGTAAAGTGGAATTGGTGCAACTCCACCTGCAGAAATATGAATCTCTTCAACAAAATTATTTTCAATATAACCAAAGAATGAAGAATTTACGCTTGCAATATCTAAATATGTTCTGCGAGATATCTTTTCAAAATTAAATAGATAATTTTCCTTCGGTATCTTAAAGCTAATTGCTTTTATTATCTCATCATCACTTTTATCTAACAATTTATAACCTTTGAAAAACTCTCGTAAATATATCTCTCTTTTATTTTGTTCACTTTCCAGATAAAGTTTTGCATCTAAAACAAGAAGCATGTTAACTAAATCGGCAATAGGCGAAGCATTGACTATATTTCCAGCAACAGTAGCTCTGTTCCTAATTTGCTTCGAACCGAAATATTTCAAACTCTCAGATAGTTCAGGAAGATATTGTTTGATAACTTGAGATTCCTCTACATCCGAGATTGTATTTGCACCTCCTATGAAAATTTCATCGTTATTAACATAAATACCTTTCAAATCATTTTTGGTCGAAAGGAGATATACATTTTTGTCAACTAACTCTTCCCATCTTTGAACATAAAGGTCTGTTCCTCCAGATACAAACTTTTGGTAATTAACTTTTTCCTCAATTTGATGTTCTTTTAATTCTCTTAACTTTTGGGGAATTGTAATGAAATAATCAGGAAGAAAATTTAATTCAACAAGATTTTTGATAGAATTATTTTTACCCGAATTGAATCCTTTTAACTTTTCATTCAAAAAATTAATTGTATTTGTTAAAGCTCTTCTAATTCCCGAATATCCAGTACATCTACAAATATTTCCACCAATGTAAATCAATGCATCGTTCAGGTTATAATTTTTACAACTAATTAAATAACCCATAGAAGAAACAATAAATCCAGGTGTACAAAAACCACATTGCGTTCCACCTTGATATACAAATTGTTCTTGAAGGTAATTTATCGTTTCAAGATTTAATCCTTCAATTGTAACTACATGTTTAAGATGTACATCGCCCAGAGGAAATAAGCAGGAATTAACTGTTTTGTAAACAACTTCATCATCAACTAATTCACCAATAAGAACTGTACATGCACCACAATCACCTTCTCTACATCCTTCCTTTGTTCCTGTGAGCCTTTGATTTTTTCTAATGTAATCAAGCAATACATACCCCGTTGGTAAATCAGTTTTGATTATTTCGTTATTCAATATAAATGATATCATTTTACTCTCTTATTTTGCGATTAAAAATAATACTTAATTTTAGCATTTTCAAAGATTAAAGGATCATATTTTTAGAAATCTATCAACTCTTAAGTAAATCTCTCAAAGCTAATTCAATATTTTCAAATTCAAATTTGAATCCCAAACTTTGAGCTTTTTTTGGAATAACTCTTCCACCTTTAATCAAAAGTTCGCTCATCTCCCCAAATAAAATCTTTGCTTTCCATTCAGGGATTCTAATCCAGCAAGGTTTATTAAGTACTTTTCCGATTGTTTTACAAAATTCTTTCATTGTAATTGACTGAGGCGAGACAGCATTAATTGGACCACGAACATTTTCGTTTTCAATAACAAATTCAAATAAGTTGATTAAATCTTTTTCATGTATCCACGGCAGAAATTGTTTACCACTTCCGAAATATGTTCCAGCAAAAAATTTAAATGGCAAAGCAAGCAAAGGTAAAGCTCCTCCATCTCGACTTAAAACTGTACTAATTCGTATGTTTACTCTTCGCACACCAACCTCATCTACACTTTCTGAAGCTTTTTCCCAATCAACACAAACTTGTCCCAAAAAATCATTTGAAGGTGGTGAGTCTTCATCAGAAATTTTATCAATATCCAAACCATAATACCCAACTGCAGAAGCCACAATAAATAAATCAGGTTTTTTTGAAGAACGGCAAATTAAATCAGCTAATTTCTTTGTGGTTAAGATACGACTGTTATAAATCTCTTCTTTCGCTTTCTTTGTCCATCTCCCTTTTGCAATAGATTTGCCAGAAAGATTAATTACTACATTAGTATCTTCCATCATTTGAAGTAGTTGTTGTTCACTCATGCTCCATTCATACAATTCAAATCCTTGAATGTTTTTTAATGCTTGTTCTTTATTTCTAACTAAACCTCGAACTTCAAATTTTTCTTTCAATGCATTTGCAAGTTTTTTTCCAATCAGACCAGTAATTCCAACTATTAAAACTTTTCTTTTCATTATGCTCTCCTTTCATTATTTCTGATTGTTGAATTAATAATTTCCGTTTTAACTAACTTTTCAATAGAATTTTTTTTCTAAATTAATTTAGCAAGCTTTTATAACTTAACAATATCATTAAATCGTAGCCGAATAAGATTTTAAGTAAGTTTGAAATTAGCGTTTATCAAAAGTTACAGAAGCGATTTCAACTTTATCAAAATTTATAAAATATTTCCTCATTACAATTTCGAATTAATTAACAAAATCTCACCAAACATAATTTTATTAATTCCTTTAATAAAAATTTTATCTTTAAATCAAATGTCATCAATATCACCTAAAAATGTTCTCCTCTTGGAGTTAATTATATCTATTAAATTTAATTTTTTTTATTTTTGATTTAATTAAATCAAGAATGGTTATGATACAAAGCATAAAGCAAGACAAAGTATTAATTGTTGATGTGAATATTCCTCGAACAAGTATTTACTTAGCTAATGACTTTAAGGACATAATATTTAATGCCATTGATAGTGGTGAGAAATATATAATAGTAGATTTTTCGAAATGTGAATTTGTTGACTCGACATTTTTAGGTGTATTGGTTGTATCTTATAAAAAGTTACTTCCTATTGGCGGGAATATTCATATCGTTGTTAACAATCCAAATGTCATTGCCAGTTTAGAGATGACAAGAATGGATAAAATATTTAAAATTTTCCCCAGTGTACAAGAAGCAACCGAAAATTTTGTAATTCTTAACTCATAATTTTTTAATCTTCCCTCTTTAATCGAAAAATGATGAAATTGTTTTTAATATTATTCACATTAATACAAACATCTTTTGCTCAAAACTGGATTCGAGTTGATTCTATTTTTACACCAAACGAAATACAAGCAATTAGTTTCAGTTCCCCATTTTTCTGTGATATAGATGGTGATGGTGATTTAGATTTATTTCTTGGAAGTTCTTCATTAAACAATATTTTATTTTTTAGAAATGTAGGAACTCCCGATAATCCGAGATTTATCCGTGATGATAAATTACTAAAAGAGGTTAACGAAAGAGAATATCATAACTCGGTGTCTTATCCTTTTCTTGCAGATTTAGATGGTGATGGTGATTATGATTTAATTCTTAGTTCTTTTCGAGGTCTTCAATATTATCGTAATGTTGGTGATAAAACTTTTCCCATCTTTTTTAAGATAGATAATTTCTTTTTCGAAGTGAATAAATTTACAGGCAACGACGCTAAACCAGCTTTAATTGATATTGATGGTGATGGGGATTTGGATTTATTTATAGGTATTGGTGAATCTTTATTCGGTGGTCCTTCTGCTGGGACAATAATTGGATTTAGAAATACTGGCAGAAAAAATTTTCCAAGATTTGTTAGAGATAGAGCGTTAACAAATGGTATTCAAGATTTAGGATTAAATGCATTTCCAGCATTTGCTGACTTAAACAACGATGGTAAAATTGAATTATTAGTCGGAAGAGACCAAAATACTTTTGCTTATTTTGTTAATGTAGGTTCGAAAAAAATTCCGCAATGGGCAAGACAGAGTTTTCCATTTGGAAATTTTGAATCTAAATCCTATTGGAAGACTCCCACTTTCGCTGATATTGATAACGATGGTGATTTAGATTTAATCTATGGTTCTGCCGATGGCGAACTTTACTTTTATAGAAACATTGGTACTGCAAAAAATCCTAAGTTCAAATTAGAATCACAGCTTTTTGAACCGATACGAATTGCTGGTGGTTCTGCTTCGGTTTCTCTTGCCGATTTTGATAACGATGGTGATATTGATTTACTAAGTGGAGATTACCTCGGCGGATTTCAATTTTTTAGAAATGTTGGAAATAAATTTTACCCTTCTTTCAAAAAAGAAAATAAAATATTCTCAAGCTTAAGTGTACCTTCTTTTAGCACACCAATTTTTGTTGATGTTGATAATGATGGTGATATGGATATTATTTCAGGTGCATTGAATGGAAAAGTTTATTGTTTCATTAATAATCGCTCTGGTTTTGTTGAAAATCAATCTATCTTTAAGAATATTAAAGTGAAAGAAAAAAGCGCACCTGCTGCAGCAGATATTAATGGTGATGGTTTTATGGATTATCTGATTTGTGGTGGTACTCCTGATCAATATTTAATGTTGATTAACGATGGGAAAAATAATTTCAATGTGAATAACTCGATTTTGAATAATGTTAATTTCTTATTTGACTCAAGACCTACTTTTGCAGATGTAGATTGTGATGGCGATTATGACTTAATTATTGGTACAAGAGATGGTAGAATTATTTATTATGAAAATACTGGAACACCTTACTTCCCATATTTCGAATTAAATAGAGATTTATTTAAAGATGTTCGAGTTAAACAAAATGCTTCACCAGGATTTGCTGACCTTGATGGTAATGGAAGATTAGAACTTGTATTGGGAGATTACAGCGGAAATTTCTTTTACTATAAATCTAATTTTCCTCTTAATCTCGTTAACTTCTACGCTCGTGCAAAAGAAAATCCTTTCAGCTATCAATGGCAAAATAATCCATTCGAAAGTGAATATGTTTTAAATTTCAAAATTTCAAAAGCAAAAGATTTCTTCAATCCTTACAAACCAGAATTTGTACTTATTAATATATACAACCTTCAAGGAGAAAAGATTGAAACAGCTTATAACGGATTTTTAAGACCTGGAAATCATGAACTAAAACTTAACTTAGATAAAATACTCAATTCTACTGGTGCATATCTTTATACAATACAAATCACTAATGGTGAATTTTACTACGGTAGAATATTTTATGTCAAAAGATGATGCTTAAATTTTTATTTTATTACTTCAGTTTCCAATCTACCAACCTTTGGAATCTCGGCTACAAGTTTATCACCCACTTTCACTTCACCAACTCCTTTTGGGGTTCCAGTAAATACTAAATCTCCTTCCTCAAGAGTAAAATAAAAAGATAAGTATTCAATAATTTCTTCAACTGAATAAATCATGTTCGAAGTATTGTCATCTTGTTTTAGTTGATTGTTTACCCAAAGTTTGATTTCAAGAGAATTGGGATTATCAATCTTTTCAGCTGATACGAATTCACTCAAAACGGTTGAGGTATCGAAACATTTAGAAATTGTCCAAGGGTGACCAAGTCTCTTTGCTTCCGATTGTAAATCTCTTAATGTCATATCAAGTCCAACAGCATAACCTGCGATATAATTTAAAGCACTTTGCTTAGAGATTTTCTTACCTGTTTTTCCAATTAAAAGAACAAGTTCTGTTTCATAATGAAGTGAATTTGAAAATTCTGGATAAATAATTTTTTCTCCACTGAAGATTATCGAAGAAGAAGGTTTAATAAAAATCACAGGTTTTTCTGGCACTGCATCTCCAAGTTCTTTTGCATGCTCAAGATAATTTTTACCTACACATGCTATTTTGCAAACATAATACTCTCTATTTTTCTCTTGTAGTTTTATTTTTCTCATATTTAAGATTTCCTCTTTTAGTTTAACAAACTTTTTAATGAAATGATTTTATTACTCGAAATTAGTTTCGATTTAAAATTATTACAAATGAGTTGGTTTTGGCAATCTGTGCTGCCGTTAACCTTTCTGAAATTGAATTTTTGAATTTTGTACCTCTTTTTTTTGGTTTAACATACTGCAACGGATGAACCTCTTTCATCCTCTATAATAATATAACAATATAATTCAGGGGTATAATGATATAATTATATAATTTCCCAGGGTATTAAGTGAATAATTTGTTAATAAGTTAAAATTTGAAATAAAGAATAGAATGGTGAGGAAGTAGTTTTATA
>JAOAHM010000083.1 GCA_026415235.1 Ignavibacteria bacterium | reverse complement strand
TTTTATTACAGATTTGTAAGTTGTCAATCTCTAAAGAATCTAAAAATTGGATAGGCCGTTCCTACTTGTAAAAGTTTTTTATATTTATCATAATTTCTTAAACCAAACATCGATTGCGGTTCAAAAGCTAAGGAAATTACTTTTCTTTTAACTTGATTAAGTGGAACAATGTAATACTTTTCTCGATCTATTTCTGATATTTTCTTTTCAGTGATAATAACATTAGGATTTCCAAATTTTTCACCTTCAATTTCAATAGTATCAATCGATTCTATTTGATAAATCTGTAGCGTGCCTAATTCAGGTAAATTATCATTGTAATCAATTTTATGGTTATTTAAGAACTCTACTGATAGACTACAAGCCTTTGGAACTAAATATGCATCAGGTTGAGGGACTTCTAAAATTTTTTTTACTTGTGGATTATAATTATCTATTTGAATTGTTGTGTCTATTTCATTCTGTGCATTTGTAACTGGTAAATTAAACTTCGATCCATCTTTAAAGTGATCCATCTGAACTATGATTGGTGAATAGTCGTAAATAAGATTTTTGCGTTCTGTGGTGATCAATTCTTTAATTTCCTCTGAATTGATATAACAAAACTTTAACAAAGCAAGCATTGCTTCATATTGTCCCTCTGCTCTTCTTTTGATATTATCAATGAAATTATCTTTTCCATTTTTACCTTCGAGTATAAAAGAAAGTGTGTTCAATATTCCAAAACTTTGACGACCATCATTTATATCAACAGTGCTGTGTCTTAACCTCTCTAAATTTGGTGGGCCACCAACAACATATTCATTAAATGAGTAATTTTTTTCTTGAAGGGCATTAGATATAAATATTAATACTTTTTGCTTGGAATAGTTCAGGATTTTTTCAGATATATTTATGTTACTCAGTAAACCTAATTGTTCATCTGCTCGTTTGATATAACCATAATCTCTCCAATCTTGTGAATAAGGACTGTATTCGTGAACATCTAAATTGACTTCAAAGTAATATTTATAGAAAAAATTATGAAGAGCTTTTACCTCAGGTTGATCAATTAATAAATGATTACGGTTCAGATCAACGTTGTTAGCATTTCTTCTTTTATTTACTTCTGAACCATCAGGATTAACCTGAGGGACTATTGCTAAATCAATTTTATCAAAAAGATGTTTATTTTCTTTTTGTGTTAATTTATAAGCAAGAAGCAAAGCACCTTCTTTTCCTGACTGTTCATTGCCGTGCTGTTGAGCGAAAAATAAAATACGAAGTTTACTTTCATCTTTACCGAATTGATTTTTTGAAAACTTTAATGCAAAAATTTCTCTACCCTCAACTGATTTTCCAATTTCTTCAACATTCAAAAGGTCTGAAGATTCATCAAGCTTTTTAACAAATTCTGACAATTGTTTGTGAGAAGTTGGATATTGGTATTTGTTTTCTTCGAGCGGAAGATTTTGTGGATAATGTTTAGAAATCAACAATATCAAAAGAATAAAAAATATCTTACTCATACTCTTACTCTATTTACTTTTTTTTCTTTTCTTAGATTTTGAAGAAGAAGATTCTTCAGCCAATTTTACAACTTCCTCAAAAGTAAATGACAAAGGATCTCTATCTTTAGGTAATTTTACGTTTTTATCTCCGGCTCTGAGGTAAACGCCCCAACGACCTTTTAGTATTTGATATTTAGGATCCTCATCAAATATTTTTACATATTTTTCTGAATCTGCTTTTTGTTTTTCATCTATCACTGAAATTGCTTCTTCTAATGTGATTGTATGAGGATCAAACTTGTTTTTAATTGATATGAATTTATTGTCATATTTGATATAAGGGCCAAATCTTCCAATTGAAGCTATTATTTCTTTACCATCTAATTCGCCAACAACTCTTGGAAGTTTAAATAATTCTAAAGCTTCTTCTAAAGTTATGGTTTCTAATTTTTGATCTTTTCTTAATCCAGCATAAACAGGCGCTTCATTGGGATCATTTGGATTAGTAAGTTGTGCAACAGGTCCAAATCGAGCCATTCTAACTGAAACAGTTTTCCCTGTTGATGGATCAATTCCAAGAATTCTTTCACCACTTACTCGATCACTTGTTTCAATAGTTTCTTCGACTTTACTGTGAAATGTTGGATAAAATTCACTTAACATTTCCTGATATTTGATTTTACCTAAAGCAATTTCATCCAACTCTTCCTCGACCTTTGCTGTAAATTGATAATCCATTATTTGAGGAAAGTGCTTCATTAAAAAATCAGTAACTAACATTGCTAAATCAGAGGGAAATAGTTTCTGTTTCTCTGAGCCATAGATTTCAGTTTTTGTGAATTCTGTGATTGTTCTTTTATCATCAAGTTGAAAAACTTTGTATTCTCTTTCTTTACCTTCACGATCTTCTTTGAGAACATAACCTCTCTTTTGAATTGTGCTAATTGTTGGGGCGTATGTTGAAGGTCTTCCAATTCCGAGTTCTTCTAATTTTTTTACTAAAGAGGCTTCGTTGTATCTTGCAGGTGGGCGGGTGAATCTTTCAGTTGCTGTTATTTCTTTTAGTTCGAGCTGATCACCGTTTTTAACTGATGGCAAAATTGAATCAAAACCGTTTTCTTCTGATTCTTCATCACTACTTTCAAGATAAACTTTAAGAAAACCATCAAATAAAATGACTTCCCCTTTTGCGATGAAATAGTTATTAGTATTCGAAATTTTAATATTAATTGTTGTTCTTTCTAATTGTGCATCACTCATCTGAGAAGCAATTGCACGTTTCCAAATTAATTGATAAAGATTTTGTTCATCTTTTGAACCTGGAATTGATTCTTTTGAAAAATCAGTTGGCCTTATTGCCTCGTGAGCTTCCTGAGCTGTTGCAGATTTTGTCTGATATTTCCTTGGTTGAGAGTATTCGCTTCCAAAATCTTTTTTGATTGATTCTTCAGCAGCAGATAATGCAAAATCTGATAAGTTGACAGAATCAGTTCGCATATAGGTTATGTGTCCAGATTCATATAATCTCTGCGCGATCAACATAGTTTTTGAGACTGAAAATCTTAGCTTTCGTGCTGCTTCCTGTTGCAAAGTTGATGTTGTAAAAGGTGGAGCAGGAGAGCGTTTGAAAGGTTTTTTCTCGACTGAATCAACTATAAAATCTGCGGATTTACATTTATTCAAGAATTCTTTTACTTCGGATTCATCCTTCAAAAATTCTGGTAATTCTGCCTTAAGAATTTGAGTTTTTCCGTTATTTGTTAGAAAAATAGCGGTTACTTTGTATCTCGATTCTGGAACGAAAGAATCAATCTCTCTTTCACGTTCAACTATTAATCTAACTGCTACAGATTGCACTCTTCCTGCAGAAAGTTTAGTTCGAATTTTTCGCCAAAGAATTGGAGAAAGTTCAAATCCAACAATTCTGTCTAAAACTCTGCGGGCTTGTTGGGCATCAACTAAATTATAGTCAATGTTTCTTGGATTAGCAACAGCCTGTTGAATTGCGTTTTTTGTAATTTCATCAAAAACGATTCTTTTTATTTTTTTATCTGGTAGTTCAAGAACTTCTTTTAAGTGCCAAGAAATTGCCTCTCCTTCTCGATCTTCATCTGTTGCAAGCCAAACATAATCTGCTTTTTCTGATAGCTTTTTTAATTCTTTTACAACTTTGGCTTTATCTTCGGGAATTTTATATGTTGGAGTAAATCCATTTTTTATATCAATTCCCATATTTTTTTTACTCAAGTCCCTGATATGCCCATAGCAAGAAGCTACTATGAACTCTTTTCCCAGATATGACTCAATTGTTTTTGCTTTTGCCGGAGATTCTACTATTAAAAGATTTTTTGCCATAATACCTTTTCTTTTTTAAAGCGAATGCAAAATTACATCTTTCTTTTTTATAAATTCCAAACAATAAATCTTCCTAAACTGTTTTATTTTTATTTCGAAAGATGTTTTTTGTATTAAAAAATTTTTATGGTAGAATTTTCTTGTTTTGAGTTTGAATCCATCGATATGCCCATTCGAAGTTTGGAGCAAGTATTGGAACAGCAGTAATTTTCCCACCAAAACCAAGATTTCTTATACCGAAACTTGGCAATCTTGTAACTTTTATTTTATCAAGTTCCTGAATATTTAGCTCGATGTTGTATTTCAATGCAAGATTGTAGGTAAGTTCATTTAACTTCAACCTGGATTTTTCAAATGCAAGTTCCTGCCTATATTGTTCTTTAACTTGTTCGAAAGGTTTAGGCTTTTCTACATAAGCAGTATCTTTTTCTATTAATTTGAATATTGAATATCCTTCAGGAACTTTCAAAGGTCCATATATTTCTCCTACTTGCATTTTTTCGGCTATCTTCCCTATTTCTCCGAATGAGGTAACAGGAAATCTACCGAATTCACCATTTCTGCCTTTTGTGAATTCTCTGATACTATATCGGGCTGCAAGCAATCTTATATCTGTTCCTCTTTTTATTTCATTTAAAACAGTATCAACTATATTCAAATCATCTGTCAAAACTTCTATGATATTAACAACGGTAGTAAACTCTTTTGGTTTATTTTGAGATTCGTAAAGAGCTTTTATTTCATCATCGGATACTTGAATAGAATCTATAATTTGATTTTGAAACATTTGAAAGAGATAATTATCAAGCCATTTTTCAACTTCACTAACTACATCTGGATTTTTATGATATCCCCTCTTTAGTCCTTCTCGATAAAAGAATTCGTGCTCGATAAATCTTTTAGTGTAGAAATCTAACGAGGCACGAATGATATTAATTTTATATTCTTTTGAATTAAAACCATCGAAGGCGAGATTTCGAATAAATTCTCTGAAAGAAATAGGATCTTGTTCAAAAATTATAAAAGGTGATAAGAGGTCATTATAAGAAATTTCATTTTCAATTTTGATAATATCATAAGCATCAAGATAAGTTGGTTGATTTTCTTTGTAAGAAAAGTTTTTTCTTTTGTTTTCAAAAATTGATGAAATCTTTTGTGCTAAAATTTCAAACAACTTTGGATCAACATCAACTTTTTTGTTTTGAAAATATTCTTTGTAGAATTCTTTTTGACGTTGAATCAGTTTTCTGTTTTCAACTATTCGGATAACAGTTTTTTTTGCATTTTCTTTATCATCGTTTGTTATGAAAAGGTTCTGAGATTTATTGACAAGTTTGAAAATATACCAACCATCAGGTGTTAGAATTGGTTTTGTGAATTGACCTACATTTAGTTTATACAATGAGTCTTCGATAAACTCATCCATCTGACCAAATAAAACTTCAATCGGTTCTTTTTGTTCATCATATTCAGGGCTTTCAATCAAGATAGAATCGAATTCTACGCCATTTTTTAAGAAATCATAAAGTTGTTCAATTTCCTCTTTATCATTTGAAAAAAGAAATTTTACATAAAGTTTTGAGTTGTTTTTTATAGTTGCTTCAGTTATTTCATCATCAGTGATGGTAATTTTTTTTCTTATTTCTTCTTGGAATAATTTGTCTCTAACGAAAATTCTTTCAAATGCTTTTTTTGAAAAGCGAATTACTTCTGTTGTGTCTAATCCAATACTTTTTGCCTCAAGAGCAAATAGCTTTTCAGCAATTAAAGTAAATAAAAATTCAAGTTTATTCGAATCATCTAATTGTCTAATATGTCTTCTAAATCCTGGTGTAAATTCATATCTTTCAAGAAATTCTGAATCAGATATAAATTTTGTTCCAACTTTTGCGACGTACGGTTTAGATAAAGTTTGACCAATTGTAATTGATTGAAGAAAAATTATCAGTAATACTGCATAAAAAGAAATTTTCATCAGAGTTTATTTCGACTTTTTATAATACTCAATTTACTAAATTTGACTTGCGTCTTAAAGGAAATAATGTTTTCATATTTAAAGATTTTAATAAACTAATAATAATTTTGAAAAGTTGAATATGAAGAAAAAACATCTTAAATCAAATAATTCTAATACAAGAAACTCTGTAATAAAAAAACCTCCTAAATGGTTTTATCTTATTTTGATTCTAATTCCAATAATGTTTTTTGTATTAATTGAAATAACACTTCGAATTATAAATTATGGACGCGATTTTACTATTTTCAAAACAATAACAGATTATCACTCTGATAAACTTTTTCTAAATCCAGAAATTCCTCATAAATATTTTTACGGGACGAGATCAGTACCTTCAGCATTGCCAGATGGATTTGATAAAGTAAAGAAACCTAACACATTCAGAGTTTTTGCTTTTGGTGGTAGTTCTACCGCCGGATGGCCTTATGTCCCAAATGCCTCTTTTCCAAGACAATTGAAAAGAAAACTTGAATTACTATATCCTGAAAATAATGTTGAAGTTATAAATCTCGGGATTTCTGCTATAAATTCATATACACTTAGAGATTTTCTTCCAGCTGTTTTGGAGCAAAAGCCTGATTTAATTTTAATTTATGCTGGACATAACGAATACTACGGTGCTCTTGGTGTTGGTTCAACTGTTTCAATGGGAAAATCCAGACATTTAGTCAATCTTTATCTTTGGTTATACAATTTCAAGATTACACAGTTGTTGAGAGATATAATTGGCTGGTTTTATGGATTGTTTAAAGATCTTGGAGAAAAGAAAGTAGAAGATAATGAGACTTTAATGTCTCAAATGATTGGGAATTCATTAATAATTTACGATTCGGATGAGTTCTGGGCTGGTATTGAACAATTTAAAGGTAACATAACCGATATGGTAGAAATGATTAAGAAAGAAAATGTCCCTCTAATCATAGGAAAACTGACAAGTAATTTAAGAGAACACAAACCTTTTGTATCAGTTAAGACTGAAAAATATCCTGCCGCTGAAGAAGTTTTTAATCTAGCAAATGTTGAACTTCAGAGAGGAAATATTGAAAAGGCCAAAGAACTTTTTCTTCTAGCAAAAGAATATGATGCATTAAGATTCAGAGCTCCTCAAAAAATTAATGATGCTATTTCTGAAATTGGAGCAAAATACAATGTGCCAGTTGTTAATATTGATTCAGTATTCAGAGAAAATAGTCCGTATCAATTAGTTGGATATAATCTCACTGTAGATCATCTTCATCCCAACATTGAAGGATATAGACTTATAGCGGATACATTTTTTGATGAAATGAAAAAACGAAATTATCTTCCCAAAGGACGCAGGTCAGAAATAACAGAAGAGAAAGCTGATAGCATACTTAAAGCAAACTTTCCTTTTACTGCGTTAGACTCTACGCTTGCAAATTTTTCCATAATAGTTCTTACTGGTCAATATCCTTTTGTTCCGAAGGGAACTCCAAATTATAAAATGCTCAATTACAAAATGACTTCAATTGTTGACACGATTGCAGCTCAAATTTTTAATAAACAAATTATGTGGGAAACTGGTCATAGTATGTTGGCTGAATATTATCTTTCAAAGAATGATATTAATGGATTTTTGAGAGAGATGAATGCGATAATCGCAGAGAGACCTTATTATGATGTTCCTTATAAAACAGTGGCAGCTTATTTAATTGATAAAGGATTGGTTGATACAGCAATTCCTTATCTTCAAAAATTACATTCCATAAAACCAGACTTTTTTACTTACAAATGGTTGGGACAATGTTATCTTAAACTAAATGACCACAAAAAATCACTACCTTATCTGCAAGAAGCAGTGAAATATAGTGATGCAGATTATCAAGTTTGGTATAATCTTGCTGGCGCTTTTTATTTGGATGGAAATGTTGAACAAACTATTTATGCACTTGAGAAAAGTTTACAAATGAATCCGAAAAATCCTTTGGCACTTGAATTTTACAATCAGATTAAAAACAGAAAATAATTTTAGATTGAATTAACTTCTATCAAAAAATTTTAATCCTACAATACCAATGACAATCAAAATTATAAAAAATATCCTCAAAGGCTCTTTTGATTCGTTGAATAAATATATTCCTAAAATTGCTGTTCCAGCTGCACCAATTCCAGTCCAAACAGCATAGGCGGTTCCGATTGGTATGTTTTTTACTGAATATGACAACAGTACTAAACTTATAATCATCGCAACAATAGTAAATATTGAAGGGAAAAGTTTCGTAAATCCATCCGTATATTTTAGACCGATAGCCCAAGCAATTTCAAACAAGCCTGCAACTATAAGAAAAATCCAGTTCATCTTCTTAAGTAATTATAATTTGAAATAATATTTCTAACGGTTTGTTTATCAGTTGAATTATTAAAAAGGGATAATAACCTGTATGAATTGTATTTATCTACGATTGAAGGATACAACAATTCAATTGCTTCAATTCTGTCCTCAGAGAAATCTATTGTTTCTAAAATCTGATAGACTTGAGACACAGTAAAATTGTTGGAATTAGAGACAAGCTCAATGATTGTCAATTTATCCTCTGTAAAAGATTCATTTTTAAGATCAGAAACTAATTGCTTGAAATCTTGCTCACTCATTATTAAATAATCATCAAATTCAAAATCAGGAATAGAGAATAGAAGCAAGTAAGAATCGAAAATTATTTCCTTTGCTTTCAAGTAATCATTATTATTCAGTTTGCGAAGGAATTGAAGTTCGAGTTTTTCTAGGTTTTGATAGATTTTATCTTTTATCTGATTTGATGAAAGATAATTTCTTTGATCAAAATCTTGTGTAAAATGAAACTCAGCAATAAAGAGAAAAATTAAAACTAATTTTTTCATAATTATTCACTTTCAATTTTTCCGTTAATTAATTCTTTAGCGAGATTTTCTGCTTTGTAAATGTATTTGATTGCATTATACATTCCTAAGGTAGCAACTGAAACAGTTCTATTTGCTTCCGTTGTGTAAATAAAGTTGTTTGGTAAACTTTCGATATTTCCATCAAAGGCAAGACCAATTACCTCAGCGTTGAGGTTCAAAACTGCGCTTCCAGAATTACCTCCAACAATATCATTTGTGCTGATAAAATTTAACGGAGAAGATAGATCAAATTCAACAGGCAAATTCTCCCAATATTTAGGAAGATTAAATGGAAATTTTTTGTCAAAAGAATAATATCTGTCCAATGCTCCGTAAAATGTTGTTTTGATTGGTGCGCGTGTCCCGTTATATTCATAGCTTTTAACGATCCCATCAGCAATTCTAAGTGTTCCAGTTGCATCAGG
>JAOAHM010000061.1 GCA_026415235.1 Ignavibacteria bacterium | reverse complement strand
TTCTTCAAATCTTACGGTTGAAGTTTCTATTCTTATTTCCGCATTAATTGTAATCACTTATACTGTTTTTGGTGGTTTACTTGCGGATGCATGGACGGATTTAATTCAAGGTTTGATTTTAATTTTTGGTTTGCTTGTTTTGATTGGAATCATATTTTTTGATGGAATTGATGTTGCCTCTACCGTTACTAAAATCGCAACAGATAAATTTTCAATTAATACATCCTTTAATGAATCTTCTTTAATGAATGTGCTTCAAACCATCGAAGCTTGGGCAATTCCAATTTGTGGTTCTTTAATCGCACAAGAATTATTGTCACGAGTCTTTGCTGCAAAATCTCATGTAGTTGCACAAAGGTCTTCAATTCTCGCAGGTTCACTTTACATTTTGATTGGTCTGATTCCTCTTACAATTGGATTGATTGGAATTACAATTTATCCAGACCTTCAACATCCTGAACAAATTTTACCAATGATAGCTCAAAAATATCTTTCACCAATTTTGTATGTAGTTTTTGCTGGAGCGTTAATCTCTGCAATTCTTTCAACTGTTGATAGTACTTTGTTAGCTTCTTCTGCTTTGATGTCTCACAACATTACTTTTTCAATCCTCAAAATAAAAGATGAAAAAAGAAAAGTTCGAATTACACGGCTCAATGTTTTGATATCAGGAATAATTGCATATTTACTTGCAACGCATGCTGAGGGAGTTTATAATCTCGTCAAAGATGCTTCGGCATTTGGCAGCAGTGGAATTTTTGTCGTTTTTATGTTTGGATTACTTGGTAGGTTTGGAAATGGTTTGAGTGCAATAAGTTCTGTTATTACTGGCTCTGTTGTATGGATAATAACTCACTATGTTATTCAATCAGAATTAAGCTATCTTATCTCACTTCTTTCTGCTCTGATTGTTTTTGTCACTATTGCAATTAGTGAAAAATGGATTTATTCTCTTTTAGCTCCAATTAAAAAAGCATTAAGCAAATAATAATTCCTTTCGATTTATCAAACAATTTAATACTTCATATTTGGTCGATAATTTTGAATAAATATCTTTGTAAAAGACCAGTGAGGTGATTATGAGAATCAATTCCATTTTAATTTCGATTTTTATCTTAACTATAATTTTTCCATTCAATTCTTTTGCTGATGATTCAACAGTTGTAACTGTTGGACCTGGGATTAGATATCATTCTGTCTATAAAAATTCTGTTGGACCATATAACATCAAAATTCTTGAGATTGATATAAAAAATCCTAAGAATAAAATAAACACTGTTCTTGCAAAGGATGTGCTCGGCACAGGTTTCGAGAAAACATCTTCAATGGCAAAAAGAAGTAGTCGAAGTGGTCATGTAGTTATTGGTGCTGTAAATGCTGATTTCTTTGGAATTGGTGACCCTTACAATCCATATACTTTTCTAATCGGTTCGATGATTGCAAGTAATGAGTACGCATTTGGGAGAACAAGTCCACGACCTTGTTTCGCAGTTGATACACTAAAACGATTAATAATTGACGATATAAGTTTTCAAGCTTATGTAAAAACTAAAAAAGGTTACATCAGAACAATTAATGGATTAAATGATACGGTAAGGACTAACAATCTTGTTATTTACAACAAGTATTTTGGTAATTCAACAAAGACAAACAACGAAGTAACTGAAATAAAACTGCAACGACTTACTTCGTTAATAATTGGAGACACAATTAAGTTTCTCGTAAAATCAAAAAACATCGGTGTTGGTAATATGACTTTTGCACCTGATGAGTATGTTCTTTCTGGTAACGGTACAATGAAAACTTTTCTCGATACTTCAATTTTTGTGAACGATACAATAAGTTTGATTTTCAATACGAATCCATTTCGAGGAAATGTATTTTCAATGACTGGAGGTGGACCAACATTAATAATCAATGGAACAATTCCATCAGGTTTACAAACAGCAGTTCATCCAAGAACTGCAGTCGGTTTTAATCGAGATTCATCTAAAGTATTTTTTGTAACAGTGGATGGTCGTCAACCTGGTTTCAGTGTTGGTATGTCTCTTCCTGAACTTGCAAATTATATGCTTTCAATTGGATGTTGGAATGCAGTCAATCTTGATGGTGGTGGTTCAACAACAATGGTTGTGAGAAATCGTGTTGTTAATTCTCCAAGCGATGCTGCAGGTGAAAGGTCTGTTGCAAATGCTCTTCTTGCAATAAGTGAAATTTATGCAAAAGATGTAATTGATAGTTTCTACCTCTGGCCTCGTCAAATTTTCATTGACTCTACTCAATCAAAAAAAATAGAAATTTATGGAAAAGATATCTGGGGTTATGAAATTGATGTTCTTCCAACAGAAGTTCAATGGACAGTTCAAGGTATCCAAGGATTTGTTGATTCATTAGGTTTCTTTTATCCACGAAGTGTTGGTACAGGAATTTTAATCGGTAGAATTAAAAACTTAGCTGATACAATTTCGATTACTGTGACAGGAGAAAGAATACCAACATGGAGTTTTTCAGCTTCAGGTAACAATTTACCTTCTTGGTTATCGCCTACAGCAAGTACTGAAAGAGGTTTAGCTTATGGTTTTGTCAACAACAATCATAGAGTTTATGTAGTAGCTCGACCAAATGTTTTGATTTTAGATGCACAAAGTGGCGATGTTGTGGGTAACTTGAATATCAGTGGAATTAGTGGAGGCACTTTTACTCTTAATGATGTCGAAGTAACTGAAGATGGAAAAATTATTGCAGCAAATCTTACTACAAGTGCTTCAACTTCACCATTTAAAGTTTATAAATGGGATAATGAGAATTCGATTCCAGAAACCATTATTCAATATTCTGGTGGTGCCTATCGTCTCGGTGATAAAATTACAGTCGTTGGAAGTTGGTCTGATAATTCAGCAATTATTTATGCAGGAGTTGCAAATTCAAATCGAATTTTGAAATGGACAATGAGTAATGGAAGTTTTAATCAAACTCCTCAAGAAATTATTTTGTCTGATATCTCCAATTATGGAACCAATCCTTCAGTTGCACCAATTACAAAAGGAAACTCTAATTTCTTTGTGAATGCAACTGGCATTTTGCCAAAGTATTATTCACCTACTGGTACAATTTTGGGGACAGCACCATCAGGAACTGTTGCAACACAAAGTAACGCAATTAGATATTTTGAAAAATCAGGAAGGAAATTTCTTGTAACTTATCAGTATGGTGCGTTTAACGAAAACGCAAGAATACTTGAGATTACAAACGGTATTCAAAATGCAAGGATTTACGAAACTACTCCTACTCTTGGTAGCAATGCTAATAACATTGGTTTAAGTGGTGATGTAGCTGTTCGACACTATAGAGGAAATGTTTTCATCGTCTATGTTTTGGCGACAAACAATGGTATAGGTGCTTATCAAATAACGATTGATACAACTACAAATGTTGAAAATAATAGTTCAATTGTTAATGATTTCTTCTTAACTCAAAATTTCCCAAATCCATTTAACGCCACAACAAAATTTAGATTTGGTGTTCCTAATCAGAGTTTTGTGAACATTTCAATTTATGATTGTCTTGGTAGAAAAATCCTTGAACCAGTAAACGAAATTAAAGATGCAGGTATTTATGAAGTTGAGATTAGTAAGAGTAATTTTAATCAAGAATTGAGCTCTGGAATTTATTTCTATCAACTGAAATCAGGTAACTTAAAAATCACCAAAAAATTTGTTGTGCTGAAATAAGTTTACCTTAATAATCTGAACAAAGTCTTTAAAAGAAATAAAGTTATTCTTTTACTTCTGTATCATTAAAATGAATATAAAAGATACTTCCTTTACCTTCTTCACTTATGAATGTAACATCCATTCCGTTCAGATTTAAGTATTTTTTTACCAGAGCAAGTCCCAATCCGACTCCTTCGTAAGGTCTATTCCAACCAAGTTCTTGTTGAGTATATGGCTCGAAAATTTTGTCT